>CAIZMI010000019.1 GCA_903934015.1 uncultured bacterium
CGCTAAAGATCGAAGGAATAGAAGCTCTCCCCAAGCAATACGAAAATCAAAAAGAACTGCTTCAGCAAAGCGGTCTGATTGAAACCATCAGTACCGGAGAACTTGGCATCAAAGCGATCGACGGCAAAGAGTATCCCTTTCCCACCAAACAAGAGCTGGGTAAATTGATCAGCGTGAACAAAGAACTCTTTATACAAAAAGCGGAACAAGGTTTCAAACGGATGTTGATTGTCCCTAGGGGATTACCACTGTCAAAGTTGATTGAAACATATAAACAAGCTCTCTTAACCCATCACCAAGCCGGCAATCTCTTTCAGATTACCAATGGCAACAAGGAACCAATTAACCTCAATGTGGCAGAACCCGTCTGGGTCTTGGATCAGTTAAAAGATGCTGATATAAACGGGACGCTTGTCTATGAACCAAGGGAATATGAATCTGAACCTGAAAACCACCAAGGCAAAATCAAACAACAAATCCTGAAAGAAAGAGGTGGTTTTGAAGTAATCTTGCTTGAAGATAAACTCACTCTTCCCAGAGAGGGAACAAACGAAACAATCAACAGCCGAAAACGTCTGGAAGCCAATCAGTCTCCGGAGCAATATCAAGAAGCCTTAAAAACTGATCAGCAGTATCAAGGCGAACAAGGTCTCACTCCCGAAGTCTGGTTAACGCTTGCTCTCCAGCGTCTCCAAGAAACAGGCACCGTCTTAGACGATTATAACAACGGAGAAGATTCCGCTTGTTATAATCTCAACGCCTACCTGCCAGGTTCCGGCTTTGTCCCGCTTTTCTACTGGGACCGTGGCTATCACAAGGTCTACCTGGACAGGAATCATTCGCGCAATCGCTTTCCGTACTATGGCGTTCGTTCCGCGGTGAGGATAAAAGCTTAGCCCTTGATCCTTAGCGCTTCGCTTGCGCCTTCGTCGTTCGTGGTATAACGAGATTAGGCAGAAAGTTACCCGTCTCGGGACGGGCTTGCCATGGGATGCGTGATGAAAAGAGTTGAAAGTTGTTCGTGGGGGGGGGCGAACAAACAACTTATTGCGCCCCCCCCTTTACTCATAAATCCTCACGAAAGAGCGTCGCGTATTCTCCGGCGAGGGAATGAAAAAAGCAAACCAATGCCCGTTTTCGGGTCGCGACCCGAAAACTTGAACAGACGCGCGACCTCAATAGGTTTTCCGGCAATGTCCCGCTTTTCTACTGGAACCGTAGCAATCACAAGGTCAACCTGAACAGGAATCATTCGCGCAATCGCAATCCGAACAATGGCGTTCGTTCCGCGGTGTGGGTTTATGATTGGACTGAATTTAACCAACCACCCAGCATTCGTCCGACTTCCGTCAGTTTTGCCTGCGCCTGAAAAACTTTTGTTTCGTTCGCCACCGCGAGTTCCAAATAAAGGCGCAGTTTTAAAACGGTTAATTCCTGTAAACCGAGAGCGCGTAAAATATATGGGGCCTTAAGGTGTACAGGGGCATATTTTGCCATTAAGATTTCGCGTAAGCAGTCGGACAAAGCTTTCTCGGTAACGACGCAAAGCGAATAACGCCACCTTTTGTCGCAATGCGCGTGCAGTTCCAATAAGATCTTATATAAATCGTAAACGCGATTGATGACTGATAATTCTTCCGACATTAATTTTAGTATAGCGTACTTATGGAAGGCGTGGTGTTTGTTCAAACGGGGCAAGCGAATGACGAGAGATCTAGATTTGTTTATGTTGGAATTGGAAAAAGAACTGATTAGTTTGTACGCAGAAATTCATTACGGCGTTTATCGTCATGGCGGTTATCGTCATTTTTACGTGACGGATAATAAAAAAAGGAAAATCAGCGTGGCGGGAGTGCGAGACAGGGTTGTCCAACGTATGGTTTATGAATATCTGGTAAAATTGTATGATAAACGTTTTGTTTATGATGTTTGGTCGTGCCGTAAGAAAAAAGGATTGCATGGCGCACTGGCGCGAATTCAAAAATTTATCCGGAATAAGAACATCCGCTTCGTGTGGCGCGCCGATATTAGCAAGTATTTCGACTCTATCGACCGAGCAACACTTTTAGATATTTTGAGACGGAAAATTAACGGCCCCGTGGCGCTTTATTTGTTAAATGAAATTATTAATTCCGCCCCGGGAGAGAAAGGATTGCCAATCGGGAATATTACCAGTCAAGTCCTGTCTAATGTTTATCTAAACGAGCTTGATCGTTACGTGAAAATAGATTTAAAGGTGGCCGGCTATGCGCGTTATGGGGATGATTTTATCGTGACGGCGACAAGTTTTGATACCGCTGTGGAAAAACGCACAAAAATCAGTGCTTTTTTGAGTGATAAATTAAAGCTTTCTCTTAATGCCAAAAGTGATAAGATAATAAAGATAAAACAAGGGATACCGATTTTGGGACAGCAGATTTTCCGCAAAGGAAAAAGATTAAACAAAAGGAATATTACTCGTATTAATAGAAGACTGAAGATGAATAATATCGCCAGTTACGCCGGATTAATTGCTGATAGTGACAAACAAAAGAAGCGTTTTACGTATGCCGTTTTAGAATTAATCGAACAGGAAAATAATGATCGAAGGATTTAAAGCGGAAATAATGCGGACATCGGAAACAGGAGTTTCAGGTGAAGAAGTAAAGAAGAACCCTTCTGCGATTGAGAGTTTATGTGGCGAGGCGTTAGGTGGAGGTGATTTTGAAAAGACTGCAGTGGCCTTGGAACAGGTTGAGGCAATTCAAAGTTATCGCGACAAGGTAAAGAAAATGCCTTTTGCCAGCTTCGGCGAGGTTGTTGAGGTGGCGACGCTAACTGATCGTTTGCCGATTTCCACCGCAGAAAAAGAGGAAAAAATAGCAGCGCTGGCGGAAAAATTTGCCGAAAAAGCAAGTCGATTTTCACCGCGCGTGGCTGATCTTTATTTGGCGATGTTAGCGGAATTGAAAAGCGAATTCGCGGCGAATAATTTTCTGATTACGGATGAAAAAATTGGTGAATTAAAAGGTGATGGTGATATTTTAGTTTTATTTTCAGGAGAACAATCTTGGGATTTGAAATTGAACCGCCTACAAACCCGTTTGGTGGATTATCTTGCCGGGGCGCGTGCTTTGGACAGGCGCGAGGGGAAAGAAATGGAGGACGATGTTCGCAAGTGGCGTGAAGAAGAATTAAAAAAGATGTCCGCCAATCCTAATCCGCCGGAAAGAAGAAATGAAAGCAAACCGGGCGTTGATGCGATGGAACGTCTTAAAGCAGGGGAGCGCGTACCGGCAATTTGGATGATTGATCACGCGTGGGGAAGATACTACAAAGAACAATCTTTTTCGGTTTGGGATAGTAAGCGAAATGTATGGACAGAAAAAGAATATCAATATACAGAACCGGAAGTAGCTTCACTTTCGGGTAATGAGGATGCGCGGAAGGGGATGACGGATGTTACTTTGCGGGCCAATGTGTCCGGCGGGCGTTGGGTGAATTTGCCCGTTCCATATACACACAGTTTGCATGCAATAGAATCCAATGGAAGGAATTATTCAGCGCGACAAGATCAAAACGGCGATCTTGTAATTTATGTTGAAGGAGTGGGTAACGAACAAATTTCGGTACAGGTAAAATTAGCGCCGAATCCCGCCAAAAAATTTAAAGTTAATCCTTCAAAAAAGATTGTGGTGCCGGAAATGCCGACAGTTTTTTCTTCTGAAACGGATGCCAAAATTGCCGAAGTGGCGCAAAAAAAGCATAACAATATCGCGCGGGCGCGCGCGTTGGCCGGCTATACGCGCTGTCGAATTAAATATCTCGCGCCAAAAGATGGCGCGGAAAGTGAAAAATTTAATACGGCGTATAACACCCACCCTAATGGTTTTGCGGGCGCGGTGGACGAACTTAGACAAGCCGATTGTGATGTAGCCAATACATATTTCGCCGCGCTTTGCGCGAAGCTGAATATTCCTGTCCGGCATTGTGTTGGACACAGTGTTAAAGGAGTTGATGAAAAAGGGAGTGCCAGTATCAATTCGGGAACCGGTCACGGGTGGAGTGAGGTATATGACGAAATCAATCGAGAATGGGTGGGAATGGATGCGACGCCAGCAGGCGATCCAAATTTGGAGGAGGAAGAGAAAAAAGATAAGAAAAATAGGGCGATTCCTGGGAATGTTGGTTTTGGAATGGAAGCAGTAGAATTTACCGACGAGCAGTTGGAAAAATTGCGAAAAAAGCTTGAAGAAAGAAAAAAAGAGCTGGGGTACACCAAAGAAGAACGTTTTCTTGCTGAACAAACCGGCGTGGAATTGTCCGAAGCCAGAAAAATTGTTGGGGAAATTAATGTGGCAGAACAGACGCGTTTGCCAAACGGCGAATTGGTGACGGACGCGCTGGCGCGACTTTTTAATGCCATTGTCGAGTCGCGTCGGGTGGCGGGATCCACTTATGCCGGGCCTGTGCGACGGGCGGAGGGTGGCGAAGCGATTATTGACATTGTTCGGCACAAACTCGGTATAGTGGCCGGCGATGCGGATCCGCTTTCTCGTGAAAAACCGATTGAAACTGTTCGTGAGGAAAAGTCAATCGGTGGGTTGGATGTTTATTTGATTGGCGACAAGTCAGGATCAATGAGTATGGAAACGGAAGAAGGGGAAGAACTTTGGCGTGTTCAGCGCCGTTCGGAGTATCTTATTTTTTCCGCCTTGCATCGTTTTGAAATTAATTCACAACGCGCCGGTTTACAGAAAGAAAAAGGGCTTTCGGTGCGATCGCAAGGAATTTCTTTTCGCGGTGATGGAGAAGACGAAATTGATCTAGACAAACCGCTTAGTTCTAATTTTTCTGCTTTGGACAAAGTTCAGCTTTGGCGTAGTTTGGGGACGCAAGGGATTGGAAATGGTGATGTTGCCGCGCTTTCGTATGTTTTTGAACAAATAAAACAAGAGCAAGAGGAAGTTAAACGGCGCGGTGGCGTAGATAACCGTTTGCGGATTATTATCGCGTGTTCGGATGGTGGTCCTGATGATCCTGTTCGCGTGCAGGCAATGGCGGAAGAATTGGGAAAACTGAACGCAGTGGTGGTGGGAATAGGGTTGACAGAGACGGCACGTGCTGTTCCGTTGATTTTTAATAATCCGCCATTTAGTCGGGGTGATATTGCCAGGGATATTAATGATTTACCGATTCTTGTTGCAAAACACGTGGTTTTAGAAGCGATTAAACTTTTTCCCGAAAAAGCGCGCTATGACGCCAAGCAGATAATCGATGGCGCGATTGCTAAATTTGCCAAATATTCATAAACTACATATATGCATGAATCATCGAGATTTGGTTTAGGAGGTGTGGAACAATCGGCCGGTACAGATGGTGAACGGGAGGAGAGCGCACAAGAAAAAAAGGCGCGTTTGGCACAGCGTTATATTGAAAATAAAATAATCGCTCCAAACGAATCAGTCGGCGCAGATACTGAAAAAGAAATTTCCGAATATTATGAAAAGTTGAGTCCACGGGAGAGGGCGGAAAGTTTGTATAACAAAGTGATGGCTTTTCGCGCAGATCAGCAGGAAAAAGAGACTGGGGAAACCCAAGAACCGGCGCCTGCGGATCCAATGTTAATCAGTGAAATAAAAGTTTTAGTAAGCGATAGTGCGGTGCGAGAATTATTTCCTAAGACGTATGGTGAGGCGCGGTTGGATGCTAAAAAGCTCCGTTCGTCGGAAGTTGATCATCTTTGGCAAAGTCTAGAAACAGAAATAGAACAAAAGTCCGAAGATTATGAGGAGACGGAGCGAAAAGTTCATTTACAGACATTGGCGGGAAAGGGCGATGTTTCCACGGCAAAATCGCGGATGGCGCGTTTGGCTAACAATCTTACCTCTCTTGAAAGACGGAAGAGTAATCTTGAACATTTGGTTGGACATGAAAAAACAGCTGAAAATACCGATCTTGCCGCCCATTTTCAGTATGAAACCTTGAAAAAATACAAGCAAGAATATGATAAAGGGTTCACATGGCTTCCTCATTGCGAGCGGATTCATAAAAAAACAATCGGTGTGCTTCTTAATGGTCGCTGGCCGGTTTTGATCGGGGAAGCCGGCAGTGGAAAATCCGATCAGGCGGACGCGGCCGCGATTGAGCTGACCGGTTATCCGCCCACGACAATCGAATGTTCGCAAAAAACCGGTGAAAAAGACTTGATCAAAGATATTGCGATTGATTCGAAAACGGGCGGAAGTTATGAACAGTATGGCCCATTAATGCAAGCAATGACCGGTTATGAAGACTCCCGACAAACCGAACCATCGGTAAAAACCGGCCGGATCGTTCGTTTTGATGAGGCTTATCTTATTCCGCACGATAGTTCCGCGTACGCTATTATTAAGCGTGCGCGTCAAGTAAAACCCGGAGATTTATTTTATGGTAAGCCGGTTTTGCCAGGCGCTTGCGCGATTTGGACGACCAATCCGCCGGGCGTGCGTTATCCGCATCGCTATTCTCCCGATCCGGCGATGCGCAGAGAGTTGGCGGAAATCGGTGTGGATTATCCGCCGATGTCTAATGAAAAACCTGAATTGTTTGAATTTGCGTTGAGCACGCTGATGGATAGTAATTTTCAAATTAACGCGGCAAAGAGAGAGCTTGCGCCCGCCTATGAAACAAAAGAAGTTACCGATGCTGAAAGTCGTGTTTTGCCGGACGGCAGAAAAATTGTGGCAAAAGACGAATTGGTTGGAAATATGACTGATCGTAGACACGGCGCGCTTTGGCGGTTTTGTGGCGCGGTTAAAGCGTTACAGGAAAGTTTTGTTTATGGCAACGCGAACGTGGAAAAATATCCCGATTCGCTCTTGCGGTTTACCAGAGATGCTGATGGTAACGTGGCGGTGACAACAGATGGAACCGGAGAACCGCTGACAATTAATGCCACCATTACTCTAGGAGAACTGGCCACGTGGATGATTGGTTTTAATGAAAGAAGGCAAAAAAGGGATGAGGATTTTCGCGTTGATACTTTGACGGAGTGGCTGAATTTTAAGATTAATGCTTATGTCGATCAGTCTGATGAGGGCGATAAGAAAAAAATTCGGGCGATATTTGAACACTTTAATTTTTTGAGTAGCGATATTCCGCAGATTGAAAATTCTTTGCCACTTACGCCGAAAGAAGTGGGGTATTTGTCACCACGCGTCGCGCGCCCTGTTCATTTGGGAGAACCACAGGTTGCAGGAGAAGTTGATGTGAAGCAAGAAGTAGCGAAAGATGCGGTTGAATATAAAACCAGGCAAGTTTTATTGGAAGATGGGTATAGAGTACTGATAAAAGAAGCGCCTTATACTTTAGGTGATTTCGAAGTAAGCATCGGGGGTGGGTTTATGCGAAACGAGGAAGATTTTGTGTTTGTCGGTGTTGTTGAAGATGCACAGAGTGAGAACAATGGGGTGCCGGTTGGTCGTCCAGAAGGAGGGGAGCAATTATATGTGGTTGTAAACGCCGTAGAATTGAAAACAGGAGTTTTACAACACTTCAGAAGATCAATGAAAACTGAGATGACAAGTCTACAAAAAAACGTCGCGGAATTTGAAGGTTGAGTAGTTGGCTGTTTTTTAGTGTCAGTACCGTAAAAACGGCAATGCCAAATAGCCGATTGTTCCGAGGGCGATAAAGATCGCCAGAATTCGCCAAACTATGAGTTTTATGTCTCGTTTTTTTGCCATTGGGGTTAAGTCAAAAATAATAAATAAGTCGTGCTTGACATGATTTTACCATCAGGTTATGTTGTTTGGCTATGCAGAAAAAGGCGATTTTAACCATTTATGGGATATTCTCAATTTTAGGGCTTCTAAGTGCCATTTTTGGCGTTTTGGTGCTTGTTTTGCCTACTGTATACGTGGTTCCTTATTGGGTGATTGCGGATTTGATTATTGGTGGTATTTTCTTTTTCTTCGCTGGTATCTATGGTATTTGTTCAAACATGTCGATTTTATCGATGTGTCGATACAATAAGTCGGCCTCTTTGGGTGAGGGAAATGTTTCTGCTAATAATCATGACGCACGGTATTGGTTACAAAAGTTTTTGGATGAAAACAGAAGTTGAATAACGAATGATGATTATTGATTGATGAATACGCGTATCGTCACTTATCATTCCTATATCATAAATCGTTATTCATTTTGTATTTTGCTTAAAATGCCTAAAATCACTACAATATCTCTATGATTGAACAAATTTCAAAAGAACCTTGTAAGCGTGTTACGACATACGCAACAGGCTCAAAAGAACCGAATGGTCATTTGGTGGAGCTTTATAAAGACGGAGATAAAACGGTTGTCTATTTAACGGTTGCAACCCCCGGCGCATTTAAGGGGTATCATTTACATAATCAGCGACAAAGTCATTATGTTTGTTTGCGCGGTAGAGTAAAAATCACGATTGTTGAAGGTAAACAAAAAGTTGAACACATTCTTGATGCTGTCACACCGGAGCGTTTGTTGTTGCCGACGAAAGCTTATATCGGTATCGAAAACATTGGCGCAGAAGAAGTGTGGCTGATCAATTTCCCGCATCCTGCTTACGACCCAAACTTAAAGGGTGAACAAGAAGACAAAACTCCGGCTGAAATAGAAGCGCAGTTAAATAGTTAAAAATGAAAGTACTTGTAACTGGTGGAGCCGGTTCAATAGGCGTCCATGTTGTGCGCGCACTTATTGAGCGTGGTGATGAAGTTTCGGTTGTTGATAATTTTAATGATTTTTATGACCCGCAATTTAAGCGGGTAAGATTTGAAAAAGTATTGACTGGTGTAAAAGCGCCGAAACTATATGAAGTTGACATAACAGACAACGCCAAACTGGGAGATGTTTTCGACGAAGTAAAACCGGAAAAAGTAATTCATTTGGCGGCTTGGGCCTCAGTTCGGCCGTCGGTAGAAAATCCGCTTTTGTATACCCAACAGAATGTTGATGGAACAGTAAATGTTTTCGAGCATTCAAAAAGATTGGCAGTGAAAAATGTTGTTTTTGCCTCTTCATCTTCAGTTTATGGCCGCGGTATCACACCGCCTTATCGTGAGACGTCCGCGTGTGATCAACCGATTGCTCCTTATGCAGCATCAAAAAGGGCCGGGGAATTATACGCCTGGATGTATAATTATCTGCACGGCTTACCGATAATTTGTCTACGTTTTTTCACAGTGTATGGACCTTGGATGCGACCCGATATGGCCACCTGGAAATTTACCGAAAGAATTTTCCAAGGGAAGGAAGTTTCTGTAAATAGATTTGCTGCTGACGGATCTGTTGTGAAACGTGATTTTACATTTGTAAGCGATATCGCTAACGGCATAATCGCCGCGCTGGATAAAAACAAAGGCTTTGATATTGTAAATTTGGGTAACAATGATCCGGTGGCACTTGATCGTTTTGTCGCAGCGATTGAAAAAGGGTTAGGTGTTTCGGCAAAAGTGACCGATAAAATTTTGGCGCCGGAAGAGGCGATAGTAACTGCCGCCGATTTGGGGCACGCCCAACAAGTGCTTGGATATACGCCGACAGTATCAATCGAGGAAGGACAGCAGTATTTTTCCGCTTGGTACAAGAATGAATATCTAAAGTTGTTCCCAGGCGGGCTGACCCCCTCCAAGTACTAGAAATAAGCACAATTTCTAAATTTGAAATTTTGACTTCTGGTTTTATATAATATCTGGTAATTTAGTCGTATTTTGGTTATCCTAACCTCACTATGAATATCCTAATAACAGGGGGAGCGGGCTTTATTGGCTCTGCTTTTGTGCGCATGTTGGCGCACGAACGGTCAGATTGGAAACTGGTGGTGTATGACAAACTGACTTACGCAGGAAATTTGGCCAATTTAAAAGAAGTTGAAGGAAAGTATGAATTTATTAAAGGGGACATTGCTGATCGTGAAAAAATTCATAACGTTTTACGCGAACACGAAATCGATCAAATTGTGAATTTCGCGGCGGAAACTCATGTTGATCGATCAATAATGAGCGGACTTGAATTTATCGAAACAGACGTTTTGGGCACCTACAACCTGCTGGCCGAAGCACGAGAAAAGGGGATTCAAAAATATCTTCAGGTGAGCACGGACGAGGTTTATGGCTCCATTGCGGAAGGAAAATGGACGGAAGAATCACCGCTTTTACCAAACAGTCCTTATGCTGCTTCCAAGACGGGTGGTGACCTTCAAGTTCGCGCCTCGTTTCAAACTTATGGACAACCGGTAATCATTACTCGTGCCTCGAATAATTACGGACCATATCACTATCCGGAAAAAGTAATCCCTTTGTTTATCACCAATCTTTTGGAAAATAAAAAAGTGCCACTTTATGGTGATGGGATGAATATGCGCGATTGGTTATACGTGGACGATCATTGCCGCGGAATTTTGGCTGTTTTGGAAAAAGGCAATATCGGTGAAATTTATAATATCGGCAGCGAGGAAGAATTAACAAATCTTGATCTAACCAATATTATTTTGAAAGAACTTGGTTTTGGCTCGGAAATGATCGAGCCCGTAAAAGATCGGGCTGGCCATGATCGTCGTTACGCGCTCGATAGTACAAAAATGCAAAAACTTGGCTGGGCGCCACAAGTATCTTTTGCCGAGGGCATTAAAACAACAATTGCCTGGTTTAAAGCTAACGAAGCTTGGTGGAAACCGCTTAAGGATGGAACTTATCAAGAGTATTATCGTCAGCAGTATCAGGAAAGGAAATAACAATGCATGTTTTAATTATCGGCGCGAAGGGCATGCTTGGCAAAGCATTGCAAAAGCAATTTGAAGCCGACCAAGTAATTGCGTGGGATCGTGATGAATTGGATATTACCGATCGGGAACAGGTTTTAAAACATTTGCCAATTTGTGAACCTGATATGGTCATCAATGTGGCCGCTTATACGAATGTGGAAAAAGCGGAGGAAGAAGAAGACGTGGCGAATAAAATTAATGGTGACGCCGTTGGTTATTTAGCCGAAGCGTGTGCAAAATTAAATATACCGCTTGTGCATATTTCTACCGATTATGTTTTTTCGGGTGATAAAAAAGATGGATATGTGGAAGAAGAAACACCGAGTGAGCCACTAAGCGCTTATGGTCGTTCAAAATTATTGGGGGAGCAATTATTGCAAAAGAATACCCAAAAATATTGGCTTATTCGAACGGCTTGGTTGTTTGGTCCGCAAGGAAAGAATTTTGTCGAAACCATGATTAGTTTAGGAAAAGACAAAAAAGAGATAAATGTAGTAGGGGATCAACACGGCAGTCCCACTTACACGCGCGATCTTGCTAAAGCGATATTTAAGTTAACACATGAACAATCACCGTTTGGTATTTATCATTTAACAAATGGCGGTGTTGCAACGTGGGCCGAATTTGCTTCCGAAATTTTTCGCATTATGGAAATGCCGGTAAAGGTAAATGCCGTGACCACTGTGGAATATCCCACCAAGGCAGAGAGGCCGGCTTTTTCTATTTTGAGAAACACAAAACGGCCACTGCTGAGAAATTGGCAGGAAGCGTTAAAAGATTATATTAATATTCGTAATTTAAAAAATCCATGAAAAATTCCGTCGATTTAAAAAAAGAAAGTAGCGAACTTTTAAAGGTAGTTGAAAATCTTCCTGAAAGTTTTTATCAAAGTTTGGAAGCAACGGCAAGATTGCTTGATGCTACGTTTAAGAGTGGTCATAAGGTGATGGTTTGTGGAAATGGTGGCAGTGCCGCCGAAGCGCAACATATTTCCGATGAAATGTTGGGGAGATATAAAAATAATCGTCCCGCTTATCCCGTTATTGCTTTAACCGCTGATAGTATGGCGATTACATGTATTGGTAATGATTTTGGTTATGAAGAAATATTTTCTCGTCAAGTAGAAGCGTTGGGACAGGCAGGCGATGTGTTAATCGGTCTGTCGACTTCCGGTAACTCAAAGAATGTTCTGAGGGCGGTGGAGGTGGCAAAGGCAAGAGGGATGAAAATTGTCGCTTTAACTGCTCCAAAAGGGAAATTTCGCGAATTGGCCGATATTTCAATTGAATCGCCAAGCATGACAACCGCCCGTATTCAAGAGATACATTTGCACGCGATTCATCTTCTTTGTGAATACTTTGAAGCGGAATAGATTACTGATGTCATTAATTAAGGAATCTTCTGCAGATGTAGTTTGTGATATAATCCATTTATGAGTGATACTCCAAAAAAAGTAATATTTCTTGATCGCGACGGGACTTTAAATATTGACAAACATTTTGTTCATCGTATTGAGCAGGTGGAATTAGTTGATGGTGTTTCTGACGCTTTGCGTATTTTTGAAGGCGCAGGTTATTTGCTTGCCATTGTTACCAATCAATCTGGCGTTGCGCGCGGGCGTTTTACCGAAGCGGATGTACAGACGGTAAATAATTACGTAAGAACAATATTGGCTGAACGTGGTGTGCATATTCGCGCAATGGCTTATTGTCCTTATCATATTGAAGGAACGGTACCGAAATATGCAATGGATCATGAGTGCAGAAAACCGAACAGTGGAATGGCAAAACAAATTGAGGCCGTGCTCGGGCCTATTGATTATGCGAAATCTTGGTCTATTGGTGATAAAATTACCGATCATGAATTTGGGGTAAAATTGGGAATGAGGACTGTTCTTTTGCGGAGTGAGAATTGGACAAACGCACCGATAGATCCGGTGCCTACCGTTGTGGCAAACACATTGGTGGAGGCCGCTCAAAAAATAAAAACATTATAGAATAGTCTTTGCGCCTGCCCACCGTAGCTTTAGCGAAGGTGGGAGCCATCGCTAGCAAGCGAGGCAGAACCTGCGAGGGTTGCAAATAAAGCGATCTTCCGCTCGGTCAATATTAAACTAAAGCCTAATGAACATCTCCGAAATTAACGAAAATTATTCATGGACCAAGGGTAAACTGCTTAGTCGCGAAGAGGCTCCGGTGGTTGCCACAAAGTTGCGTGCCGAAGGAAAAAGATTGATCACCGTCAACGGTTCATTTGATCTTATGCACCCGGGTCATTTGATTATTTTGTCGGAAGCAAAAGAACAAGGCGATGTGTTGTTTGTAGGGTTGAATCTCGATGAATCAGTAAGAAGGTACAAAGGGCCAGATCGTCCAATTATGCCAGAGGCAGAACGCGTGGCGATGCTTTGCGGATTACAATGGGTTGATTATGTTGTTCCAATCATTGAGCCCGAGGCGGGAAAAGCTATTTTACAAACAATTCACCCCCACGTGCATGTGAATGGTGCCGAGTATGGGGCGCCGGAAACTTGGTTTGAATGGCCAACAGTACAAGAAGTCGGATGCGAGACATATAGTGTACCGCGTCGACCGGGGCTAGCCACAACTAATATTCTTGGTAAAATAAAGACGTTAATAGAAAAGAAATAGTAAGCGACGTCATTGCGAGCCATCGCGATCGCGCGAGGCCTTTCGACCCCGAACTCAAGGTCGAGGGGCGAAGCAATCTCAAGTTAAACATAAACAAAAAAACACATGCGCATTGCCTATTTTGAAGCAGAACAATCAGAGCCACGAAAATTTCGTGAAATTTTTCCGAAAGAGCAATTAACTATTCTTCCTGAGCCGTTAAACGAAAACACTGTTGCCGCCGCCGATGACGCGGAAATAGTTTCTGTGTTTGTTTGTTCTTGTGTTACCGAACATGTCTTAGATCAAATGCCAAATCTAAAAATGATCGCCACGCGTTCAACCGGTTTTGATCATATTGATGTATTGGCCTGTAATCGAAGGGGGATTGTTGTTTGCAATGTTCCAACTTACGGGGAAAATACAGTTGCTGAACAAGCTTTCGCGTTAATTCTTGCCTTATCGAGAAAGATCTTTCAGTCATACGAACGTACTGAACGAATGAATTTTGATCGTCGTGGGCTCACTGGTTTTGATTTATATGGAAAAACATTAGGTGTTGTTGGAACAGGAAATATCGGTAAACATGCCATTCGCATTGGTCGCGGTTTTTCTATGCGCGTGATTGCTTCGGATGTTAAGCATGATGCGAGGTTGGCTGCCGAGTTAAATTTTACTTACGCCGATTCGTTAGAAGATTTATTAAGTCAAAGTGACGTAATCACACTGCATGTTCCATATTTACCGGCAACCCACCACCTTATTAATAAAGAAAACGTGAAAGATATTAAACGTGGTGCAATTCTAATTAATACATCACGCGGTGCTATCGTGGATACAGAAGCTCTCTTGTGGGCGTTAGAGAAAAAGATTTTGTCCGGTGCCGGTCTTGATGTCTTAGAGGAAGAAAATGATACCTATGAACACATTCAGTTGCTATCTGAAGGTTTTCCAAAAAATAAAGACCTTTCCACTATTTTAAGGAATCATATTTTAATCGATCGTGATGATGTGATCATTACACCGCATAATGCGTTTAATAGCGTCGAGGCGGAACAAAGGATTTTTGATACTAACACCGAAAACATTAAGTCATTTGAAGCGGGAAAACCGATAAATACGGTAATAAAAAAATAGCCCGAGACTACAGCAGGTAATCTAGGGCTCCAACTTCGATCGCCTCAAGCAAATCTCGCCAGCTATTCACACGGCAAGCAGACGGGATTACTGGATAATCGCGATTCCATGGGTAGTTTCCAAACACGAATCCACCGAGCCCAGCTCTTACGCAGTCATTGACTGCGCTGGCATTGTCATCAACGAGTGCGAGGTAGCCATGGTTGCGGCATATCTCTGCCTTGGACGCAGTTTTTCCACTCGCGTCCGTGCAAAGATGAACCGCATGAATGTCGCATTCCAGCGCGTCTATTTGGGCGTGCGTTGCAGATTCAAAGCAGACATCTCGCGCTGTTACGATGGCAACCCCGAACCGCTTACTGAGCGTTTTGATTCCCTGTTTTGCACCACTGAGAAAAGGGGGATGATGCATTGCACCGCCTCTTAAGTGCTCCTGTAATAGGCGCACTAAGTAGGACATCTCAACGCCCCAAAGTTTGCATAAGTCGTGAGTTACACAGTCCTCAATCGTGTGCCGTCTTCCGGTATTGCGACTGTGGAGGGCGCACATCGCGCGGTAGGACTCCGCGATCACCTCGTCAAAATCAACGCCGATAATTTTTTGCGTTCCTACTGGCATTGTGTATGGCTCCGTAATTAAAGAGAACAAGTCGGTTTAGGAAGTATCAAATGTTTAGCATAATATTTGGTTCTTGAGAATGGGTATCAGCTTGTTTGTTTAGTCCTTGCCAACGATCCCGTTATATTGTTAGATACAGCCAGCGTCTGGTTTGGGTGTCTTTTTGCAACCTTCATGGGGGAAATACCATGCCTACGTGTTTGCGTCTCGTATGTTCCTTTACTTTTTTCCTGACTTTTGACATTTAGTACGGTTTTTTAACCCTTGAGCAGGCGACCCAGCGGGCTTCGCCTCACCGTGTCCAGGGAGGATCGAAGCGTGTACCGTTTTTGGCTGGTGATGTCTTTGATGTGTGCGTCAGCGACACCCC
>CAIZMI010000020.1 GCA_903934015.1 uncultured bacterium
GAAAAGACATCCTGAAATTAAAGTCAGAAGAAGAACTTTTTTCAATCCTTTGTTTATCTTAGAAGCTACTGTTTTTGTTACGTATTTATGCACAATGATACAACATAATTGTACCACTCGAAGATGACTTTTCATAACAAAGAAAGAGCCTTAAATTAAGCTCTGCTTTCTTCTTTTTTCTCTTGCTTCTTCCCTATCCCCGTTCCATCTCCACCATCACAACTAAACTACTAAGCTCAACTACCCAACAATCACGCCTTCCTCTTGTAAAATTTTGTAGTGTTCTGGCGATTTTCTTAACAAAAATTCAATAACCTTGCCATGTACCGCCTTGGTAGAAAAATTTAACTTTTCCGCAAAAGCAATTATTTGTTTTTCCGCGTCACTGATAAGGGTTTTATCATCAACCATCAACTCTATTTCCACAATGGAATAGCCAAAATCACACGCATCGATATCAATAGTGAATTTGTCTTTCTTGAATTTTTCCCGTCGAGTCGTAATTGACGCAAACGGTCTGAAACCTGAATTTTTAAGATCCCCGAGCAAATCATTACCTTTTGACAGGTTGAGCATCTGGCGCACATCATTTTCCAACACAAATTCTTCATAGCGATTACAGCACATTTTACTCTTTTTTCCCTCCGTCTCCACCGGCATTTTAAGCTCAATTTGTTTATCGCGCATTCTTAACCAAATATCATTCTTGGTCAATTCATAATCATTTTTATCAAAATAAATATCGGTGAAAACTTTCTCACCCAAAAACTTAGCGCCATTTTTCAAATGTTTTTCCTGAGCGGACGTCAAAATAAACTTTTTTTCTATTTCAATCATAGTCAGGATAGTACCGCATTCTACTGAATAAGGTAAAACCCAACTTATCGTTATTGCACGGTGTAACCAATTTCGCTGATTGTCTTAATTATTTCTGCTTCATTTGTAATTTTTTCGTCATATTCCACCACCGTCTCAGCCTTCGCGTAATTTGTTTTTGCAGTACTTACTCCCTCTAGATCTTCGAGCGCGCCATCAATATTCATCGCGCAACTTACACAGTGCATTCCCACAATTTTAAAGCTCGAAGCTATTTTATCCACGCTACTTTTTTTATTGAAATTAAACATCAATTTTAGTAATAATTAATAAACTTCTAAAATTCCCGTGTACATGCCCATCGAGCAAGAAAATGTATAATTCCCTGGTTTAGTTGGCGTAAAGGAAAATACTTTTTGTTCCCGTGGTCCCAAATCCGCATAAAGCCCAAACGCGCGAAAAGAAAACGCCGATGCGCATGAATACGCCTCATTATTTTTCAATGTTAACTCTACCGGCTGATTTGCTTTCACGCGCAGATTTCTGGGCGAATAACCGTTACTATTAATATTTATTGTGATTTTTTGCACTTCACCAGTAATCACTGAACCATCCTGTGTTGCAACATTCTTCGTTGTAGAATTATTTTTAGTTATTGCAATAATTTTTTGAAAGGTGATCGGAGCATCTATCGCTTGCAATACGCCATTAAACCCATAAAGCGCCATAAAAATTAGAGCATAAGCGGCAACGCGTAAAAAATTCTTTCGCCAAAACTCCGAAAATTTCGCTGTAGCAACACCAATCAAGGCAAATAACGGAAATGTACCAAGAACAAAAACGCCCATCACCAAAGCACCAGTCACGGCACTGCCCGTCTGAATAACCAGTATTTCCATCGCTTGCGTCACTCCACAAGGAATAAAGAGCGTCAATAAACCAAGCATTAACGGCGCAAAAAACGCTTGACTGCGCGTCGACTTATAAACCAAACGGCGCAAAAAACGAGGAGGCTGAATTGCCACGTAACGAAAAATTGGATGTACTTCTAATAAATTCATCGCCGTCGCGAACATAAACAGAGCGGCAAAAGCCTGAAAAAACAATCGTACACCAAGACTCAAAGCGATCACTGAACCCAACGCCCCCAAAAGAAACCCAAAAAGGATATGAACAAACAACTTTGCTACTAGAAACATCCCAACGGGGAGCCAATCCATCCTATCAAATGATTTTGGCGCGGTGTTTTTTGCTTCCTCTTTATCGCTCAACTCCCGCTCTTTTTGCCCGGCAATCACACTGGCCAGCAACCCACCCTGCACTGCCAGACAAGAAAGACCGCCTGTTGTTAAACCTGTAAGAAAAATTAACCAATAGTTCATATTATTTTAATTTTAGGGGACTCTTATAAATAAAATGTCCATATTTTGTTCAATACGCTCTGAATACGACCTCTTTGATTGAACAAAATCTTGAGACGTACAAAAAGTACGTTGAATGATTTTTGATCGAGAAGTGGTTGTAGTCAGAGATGAAGTGGACATAAGATGGATAGTTTATTTATGAGAGTTCCCTTAAAGTCTTAAGACGTAACGCATTTAACACCACGGAAACACTTGATAACGCCATCGCCAGCCCCGCCAAAATCGGGTTCATTTGTATTTTAAATAATGGGTACAAAACTCCCATTGCCACAGGAATTAACACGACGTTATATCCAAACGCCCAAAACAAATTCTGTTTGATATTGCGCATCGTCGCGCGCGAAAGCTTGATTGCTTTCGGCACCAGCGCGATATCACTACGCAAAAGAGTAATGCCAGCCGATTCAATCGCAATATCCGAGCCCTCACCCATTGCAATACCAATCGAAGCGATAGCCAACGCGGGAGCATCATTTATGCCATCACCAACCATTGCCACCGTTTCTCCCGCTTTTTGCATCTTTTCAATCGCCAATAATTTTTCTTGTGGCAACAATTCCGCCTGTGCCTCATCAACGCCCAAAGCACCCGCCACGCTTGCTACCGCCAGCTTATTATCCCCAGAAAGTAGTACCACTTTTATTTTCTGTTTTTTAAGATCATTAATTACACTGATTGATTCTTTTTTTATCTCATCCGCCAATAAAATCGCACCCATTACTTTCTTGTCATGATGACCAACAAAAAGATAGGTCCCGGCTTCTGCGATGGAAAGTAACTCTTCGGCAAATCCCGTATCAAAATTACGCTCTTTCAACAATTTAATATTACCAAGCACCACGTATTCGTTATGCTCGCGTTTTGCGACAATGCCCTTACCCGGCACTTCACTGAAACCTGTTAATGTTTTATCTTCAAAACCGCGCCTAGATGCCCAATCAAAAACGGCACGCGAAAGCGGATGATTGGAATTTTTTGCCAACATACCCGCGATTACAATCAATTCTTCTTCCGGATAATTAAATTCAGGATTTATAACAATTTTTACAACCTTCGGCTTTCCCTCGGTTAGCGTCCCAGTTTTATCAAACACGACCGTATTTATCTTATTGGCCGTTTCCAGCGCCTCTGCGTCACGAATCAAAATACCCGCCGTCGCACCTTTACCGACACCAACCATCAAAGCGGTTGGAGTTGCCAAACCAAGCGCGCAAGGACAAGCAATAATCAACACGGAAATTGTATTAATTATTGCGTTCAAAATTCGCGGTTCCGGACCAAAAACAAACCAGACAAAAAAAGTAACAAATGCCAAACCCAGCACGATCGGCACAAAATATCCCGCGACAACATCTACGACACGCTGAATCGGCGGTTTCGTTCCTTGCGCTTCGGCAACTGCGCGCGCAATTTGGCTTAATTTTGTTTCCGCGCCAACACGTTCAGTGCGCATTTCAAACAATCCATTCACGTTTTGAGTAGCACCGGTAACGCGATCGCCCGCTTTTTTTTCAACAGGAAAACTCTCGCCCGTCAACATACTTTCATCTACCACCGTCGCACCTGAAACAACAACCCCATCAACCGGAATTTTCTCACCCGGTTTCACTAAAACGATATCTCCTACTTTTACTAATTCAATAGACTGATCAGAAACAACACCATTCAAAACTACATGTGCGCTTTTTACTTGCAAATCTAAAAGTTTTTTTAAGGCGGTCATTGTCTGCCCCTTAGCACGCAATTCCAAATATTTTCCCAGTAAAACTAGGGTAATAATCGTCGCTGATGTTTCAAAATATGTATTGGCCGAAATAATTTCATTACGAAATACCCCTCCAAACAGCACCACAAACAACGAATAGAAATAGGCGACCGATGTCCCCAAAACAACCAAAGTATCCATATTGGCTGTTCTATTCTTTAGTGCCGACCAAGCCGATTTGTAATAGCGACGACCGGACCAAAACTGTACAGGCGTTGCCAAAATTAACAAAACAAAAGGGTTATGCAAAAAAGCGGGACTAAACGGCACCATCGCACCACTAAAAAGCAACGCCGACAAAACGGCGCCAATACCAAAATCTCGTTGCAACAGTTTTAATTCCAGAGCGCGTTCTTTTTCAATCAACAACGTCATATCACCGATATTCAACTGCGCTTTATAACCCATAGTTTCAACAACCAACGCAATTGATTTTTCTGAAATCTTTTCTTGATCATAAATAACCGTCGCTTGTTCTGAAGCGTAATTAATATTTGCCTCCCGCACACCGACGGTCTTATTCAGCTTACGCTGAATATTTGATGCGCAACTCGCGCAATGCATTCCTGAAATATGAAAGGTAAGATTAGGCTTTTGTGACATACATTTGTGGTTTATTTATAAATTTTTTTAAACAGCCGGAGGCGCAAAAATAATATTTTTTGTTTTTATGCGCATGAACAAATGCAGAGGTTTTTGGACTTAACCACATTTTACAAACAGGATCTAAAACTTGCGGAACAATTTCCGTTAATTCCATTTTTAAACTTTTAGCCATTGCGGAATCCTTGCAACGCTCCAAAAGAACTTGCCGTAAAAGACTTCCGGCTTCAACGAAATTTTTGTGCGCCAAACGGTAACATACTTTTTTCCCATCTTTACGCGTTTCCACGATCTTTACTGCTCGCAATTCTTGTAAATGTTGGCTCAAATTGGCTTGCGCCATACCAAGCATTACTTGAATTTCACCGACAGTAAGCTCTTTCACGCCCAAAAGATTAATAATTTCCAGACGCTTCGGGTGCGCCATGGCTTTTAGAAGCTCCGTATGAAGTTTAAATACTTGGTCTAACATATTCGATTTATCGAATATATCAGGAACAGTTATACCCGTCAAATATTTCCGATAAACAACACCTTGCTTTCAGGTCTTACTTCACTCACATCCTTGGCAAATTTTCAATTATCAATTTTACAATTTTTAAAGTCACACTGATGTTTGAAAATTTCACAATTGGAAATTATTTGAAAATTGAGCATTGAAAATTGATAATTTTTAGCTACTTTTTTTCACGACGATCATAACTTTTTCAATATTTTTTATTTCTTCTTTATATCCGCTCGCATACATTCGCAATGCCCTATCAATCACCGCCTCCTTATACCGATACCCGTTCCCTTTCCCAATGCCTGGATCATTAGTAATAAATTCGTTGGTTTTAACGTCATAACCCTTAATCAATACCATATGCTCTGTCGGTCCGGGTTGCGTAAAGTATGGATTACCTAATTTTTGGCCATTAACAGGAACCAACACCAAATTTCCCTTGAAAAGCTCAGCCTTAATATCTGCAATTTGAATATTTGCCAGATACCTCACATTTGGATATTTAAAATATTCTCTCATTAGCTTAGCCAGTTCCTCAGCAGATTGATCCAAATAAAAACCATAATGATCTTTTGAATAATCAGAAATCTTTTGAATTTCCGTAAACGCTTCTTCATTTGATAATGGTTTTTCCTGTACCCAACGCATCGCCATCAAAATCACTGCTTCCTCACAAGCATTTTGATATACAGGATCTTTCCAGTTATGCCTGGGGGCTTGCACGATAAACGGAACATTCTGAACAATACTACTTTCCACTGGCACGCTTGGTGCTTCGGTTGGCTGAACTGTTTCCTTGATTTTTTTTGTATCATTATTTTGAATTTCTACGCTTCTAGGAGTTTCCGAAACAAAAGGTGCATCTGCCGATATCGGAGCTTTAACAGTCTCATTTTTTAACAAGAAGACCAACAAAAAAATAGCCAATACCGCCAAAACAATAATTATTGGTCCTCTTAAGTGCTTCATTGGCTTCAGTATCACACAACTTGAAACACAAAAAAAACCCTGATCATATTTGCTTGCGATTGAATCGCGAACAATTACGACCAGGGCTACTGCTTCACCGCCTGTTAAACCCCAGAATGGCGGTTCAGCAGTAAAGAAGAAGTTCGACCGTTCACAGACGGTCGACCACTTCGCGCACTTTCGCGACGTCTTCAGGTCGCGAAAGGGTTTCTTCGATCCTCACGGATGATCACGGGGGCGCCAATCGCCCCGCCGATAAAAAAGCATCGACTTCCTCCTTCATGAGGGGGACATGTTCAATGGCGCGTCGGTACGACCACGCATCCGCCATTCTCTACCACGTTGGACCCTGCACAGTTGCCTCCTTCCTTGGAAAAACTTGCACACTGACAAAACAAAAAGAACGTTCTGCTAAAAAACAATGTAATCCAACATCAAAACGCCGTCAATGGGCCACTATTTTTGTATCAGATACAGTTAAACCGTTTTTTCTTTTTCCCTAAAGCCATACCAACCCGCACCCAAGACAAGCAAGAACAGCACTATTACTGTCACCAGGCGCGTTATTTCTGCCGAAAGCATCCAAAGTTGTGTTATAGAAATAAAGAAGGAAACGATGCCTCCCAAAACCAACCCTATCGGCAACACTTTAATTTGACGCATAAACGCACTAACGGCCACAGCAAGAGCGCCACCAATTGCAAACACAAACAAAGAAACCTGCGTGCTCTTTTGAGACTGAATTTCGCGTGCTCTTTCAAAAGCCAAAGGGCCCTGACAATACGGCTGTGGTTTTTCATTGGGCGCCACCGGCACGACACTCTTCCCACCGATATCCTGCGAAACCGTCACCCAGCGTCCGCCAGCCGTCGCGCAATTTTCCTGCGTACTGATATCCGGATAAGGCTCACTCACTGGCGATGGTGGCGGTACAATTTGCGTCGCAATACTTCGAAGCACCAAAAGAAACAATAACCCAACGGCGACGGCATAAGCGCCACCCAAAAATCCTCCCCCAATTTTCTTCATATTTGTATCCATAGGGTAAATTGTACACCTCATTTCAAATACTCTACCAGCTTGATATTGATAGGAAATCAAAAACAAAAAAAGCTCCCAAATTTTCCAATTATCAATTTTACAATTTTCAAACTACGACACCGTTTTGATTATTGAGTAATTGATAATTATTTGAAAATTGATCATTGATAATTGAAAATTATTCCGAAAATACATTAATCCAACACCAACAGGTGGCCATTTTCTTTCAACCACTTCCTGTATTCCCTATAACCCGGGTCCATTTTCTCCACTAATCCCCAAAAACTTTTCGAGTGATTATGATGCACCAAGTGTGCCAACTCATGCACCACAACATAAGTAATCACTTCTTTGGGCGCCATCATTAAACGCCAAGAAAAACCAAGATGGCCACGATTAGTACAAGACCCCCAACGCGTTTTTGCACTACTAAAACGAATTTTTTTGTATTTTAAAGCATTATTTTCTGCAAACTGATCAACTAATGGAGTAATTACTTCTTTGGCTTTTTGTATATACCACCGTTTAAATATCGTCACTGCACGATGTTTTTGTGATGCGGAAAGCTCAAAATACTCTGCCAATACAAGGGGTGGCTTTTTTCTTATTACCAGCATCAAACTATAATTATTTCCAAGATATAAATATTTTTCCCCGACGGTAAATTGTCTTATTGGCTTGGTAGCAATTCGCTTTCTCATGATTATCTGCTTTTTCTTAATCCAATCATCTTTTTCGTTAATGAATTTTGCAATTTTTCTTTCAGGAAAAAGATATGGCGCGCGAACCACCACTTTTCCTTCTTTTGTGATTTCCAACGACATTGTCCTTCGGTGAGAACGAATAATATTAATCCCCGATGATAATTCAATCTTCTTCTTTGCGAATAACATGCAAAACAGTATACAGCATTATGTGAATAATGAATGATTAATAAACTATGTTTTACAACAACCCCGTCTTTGCGAGCCATCTGCCTGCTGGCGGAGGCCCTTCGACTGCCCTTCGACCTCGAGCTCAGGGTCGAGAGGTGAGCTCAGAATTGTCGAACAGCGAAGCAATCTCAAATCATTATTTTGTCATTACCAACTGATCCAAGACAATATCGTTTTTCCCAAACAGAAATTCTGCTTCAACAAATTTTCCACCCAATACCAGTGGCAACCAATACGGATCATCCGGCCACATTTTTTCGAATGGTAACTTATCCTTTTTAAACCATTTGGGCGCCATCTCTTCTGTCTCGCTTGGTTCTCCTCTCCACTCATCCGCAAAATAGACAATAACCTGCTGATTCCATTCTTCTTGGAGAGCATTATAAAAATCAAGACTGGCGACTTGCCGATAACTAATAGGGCTCACCATAATTTCCTCTTGTGTTTCTCGCACCATCGTCATCTCAATCTTTTCATTGCCTTCCGGCTTACCACCCACTCCGTTCCAACGGTTAATTCCAAATCCTTTTTTCTTCATTGCGAGTAAGATTTCATCGCCTTGCACCAGAAAACACAAACTTGCTTTTCGTAAAGGTTTTGGATTATTTATTTTATAATCCTCAAGCTTCATTTTTTCAGGAAATTCAAATATGCGTCGAAGACGGGATGTTCATTATTAATAATTTCAATATTTTTATAATCTAGCGGATTAATCCACTTATAATCGTCATGATCGGAACTTAATTTGATATCGTCAGTTTCAGAAAAACACTCAAAAAATACCGCCGTGATTTGCCATTGCTCACCTCGCACCACAGGACGCCATTCACTAACAAAGAATGGCTTTCCAATTTTCACCACTAAACCTGTTTCTTCCTCAATTTCCCTTTTCAAGCAATCATCAAATCTTTCTCCATTTTGCATTCGTCCACCAGGTACACCAAATTTATTTCTATTTGTTCCATCTGCATAAACACCCGACTCGCGAATAAGTAAAATCTTCCCGTTAAAATTGATAAGCCCCTTCATCGCCATAAACTGTTTTATTTCCATATTTTGATTTTAGTATCATTTACAATGAAATACAAAAAAAGAGGGAGCCGCGACATGCGCCGGCTCCCCATCGAATACCCATCATCGAACAAGGCAATAGCTAGAGGCTGCTCCCGTTCTGCAACCGAAATTGCACAGACCCCACCGCTCGTCGGCTTGTGTACGACAAACGTCGTGTGTGGTCAGGGGACGTGGCTATTGGGATCTGATCACCTCCTCTCTACGAACTGTCACCTCTGTAACAAAACGACCGTCGCGCATTAGTGTGCATGGCCTTCTCCTTTCGTAGAGAGAAACTAGGGTAAAAAACAACAGACTACGCATCCCTATTCTAACTAAAATTATGTTTTTTACAAACCCCAACAAAGGCACGCAAAAAATGCCAACAAAATTGAGTATCTGGTACCTAGGCTTTTATACTTGAATTACGCAAACCAACGGCACGTGATCCGTCACGTCCTCCTCTGTAGAATAATGCTCAATCACCTTAATTTCAGGACTGACATAAATCATATCCACGACCGCCGTGGCAAAACCGGAACCGGCGGGCTTGTGTCGCATGTTAAATGAGGTCACCAATTCTCCCTTAAAAACGTTTTTTAGTTCCTGCTCGAATGCGGTCATGGACTTTGTATTTTCTATGGTATTAAAATCGCCACAAAGAATAATATTTTCTTTACCAAGATAATGCGAGCGAATACTTTCACTCATTTTCAATCGTCGTTCGTTATCATCGCCGTCAAATCCCCATATTCCCTGCGTATTAAAAACGTTAACTATTTTTGTTCCTAAGTTAATTTCCACATGTTCCAAATTTCGCGGAGAAAATGAAAAATCCTGCATCTCATTATAATTAGTGTCGTATGGAACATCATAAAATGTAACTTCACTATTAACGATCGGATATTTAGATAAAACAGCGTTACTGAATTCCGCCGTTGGCATATCCAGCCGAGTACTCACAAACGTCGGTGCGTTGTGACAATACGGATAGTGAAATACCTTTGCAATTTCATCCAACGTATTATAATTTGTCGGAGCCCCTAGATCACTACTTTTTACCACTTCTTGCAAAGCTAAAATATCCGGATTTTCTTTTCGAATAAATTCGATAATATTATCGAATTGTCTTCCACCAAACCAAAGATTGAGACAGACGAATTTTATTTGCATTGAATTACTTTAAGTACTTTAAGGGTTACCCCTAAAGTTGCAACTTTAGGGGTAACCCTTAAAGTCCAACTTCCGCGCCAAAATACCCATAAACAATGGAATCTCTTTTCGACTCTTGTTTTCCCGCGATGCCGCCCCGCCTTCGCTTTTTTTATCCGAAACCCATTCTTCAATTTTCTCAATCAAAAATCCTGCTTCAGCCAAATAACCGCTCAAATCGGTAATTGAAAAATGCATCGACCAAGTAACCGGCGATTTTTCTCCTTGGCTGGGATGCGCCGCCACGGGAATTTTCATAGGAGACATGTAACTACTAACACGGCGATATTGAACATTCTGTTTTTCATCCACGCCCCAAGCAGATTGTCTAGGGATCCGAAAACAAGGATGGTTAATTACCAATAACAACCGACCATTTTCTTTCAAGTGTTTAATGGCGTTCTCCAACACAATTTGTGGTTTATCCGTATTTTGCAAAGCCAAAAGACAAACTGCGACGTCAAAATCCTTCTTTTCCAAAGAAAGTTCTTTAGCAATATCGGCAACCTTATATGAATGGTTTTTTGCCGGATCGTTTTTTTGCGCGAAATTAATTAAGCTAGTGGCCAAATCTACACCCAAATAATCAACTTTTGCCCCAATAAAACGCCCAAAAACTCCCTGCCCACAACCTAAATCCAAAACAGACGTAAAAGGTTGCACACTCAAAAGCCGTTGCACACCAGGTAAAACAACGTGCTGGTGATAATAAGACCCGCGTTCACCAACCACGTCTTTATACCATCCGGCCACACCTTGCCAGGAAGTATTCTGCCCATCTTTTTTGTGACCAATATATTTATTATTCATCTGTATCCAATATATCATATAACGCTTTACAAAGTATCAGGTACTTTTTTGTCACGCAAAAAGTACCTGATACTTTGCGACGAAATAAAAATTGCTAAAATATTTCTGATCTCAAGATTCCCGTTTACGAAGACGGAAGATAAACCGGTCATTGAACCCTATCTGTTTGTTGGGAAAATGAAAGTCCCAGTGAAGCCACGGACGATTATTCAAATGATTTCCAATACTAAAAACATTCAAACCGCCGTACGGGGGGGTATAGACATCACACTATCAAATAGCACCACATTTATAGTATAATGTAGTGGTGAAAACAAAAATAAAACTCAATAAACAACAGATCAAAGAGCTGGAACGAGTAATTAATAATAAAGAGAGTACTACCTCTGAAGTGCGAA
>CAIZMI010000021.1 GCA_903934015.1 uncultured bacterium
CAATAAAAAACAGCAGACGCTGTTTTTTATTGTGCGCACGAGTGAGCCACCTGCGTGGCTCACGGGCAGGTATCGAAGGGCTAAGCCTTGTTTTGTTTTCAAACAAAACGGCGTGCCCGGAACATAACTAGTCGCTAATTCTCGGAGCTACTGCTAGTCTTGGATAATGATGAACAAAGAAATACTAGAGCACTACTTGGCGACAAGTCTTTTTACTGACCTGGGTTTGTATAAAGATTTGGTAAAACAACTTCCGGATGATGTTCGGAAACTGGGTTTGTTGGTACGTAAAAATCTTATTCATCCTAGCACTATGCATTTTGGCAATACTGGCACCAATATAGATTTGCGGTTTGGCGACATGACGGAATTGCCGTGGTGGCGACAACGGGAAGACGATAATCTTGCTACGGCGGTGGCGATGGTTGCGGAATTATATCGCCGTGATAGTCGGGGTTTTGTGAACAATAGAAAAGTGGCGGATAAGTTGGTTGTATCATGTCGGCACACGGCGCTAGTTATGGCGGGAATTTTGAAAGCGAAGGGGGTACCTGTGCGCGTACGCGCGGGGTTTGCATCATATTTTGACGAGGTTGAATTTGGTGATGTGAGTAGTGATCACTACATCAATCAATATTGGAATGAAAAAGAAAAACGTTGGACGACGATTGACGTAGATGGTTGTATGAGTATTAAACACGGATTTACATTTGATCCTTTTGATATGTCAGATGGAATATTTCATTTCTCAGCTAAGGCTTGGTTAGATATTAGAGAGGGAAAGGCTGACGCAAATTATTTTGTGAACAAACCGGAGCGTGGATTGATTGTGGTTGTTTGGGCGTTAATGCATGATTTTCATTGTTTGATGAATAACGAAATAATCTACCTGCATTACACCGCTCTTGAAAGTTTTAAGCGTTTCGAAAAAATAACGGAAGAAGAATTGAAAAAAATCGACAATTTGGCCCAATTGATGATGAACCCGGATGAAAATTTTGTGGCACTCAAAAAAATATGGGAGGAAGATAAAGAGTTTCGATTACTCAAAGGAGGATTGATATAAAAAAGGAACATGGTCAGTTCGTTTACCGTTTGTTCTAAGACAGGCGGTTTTTTTGTTTTGTTTCGATAATTTCCCAATAATTCTTCTTCTTCCAAATCAGCCAGTCAATCGGTTGATCCCAAGGATTGCGAATAAGGGTAATATTTTCGAGTTGTGATTCCGTGGCAATGCCAACTCTGATCCAATCGCTTGGTAGTTCCGCGAGTAGTCGGTCATACCAACCAAAACCTCTACCTTTTCGCGTTCCGGTAAGATCGAATTTTTGACCAGGCAGGAAAATTAGGTGGCAGGGGGTAGGGCTTGGCGATCTCGCCAAACACAACTGCTTGTGTTTGGCGTGAACGCCAAGGGTCGGAGCGATGTCGCGCGAGCATTTGGCGAAGCGCGACCGCGAGACCGTGGCCAGCCCCAGCGCCGCAACGGAAAATGCGCCCAAAGAAACATTTTCCGTGCTAGCTGATCCTTGATTTGGCAGATGACGCCGGCGGAAGACGGCGAGAGGCGAGGCTAGGAGCATATTATTTTGGATTTCCTTTGCCACTTCTTTTGGCTCAATTTTGTGCGTTGGTGGGACTACGAATTTGGGTTTGTCTTCTATTAATTCGAAGTTTGGAATTTCTTCAATGGGGATTTCGTCCGATAGGGCGGAATAGGTTACAACAAAGTCGGCTTTTAAGAGAAGTAATCTGTATTGTTGCCAAAGTTCGGAATTAGACATAATACTATGATACTCAATGTCTACTAAAAAGCATCAAACAGCGATTGCTCAAATATTTATTCGTTTTGCTAAAAAGTACGGCGTGAAAATTGTTGTGGAACCGGAATACGGTTACGCGATGCAAATTAGCAACAAGCAGGGTAAGAAAATTTATGTGCGCGGAACAGTTTTCCCATTAAACGATTTGGGGGCTGCGGCGATTGCACGTGATAAGGGAAATACCAGTTTTTTTATAAAAAAGATGGGATATTCAGTTCCAAAAGGAAGGGAATTTTATTCGGATGGCTGGGGTAAACAAATTGGTAGTAAAAATACTGTGGCCACGGCGTTAATCTACGCCAAAAAAATAAAATGGCCGGTGATTGTGAAACCAAATGATGCGAGTGGTGGTGAGTTGGTGTTTTTGTGCAACAACGAGAAGGAATTTTTGTACGCTACCTCCTTAATTACAAAAAGGCATGATATTTTTGTTGTTCAAGAGTATCTTCCAGGAATAGACTATCGATTACTTGTGTTGGACGGCGAAGTTGTTGCGGCTTATCAACGTCTACCGTTGAGTGTTACCGGTGACGGAAAAGCGACAATAGATTTATTGTTGAAAAAGAAAAAAGTGAAAATGAATAATCATTCGGACCGTCTGATGGCGCGTATTATTGCTACCTTGAGTCAGCAAATAATAACTCTTCAATCAATTCCAAAGAAGGGGGTTGTTGTAGAATTATTGCCCAGTGCTAATTTATCAAGTGGAGGAAGGGCACGGGACGTTTTAGATAAAATGTGTAATGAGTGGAAGAAAGTTGGTATAAAAATCGCAAGTGATATGAATTTGCGTTATTGCGGAATAGATATCATTTCTCAAAAACCACTTTCACAAAAACCGGAGAAATATGTCTTACTGGAAATAAATGCGGCACCGGGCATTAATGGTTTTGCTTTGATGGGAAAAAAACAAAAAGAGACGGCGGAAAAAATATACGAAAAAATATTTTCGAAAATAATAAAATAAAAAACACACCTTGTTGGTGTGTGGAATTATTGTTGTCGCGATACGATTATGTCGCAAAGTTCGATCGCCGGTAGAAGCCCAAGTGAAGCGATAACAACTTCACGAACTATCGTCTCTCCAATACTGGTCAGGGAGGTGCAGCCTCGATCATGGTATTTGGTGGAAACTTTTTCGAGGAATTCTCGGATTTGCGCCTCTCGTTCTTTTCGCAACTCCTTCTTTCCGGCAACGTAGAGACGAATCGCGGCGGAAAAAGCAAGCTTGCATTCCGGATCCACGGCGAACGCTTTGCTTGCCTTTTCCATGAGAGGATTGGAACACAGGACAATTTGAGCCAATGTTTCCGGCAACACTTCGTGGAGTTTTGCAACTCTTGCGCGTTCGTCTAGTACGGTCGCAGCTTCGATTAAACCGAGAATGATACCAAGTAGAAAGTCGGGGGATGTTTTCGTGTAAAGGGTATTGTCATTGTTTCTGCCCACAAACAACGTCTTTGCTATTTTTTCAGAAATCCATTCCGTCAGATCGTCATAGAAGGACAGAATGGCCCTAAAAGTGGTTGCAATGGTCATAAAAGAACCGCATTGTGCCACCAAGTCAAGAAATTCATAACCCCTAAGCTCGTGGTCGTGCGTGGCCATGTAGGCCGCGGTTTGTGCCAACAAGGGGTCTGCATCTTCAAACAAAATCCTGTTGCTTTCGGCCTGGTTGTTTTTGGACATGTTCTTTCTCCTTTGCGAGGGTGTGGAATTTTCCAAGGTTCAAACGTTCTCTTGGTTTATACTTTGTTTCTATTGTTGTCAATTGTTTTTTTAAAAAATCGTCCAAATCAATGGACGATTATGCACTAGGGGGTGGCTTACTTTATCGGAATTTCCACCAAAGACAGCGCAAGAAAGACGTGGTGGGGAGGCAAGCAGTCTCCGGAGGCACGTCGAGAAGCTGATTGCTGATTTTCACGTTTTCACCGTCGATCACGACTTTCATCATCCCACATCCTTTCCACCAGAGCGGGGCCACTGACGGGCAGGTGTGGCTGATTTGCAACAGTGGGTTGTTGAAAACGGTGCCAAGTGCGCGAAACATCCTTGTGAACTTTGGGTTGTGCCAGTGGCCGTGTATGAAAGCCTGGCAGTTGAGCAGTTGGTGATGAAATAGCCGGCTGACAATCCGGGGCAAAAATGGATCATGGGCGAAAAGAATCCATGGTTTGCCGCTGATGCGATCTTTTGCTTCATGAAGAAAATTTTCCTGCTGTTCGCGCAATGCTTCCAGTGTGCCGTCGTTTCCGAGATAGTTTGCGAGAGGTGAGCAGATTCCAAAGAGACTTACTCCCTCACACTGTTCCATCCACCACAGATCGCCGAAAATTTCTTGGCAATTTTGGAAGCTTTCGGTATTGATTCCACTTCCAGGCAGAGATCCTCGATGAGAGTAACCAGTGTCGTGACCACCGAGGCAAAAATGGATTCTTGGACATATCTGGCGCCATGCTTGTGTGTGATATTGCACGGTGTTGAAGGCGCATGCTCCACGTATTCCTTGTTCCTGCCTCCCATTCGTTACGTCGCCCAGGTGAATCAAAAGATCGGCATGGTGTTGATTTAGATAGTAGTATGTCAGCATATTTGCTTGAGCAGTACTTGCGGTTAGACGTTTGTGAAGCTTGTGGGCTTTTGTTACTCCGATTCTATCCATGTGTCGCTGAAACAGGGATTTGCTTTCGTAATCGAGAGGAAAATGTGTGTCTGCAATGCAAATTATTTTCTTCACGGGCTTCTCCTTTTTTTGAACGAGCAGTGTTACGCGAAAAAAACAGAACTGATATAATAATTTAGTATAAGTATTTTTTTGTGTCAAACGTGTGACACGCGAGTGTCCGTAATACGCATTAGGGTCCGACCTCTTAGAGGTCGGACCCTAAACATTAAAGTTTCGAATATATTATGCTCCGGCTGGTGCGATTTTTGGTTCTGGTGTTGGGTTGGCTGGCACTTCTGTTGCCGGAGTTGTTGCCGTTGGTGTCGGTGGGGTGGTGGAGGAATCCGGTTTCGGCGCTTCACCCATCAGCGCCCAAAACTCGTCTTGTTCGATGGTTTCTTTTTCCATTAAGACCTTGGCAATTAACGCCCATTTATCTTTGTTCTTGGCAATAATATCTAATGCTTCTTTTTTCGCGTTATCCAACAAGTTGATGATTGCTTTATCGATTTGAAACGCTGTTTCTTCAGAAAAATTACGTTTGGAACTGAAGTCTCGACCCAAGAAGACGTATTCTTCATGTTCACCATAAGTGGTTGGGCCCATATCGCTCATTCCGTATTCGGTAACAATTGAACGAGCAAGTTCGGTGGCGCGTTTCAAATCATTGGAAGCACCGGTGGTAAGTTCGCCAAATTGTGTTAATTCGGCCGTGTAACCACCAAGTAGAGTAGCGAGTTCGCCGAGAAATTCCGGCTTGCTGTGCAAGCGTCTTTCTGTTTCCGGAAGTTTTAAGGTGTAACCACCGGCGCGACCGCGAGAGACAATTGAAATTTTTCGAACAGGATCAACGTGTGGCAAAACATGCGCAATGATGGCGTGACCGGCTTCATGATAAGCCACGATTTCTTTTTCTTTACCGCTTAGCATGTGGTTTTTGCGTTCAGGACCAAGCATTACTTTTTCGATTGAATCCAGGAGCTCTGGCATACCGACTTGCTTCTTTTCACGGCGGACAGTAAGAATGGCCGCTTCGTTGGTAAGGTTGGCTAAATCAGCACCGGAGAAACCCGGTGTTCGTTCTGCTACTCGGCGCAACGAAACTTCTTTCACCATTGGTTTTCCTTCAGAGTGAACTTTCAAAATTGCTTCGCGTTCATCAATATCCGGTAAGTCTAGAGTGACGTGACGATCGAAGCGTCCCGGTCTAAGTAAGGCTGGGTCTAAAACATCAGGGCGGTTTGTAGCGGCAATAACAATTACTCCTTCGTCGGTGGCAAAACCATCCATTTCAACCAAAATTTGATTAAGTGTTTGTTCTCGTTCGTCGTGTCCGCCACCCATACCTGTGCCACGGTGACGGCCAACCGCATCAAGCTCATCAACGAAAACAATCGCGGGGGCATTTTCTTTTGCTTTTTGGAATAAATCGCGAACGCGACTGGCACCGACACCGACGAACATTTCCACGAATTCAGAGCCAGACATGTGGAAGAAAGGAACATCGGCTTCACCGGCAACAGCTTTGGCTAATAATGTTTTTCCGGTACCGGGAGCACCGAAAAGCAAAACACCCTTGGGAATGCGCGCGCCCATGGCGGTAAACTTTTTTGGATTTTTTAAGAAGTCGACTACTTCCATCAATTCTTGTTTGGCGTTGTGCGCGCCGGCGACGTCTTTGAAAGTCACTTTCTTTTTTGGCGGTAATTCGCCGGTTGGCTTGTCTTTAATTTGACCAAACGAAATCGCACGTGAATTGGCCGATTGCGCAGAACGAATCATGAAGAACATGAAGCCTCCCAGCAACAGGAAGGGGAGAAGAGCGGGTAATAAGTTAGCTGTCCAGAAACCCACACCGGAAGGTTCTTTAACGGCAATTTCCACACCGCGCAATTTTTCTGTGTTAACACCGAAGTTTTTCAACGAATCGGTTAGCGAAGCGTCCGCTTCTTTTTTTGCTGTTTCTTTTTTCCCGTCGGTCTTTTCAATATTGATCGTGTTTTGTTCAACACTTATTTTCTTCACTTGACCGGCATTAACCTCTGTTGCGACCTGAGAAAGAGGAACTGTCGGTATTTTTTCGGTTGGTGCGCCAAAAAGCGAAAAAACGGTAATTAAGATGGCTAAGACTAGTAAACTGGCCCCAACATTCTTCATTGTGAAGCGGGGCGTCTTTGGTTTTGAAAATTTAATTTTTGGCATATGTCTGGTGATATTAGCACTCTGTTTGTGGATTTTCAAGAGGGAAAAGCACGACGGAGTCCGCCAGCTGGCGGAGATGATACATGACACAGGATTAATGAATGCGGATTGACGAATATTGAACGAAAATAAAAAACTTCACGCGGGTGTGAAGTTGGCTTATTGCTTGAGGTAGCTTTCTTCGGTGCGATCGAATGGAACGATCGGTTCGATGTGAAATTTAGACAAGAGAAGTTCTAGCGCTTCGTAGATTTGTTTGGCTTCATTTGGTGTTCGAAAACCCGTTACAATTGACGCAATCACGTCGTCAGTTGAAGCGTTTTTGTTGATTGCTTCCAGCATCACTTTGAATGGGTCGATGTATTCAAATAAAATCGTGGTGGGGCGATAGATCATTGATAGGAGGAGCACTCCATTTTCCAGCAGGTCTTTGATATCAGACAGTGTTCTGTGCGGGCAGTTATAACCCCACACTTTGGAGCCACTGCAAATTTGGAGCTCGCGCCAAGCGAGGTCAAAAATCTCGGCCCATTCGCTAGGTGCCATTGGGGGATTCATCATTAAGTAGTCTAAACGCCGGAATTGTTCATTCCTGGACGGAGGACTGAACAATTGCACTTTCGCTCGTTTCATTCCTGTGTGTGTGCACTCACGCAGGAGATAAAACATCACGCGTGTCATTTTGGGAGTAACGGCACCAGTGAAAGCAAACTTTACGATGGACATGATAGCCTCACTTTCGTTGTTGGGAGAGAACAAGTTGATTCGACGATGATTATAATTAGCATGGAGATCCGGCGATGTCAATGACGTGGCGGGGGATATTTTTGTGTCTGAAATTTCAAATAAATTATGCACAAAAACTCCCGCTTGCGCGGGAGTTTTTGTAACTATTTAAGTTTACTCAGCTTCTTTTTCTGACTTTTCGTCCTTTTCTTCTTTCTTCGTCTTTTTCTTAGGAGCTTTTTTCTTTTCTTCTTTTTTGTCACTGGTTTTTAGTGACAATCCCAGACGATGTTCAACCGGTTCAATGCTAATGATGCGGAATTCGTGCGTTTGGCCGGGTTTGATTACTTCTTCCGGTTTTAACGTGTCATCTTCCGTTAATTCGGAGATGTGCGCCAAGCCGTGAATATCGTCATCCAGTTTTACGAAAGCGCCAAACGGCGTGACTTTCAAAACTTCGCCGGTAACTTTTTCACCGACTTTATATTTTTCTTGTACAGATAGCCATGGATCAGGACGGAGGCGCTTTAGCGAGAGGGAGATGCGTGTTCCGTCAACGCCGATCACTTGCGCCTGTGTTGGCATACCAACTTTGGCGAATTCGCTTGGGTTATCGATACGTTGCCATGCGAGTTCGGAAATGTGGACCAATCCTTCCAATTCAATTTGCTTCCAATTGAATTTGACGAACATTCCAAAATCAACAACACCGCTGATTTTGCCATCGACTGTCGCGCCGACGCTAAGACCTTCGAGGGCAACTTGGGTCTCTGTGTTCATTGCTTCTTTTTCGGAAACAATCATTTTACCTTCCGCTCTATCGGCGGTGATTACGCGTACATTAAACATTTGGCCGATATAGCCTTTTAATTTCTCCAAAATCTTTTGTTTATCGCCACCTTCGACTCTGGGGTAATGGGCGGCATTCAATTGAGAGACAGGCAAGAAACCGGTGACACCACTAACACGCAAAATTAGTCCGCCTTTGTTGGCTTCTAGAATTTGAACGGGGAAAATTTCGCCGGACTTTTCTTTTTCGTGTAATTCTTCCCAAGCGCGTTCTTCAGAGGCACTGCGGAGGGAAAGTTCAACATAACCATCGTCGTTTTCGGCTTCTACAACCACTGCTTCTACGGGGTCACCGATTTTGGCATGACGGAAAGTTTCTTGGGCGTCCATTAATTCGCGTCCAAAAACGATACCTACGCCAAGGTGGCCGAGATCGATATATAAGGTATTAGAGGCGATATCAAAAATTTTACCCTTCACCACTTCTTCGCGACGAGCGGTGCGAATAGAGTCGGGGCGTTCTTGCAATAATTTGCCAAATTCCGAATTTGGCACTTCTTTTATCGAAGCCATAGTAATATATTAAATTGTTTAAGAATAAAAACTGTTTAAAATGGTACCGGACAGGTGTGAATTTGTCAATAAAAATAGAGGGGAATACAATGCACTGACATGAGTGAACAGCTGACGATGGAAAATTTAGAGAAGGTGCTGGACAAAAAGTTAGCCGATAATAATGCGGTGCTTATTGAAGCAATTGACGCGAAGTTTCAACGGACGGACGCGAAGATTGATAAACTGGAAGTACGGGTTGGTAATTTGGAAGGTCGATTGGATGGCGTCGAAGTCAAACTTGAACGCTTGGATGTGCGTGTCGGAAAAATTGAAGTTGATGTTGCTGGTCTGAAATATGATTTCGCAGAGTCGAAAATCGAAACAAGAGAAAGGTTAAAGCGGATTGAAGAGGGTTTAGATAAATTAACAAACACGCTTTGATACATTTCTTAAGAGAATGTTGGACCAGGAAGATGAATTTGTAATAATGAAAGCCGAGATGGCGCAGGTAAAAAACATTCTTAAAGAAAAATTCGGTTTCGAAGTGCGGGTGTAAAAATTGAATATTTTTTACGAACGACTAATTGTAACTGTCGGTCGAATCGTAGGGGAGCACGTCTTCGGCGTGCCACCTCGTAGCTACGTAAGGCAAAGGGTGGTGCTCCCGCACTCGCGATCTGAAAAAATGGCTACATAAAGGCAAATATTGCATTGTAAATAATCTGCTATTGACAAAAAATGAAAATGGGAGGATAATACTCAGTTATTTATTTGGGTTGTCTTTTCACAATTCATCACGTTATTTCTTCGCTTGGGGAGATTATTGCTTACAAATTTATACACAGGGTTAGAAAGTTGCTACGGAATTTTGTAACTAATAATCTCCCTCGTGTGAGGGATTTTACGTGAGTTTTGACACGGTGTAGTTCGTACCTGTGTCTAATTTACCTTGCGTGACGAGGCGCTTTAAATAGTGTCTTACGAATCGTCACACGTTCCAGAAAGGGACACCCATGAAGACTGTCAATTTGTCCGTTCGCGCCGCCGCCGCCCGTTCCCAGTTCATCGCCGTCGAGGCCAATGTTGCCAAGATCGGCGAAGCAGAAGTTGTGGCGCAGTGCCACGGCATCGTCGCCGAGTTATCCTTGGAAGAGCGGACGGAAATCGCTGGGATGATTCGCGAGTGCAATCGACGGGCCCAGCGGTGCGCCGTCGACATGTTGAAGCGAATGAAACTACTCGCTTTGTCTCTTGCGGTCGGTGGCGCTAAGTTGAACAACGGCGACGCAGTGGCGTTGTACCAGCAACACGTTGGTCGTGCTGATTTGCCATCGTGGCTCCACGCGGTGATTCAGGCGAAGTTGGAAGAGGCGCAAGCGTCGATCGAACAGGCGCGAAAGGCTGCGGAAGTGATGTCGAAAAAGCCACCGACCACCGCCAAGCCTGCGCAGGCGCAACCGCGACAGGCCGAGAAGATCATGGTCGCCGTTCCGGTTTCACCGCCCAAGTCCGTCGTGGAGGCTCCGAAGCAGAAGTCCCGTCGCGAGAAACTCGAGGAGTTGCTCGCGGACATGAAAAATGGGTCGTGGGTGGTACGCGACCTCGTGGAAGTTCTTGTCGGTATGAGTGATAACAAGCGCGCGAAGGTCGCCGAGCTTGTGGCGCAGATTGAGGCGGAGAAAGGACCTTGTTTTCTCAAGGTTCGGGATGCTGTAGTGTCCTCTCTCAAGAAGGTCGGGTTCCATGAGGCTGCGAAAGCCATCATGGAAGACTGCGAGGAGGCCGAACAGCGCCTGGTTGCGGTCTTGGAAGCTCGCCCGTCGGGCATGCCCGCTTGGATGCGAGGGCCGATTATGTACCGCATCTCGCAGTTACGCGAGTTGGCGGAGAAGCGCCATCTATCCGAGGCCAATGGGATTGTTCAGCAGTGGCTGGACACGGTCGACACCGTTCAGACGACGGTGAAGGACGCGCAACAGTTTCCCGACCTGGCCGGAACGCTTCTGGATGAAGTGGATCGACTGTTCGATGAGGCTGTGGAACTCCGTTGTGAGTTCTGGGCCCTCGAGAAACTGATCGAGGCCGGCGATCCCGAGACCGCTGTCGGGCGAAAGCTTCGGGATGATCTCGACTTCGCCAAAAAGGTCCACGTCGTCGGGCTGAAGAAGAAGGCGGAGAAATTCCGCAAACTTCTGTTTGATACCGCGTTTGAGGCGGTCGAGCGGTTGGAAAAGATGGTCGAGCTCCTTCCGAAAGTCACGCCGAAAAAAAAGGTGTCGGGGAGGCCTACTTTGTGGGGCGCCACAAGCTCTAACTCGAGCCCATGTTACGAGGTTGTTTCGGGGGAGGGGGGACGCCAACTCTAGTCGGAGATCGTCGAGTTCTTTCCAACGGGTGAACATCATGTTCACCCGTATTTTTTTTGTTTATTATCGAAATATTGGAAATTATTTGCCCGCCACGACGGCGGATCCGCCGAGGTGGCGGAAAATTTTGGGCGTAGATAAATATTGCAAAAGTCTCTGATTTTAGATACAATGAATAAGTAAAATCTCACTTATTAGACACTTATGCATCTTAGTTGGCTAGGACTATCCAGTTTTAAAATGGAAACTAAAGACGCGGTTTTGGTGATGGACCCTTATGGTCCGAAGGTGTCCGAAAAGCCCTTACGTGCAAAGGCGGATATTGTCACTATCAGTCAATTTGGCGATCCTGTTCATGGACACATTGACGCTATTCAGGGCGAACCATTTGTAATTGATCACGCGGGTGAGTTTGAAATTAAAGGTATTTATATTCAGGGCGCGGAAGTGCCAATGAAAGATGCAAAAAAATCATCGACTGTTTTTTGGTTTGATGTTGAGGGAATGCGTGTGGCTCACCTTGGCAACCTTGAAACTATTCCTTCCACGGAAGTGATGGAAAAAATGGACGGTTTGGAAGTGGATATTTTGATGCTTCCTGTTGGTGGAAATGGGTTGGAACTTAAGCAGGCGATGAAGCTGGTTAACGATATCGAACCACGAATTGTTATTCCAATGCATTACGCACAAGAAGGGGTGAATGTTGGAACAAAGTTAAATTCGGTATCAGCGTTTTTGAAAGAAATGGGAGCGTCGAATGTAAAACCAGTAGATAGAATGTTGTTCAAGAAGAAAGATTTGCCGAGTGCGGAAGACACACAGGTAATTTTATTTTCTGCGTAGTTTGGTTGAGTCGTTTAAGTGTTTAGAAGTAAGGTTAATACTAGCGAATCCAAAAATTATGTTTAATTATTTGTCCGAAATAAAAAAGAGAGACGAAGCGTCCAAACAGCGTTTTGTTGTGATTGGTACGGCTATCAGTTTTGTCGCCATTATTGGTGTTTGGGTGCCGATTCGCATCGCGCAATGGAAGACACACGGCGATGCGGTGGTGGCAAAAACGGAGAATGTCGCACCTGTTGTTACATCTATTCCAACCGTGGCAGGCGATGAAGCAGTACGTGTCTTATTGGGTGGTTCAACAGAAAAAACAACTGCAACTCCCGTTGTGTCATCGAAACCGCTATTTGCGAATCCTGTGGTGACCGCAACGCCGGTAGTTTCTGGGCAATTTGTTCCTGAAAATTCAATTTCTGAAGTAGCACCGGAAGCAACACCAACGTCAACCGATTTCCCGACTTTATGATTTTCTAGTATAAATTAGCAACACCCCCATGCCTGAAACAATCACCCCACGTGAAATAAGCGAAGAAATGCAACAATCCTATTTGGATTATGCCATGAGCGTGATTGTTTCTCGTGCTTTGCCTGATGTGCGCGACGGCTTTAAACCCGTGCATCGCAAGATTTTGTATGCCATGAATGAGATGGGGCTAAGGGCCAATTCGCGTTTTAGAAAGTCTGCCACAGTGGTCGGTGAAGTGCTTGGTAAGTATCATCCGCACGGCGATATCGCGGTATATGACACGATGGCTCGTATGACGCAGGAATGGTCGATGCGTTATCAGTTAATTAATGGACAGGGAAACTTTGGTTCTATCGACGGTGATTCGCCCGCGGCCATGCGTTACACGGAAGCTAAACTTGCCAAAATTTCGGAAGAAATGTTGCGCGATATTGATAAAGAAACCGTTTTGTTTGTCGACAACTATGATAGTACGCGCAAAGAACCGTCGGTAATGCCGGCGGCGTTTCCGAACTTGTTGGTAAATGGCACGGTGGGTATCGCGGTCGGTATGGCCACGAATATTCCTCCGCATAATTTGTCGGAAGTAATTGATGCTATTATCCATCTTTCCGAAAATCCGGATGCCAACGTGGAAGACTTGCTTCAGTTTGTAAAAGGTCCCGATTTTCCGACCGGAGGATTTATTTTTAATAAACAGGATATCGCGCACGCTTATGCTACGGGGAAGGGTGGCATGGTTACGCGCGCTAAGGCTGAAATTGAGGAAGTAAAAGAAGGTGAGTTTAAAATTATCGTTACGGAAATTCCTTATCAGGTGAACAAGTCCACCTTGTTAGAAGAAATTGCCAATGGAGTAAAAGAAAAGCGTTTGGACGGAATTCGTGATTTGCGCGATGAGTCGGATAAAGATGGTATTCGTGTTGTAATTGAATTGAAGCGTGATTCGTATCCGAAAAAGGTTTTGAACCAGCTTTTTGTGCATACACAACTGCAAAAATCGTTCCATTTGAATATGTTGGCGTTGGTGGACGGGATTCAGCCGAAAGTTTTGACATTGAAAGGCGTTTTGGAATGTTTCTTGGATCACCGTAAGGTAGTTATTCGTAAGCGCACAGAATATGAATTACGTAAAGCCAAGGAACGTGCGCACATTTTAGAAGGATTAACGAAGGCGCTTGATCATATTAATGAAGTAATCGAAACGATTAAGAAATCGGCCACTAAAGAAATCGCGCATGTAAACCTAGTTAAGAAATTCCGCTTATCGGAATTACAAGCCGCGGCTATTTTGGAAATGCGTTTGTCTACGCTTGCCGGTCTTGAGCGCAAAAAAATTGAAGATGAATTGGAAGAGAAGCGAAAACTCATTGCCAGTTTGGAAGATTTGCTTAAGTCGCCAAAGAAAATTTTGGGTGTGGTTATTTCTGAACTTTTAGAAATCAAAAAGAATTTTGGCGACGAACGACGCACTAAGGTAGTGGCCGGGCCGGTTGGTGAATTTTCGACTGAAGATTTGGTGCCTGATGAAGATACTGTGCTGACAGTTACTGCCGGTGGTTATGTGAAGCGTTTACCAATTGATACTTATCGTGTGCAGGGTAGGGGCGGTAAGGGAGTGATTGGAATGACTACCAAAGAAGAAGATTCGGTGGAGCAAATTATTGTTACTCGCACGCATTCGGATGCGTTATTCTTCACCAATACCGGAAAAGTTTTTGCCAGCAAAGTGCATGAATTGCCACCATCCTCACGAACGGCTAAAGGACAAGCGTTACAAAATTTCTTGTCTTTGAAATCAGAAGAAAAAGTTACGGCGGTACTCGCGCTTCCCAAAGACACAAAAGCAAAGTTTCTTGTGATGGTCACCGCTTCGGGAACAATTAAGAAAGTGGCAATTGAAGAATTTGAGCATGTGCGCCGTAGTGGTCTTATTGCGATTCGTTTGGAGCCTACTGATCATTTGGATTGGGTGTCGCCAAGTAATGGTAAGGATGAAATTATGGTTGTTACCGCAAAGGGTAAGGGGATTCGTTTTAAGGAAACGGACGTGCGTCCCATGGGTCGGCCGGCATCCGGTGTGCGTGGGATCAAAATGAGTAAAGAGGACGCTGTGATTGGCATGACGGTAATTCCTCAGGAATTAAAAGCAAAAGACGCGCACGTGTTGGTTTTGATGGAGCATGGTTATGGAAAGCGTGCCGGTCTTTCGGCATTTAAGGTGCAACATCGTGGCGGTTCGGGAATCAAAACAGCCAATGTGACACCAAAAACCGGTAAAGTTGTTGGGATGAAACTGATTCCGGCTTCTGAAAAAGAAGCATCCGTGATTGTCACATCTGCCAAGGGACAAGTGATTCGCGTGCCGATTGCGTCGGTGCCTATCTTGGGTCGCGCCACGCAAGGTGTTCGTATTATGCGCCTCGAGGGTGATGAAAAAGTGGCGACGTTTACGACGTTTGTAACAGTGGAACGACTGACGACGGAGTAGGGATACGTTCAGACTTCTATGGTTGTGCCATTCCCGTTGTCACGGGAATGGTGGGTTAGTGTTTTTAAAGCGAACGAAGTGATAGTGTTTGTTGTTCGTTATAAATATCAATTCTTAAAACCACCACCCCCGAGACATCGGGGGTCTACGACGTATCGCCGTGGATTCCCGTTGTCACGGGAATGGTGGGTTATGTGGAGTAAAAGCAAAATTAACATCTTTCTATCAACAAACATTCGAAAGTGTTATAGTTATTACAGATAACAAACAGTCAACAAACTCCATGCCAATAAATTCAATTCGTACCGGAAATTTTATTCGCCCTGACGCGGTATTGCGTGATGTTGGTATTAAAGAGGGAATGAAAGTTGTGCATTTGGGTTGTGGTCCGGGGTTTTATGTTATTCCGGCGGCAAAATTTGTCGGTCCATCGGGTAGGGCAGTGGGTATTGATATTCGCGAACAATCGTTGCAAACATTGCGTCATAAAGCAAAAATGGAAGGATTGGATAATGTTGATGTTATCCGGGGTGACCTAGAAAAAGAGGGTGGTTCGCATTTGCCTAATGCTTGGGCGGATTTGGTAATAATGGTGAATATCTTGCATCAAAGCGATCCGCGCAAAGTAATGGCGGAGGCAGTACGCATTCTTCGTCCTGAAGTAGGCCGTCTTTTAACGATAGAATGGGAAGTAACAAATGTTCCCATGGGCCCCCCGGTGGATGATCGTATTACACCTGATACAATTCTAGCGGCGGCTAAAAGTAATAACCTTGTCGTGTTGCGTCGTTTTAAGCCAAGTTCTTATCATTTTTCTTTTCTTTTTGCTCGCGCGATTGCGGGATGAAAACTATGTTTACGAAATTTCTAAAAAATATAAAAAAAGAGGCGGTAATTAGGGTACGACCTCTTAGAGGTCGGACCCTAAGCGGTTCATTTGCTAAGCTCGGTCTATTACTTGGCGTCGTCGCTCTCTTTGGTGCCGGTTGCGGAAAAACAAACGCCCCTCCTGCTTCCAAAACACCGATTTCTATTTGGGGTATCTTTGATGACGCCGAGGGAATGGATCCGTTTCTTAAAACATTTTCCAACACTGAACTTCCTGGAGCAAAGGTAAGTTATCGCAAACAAAGTCCTGTGGATCAATATGAAAATCAGTTACTAAGTGCTATCGCGGAAAATCGGGGGCCGGATGTTTTTCTTATTCATAGTTCTTGGTTACCGCGCTGGAAGAATCGTATTTTACCGGCACCGGTGGCTATTATGAATGAGAAGCAAGTTAATGAGCAATATGTTGATTTGGTTTCCAAAGATGTTATTGCAAGTGGTCGTGTGATGGCACTTCCGCTTTTTATGGATACATTGGCGCTTTATTACAACAAAGATATTTTTAATGCTTCGGGTGTTACTCGCGCCCCAAAAACGTGGGCGGAAGTAATGGAAATAGTGAAGCGTACGACAAAAAGTAATATGACGGAAACGAATCAAATCGATCAAAGCGGTATCGCGATGGGAACAGGGCAAAATGTAAATCGCGCTTCTGATTTATTGTCGATTTTAATGATGCAAAATGGCGTAGCGATGTTGGATGGTGATGGTAATCCCGGTTTTGGCGATAGTGCCGATGCGGTGAGGGCATTGCAGTTCTATACCGATTTTGCCAATCCCACCAAAGATGTTTACGCGTGGAATACGCGTAGCGACTATTCCATTGACGCGTTTGCGACTAATAAATCAGCAATGATGATTAATTATTCTTATCACATGGCTACAATCAAGGCGAAAAATCCGCGTCTCAATTTTGCCATTGCGCCGTTGCCACAGGTGGAAAATTGTCCAACTTGTAAGCCGGTAACTTATGGCGGTTATTGGTTGTTGGCTGTTTCCAAACAAACAATCAGTCCTGATACGGCTTGGCGCTTTGTGAAGTTTATGAGTAATACGGCTGCGAATCGTGATTATCTTCAAAAAACCGGTTATCCACCGGCCAGAAAAGATTTGATACAAGAATTGCAAAACGATCCGAGGATCGGTGTTTATACTGTGCAAGCCTTAAACGCCGAATCATGGAAGCAAGTTGATAGTCGCTTGGTTGATCGTTTATTCTCGGAGGCAATTGATGAAGTTGTAACAGGAAAGGACACTGCGGATGGGGCGTTAAGAAGGGCTTCTCAGCAGTTAAAGGCGGCAACAGAAACAATGAAAGCGCAGGGGAATACGACTAATTAAATTTATGAAATTATGAAAATCTTTACAAAAACTTGTTTAACTGGCGTGTTGTTGTTATTCCCGGCGTTAGTGTGGGGCGCGCAGACAATGGTGCCGTATCCCGCAAGAAGTTTTAATATAGATTATGGCGGAGGATATACAGCGAATGTTACGATCAGCGGAAACATTAATTCGGCGAATATTAATTCAACGGTTTATAGTCAAACTGGTGGATTTAATTTTAACGGTTTTTCTGCCGACACAACGGTATCAATTAAAGCAACGGGGTCCCCCTCATATTCTGGAGCAACAACTGCATATATAGCAGAGGGAACTGGCACAAATAAAATGATCACGGAGAGAGTAGCGACGGATAAAAGTATTTTAAACACCACAGTTGGGGAAATTAGACAATTATCTAATCCACGGTTAACCGTAAGACAGGCAACAGGAGAAACAAAAACAACTGGAATTGTTTCAGGGACAGAGTCATCTCGCCCTGCTTTTTTAGATCAACAGCCTGATCCGCCGTCGTCGAGTTACGGACAGCCTGGCGATAATAGTCAGTCCGCAAAAAGTCCTTCAGATACAGCGGGTGCCGGAGGGTCGGGTTCAGGCTCAAAACTCGTTCCATGTGACGGCGCAGATTGTACGCTTGCTATGTTAAAACAAATGGGCGCGAATATTTATAATTATCTGGCCGGTTTTGGGGCGATTTTGGCGGTAGGAGCGATTGTATTGGCCGGTTTTTCATACATCAAATCCGGTGGGGACCCATCTGCGATGAAAGAAGCAAAACAGAAGATTGTTTATGCAATAACAGGCTTGATAATTTTGGGCGCCTCAGTATTAATTGTAAACACGGTCCTGAAAGTGTTTGAACCGAAAACATTTCAAAAAGTGGAAGATGTTAAATAAAAATAGTGATGCAACGTCTTTTGCCAAATTTATTTAAACCCCTCTTAATCTCCCCTTATCGAAGGGGAGAAAACGCGACGATCTCCTCCCTTTATTCAAAGGATGCACATACATCGGCGGTGTTGACCTGAAGGTCTAAAGGCGGGGAGGGATTTCGTGAAAGATTGTTGCAAAATTGACCGCATTACTTAAACAAAATATAATTCACTTAAAGATGATAACAAAAAACAAAATCGTTCTCGGGGTGCAAATGCTGATGTTGTCGGGGTTGGGTTTCGCGCAACTGGCTTTCGCGCAAGGAAGTGGCGGTATTCAAAATCCGATAAATGTTAATAGTTTGGAGGATCTTATTGCCAAAATTGTTAAGTACGCTCTTGGTCTTACAGCGGTATTGGCGGTTGCCTATATCGTTTATGGTGGTTTTCTTTACATTTCTTCCGCGGGTGATGAGTCTCAACTAAAAGCCGGCAAGCAAGCAATTATCGGCGCGGTGATAGGGATTATCGTTATCGGTTTAGCATATGCGTTAGTGGAATTTGTTGTTAACGCCATGGGTGGTGGGGGTGGAGCTAATGGTGGAAATCTAAGAGGATGAAAAATAACATTAACAAATTGTGTATAGTAATTTTGGCTGTATTTTTTCCAGTGTTTGTATTTGCCGCAGATCTTGGTCTTGATAAAGCGGAAGGAATCGGTCTACAAGGCGGACTTGAAGAGATGATCGCAAATATTGTTAAAACAGCCTTAGGGCTCGTTGGTGCCTTAGCATTAGCGTTTATTGTTTATGGCGGATTTTTGTATGTCACGGCAGCCGGGGATGAATCGCAAATTAAAAAAGGTAAAACTGTGATTATTTACGCGATTATTGGAATTATCGTTATTGGTGTGTCTTATGCTTTGGTGTCATTTGTTGTTGGAGCCTTTAGTGGTGGAGGAAGTGGTGGTGGGGGAGCTAATGGTGGAAATCTAAGAGGATGAAAAATATTGTAAAATTTGTGTCATTGATGAGCTCTTCTTTGTTCGCCTTATCCGCACAAGCACAACTCTCCAAACCTAAAAATCCCGGGTTACCTGATACACCTTTGCCTGCAATGATAATGCAGTTAGTAAATTATGCGCTAGGTCTAGTCGGTGTTTTGGCTCTTGGTTTTATCGTCTACGGCGGTTTTCTCTACATCACCGCTCACGGTGATGATAAACAGGTTACTTCGGCAAAAGGGATAATAATTAACGCCGTAATTGGGATCGTCGTAATTGGTTTGGCGGCCGCGCTGGTCAATTTTATTGTGAAAGGGATGACCGGCGGATAAAAAAGCTTATCTTTGTCAAAAAAAATAATTTACGTTATAATAATCTCAATAAAACACATATGAAAAAACTCAACATATTTAAGAAGGCATCAATTACGGCTCTTGGTCTGCTTTTGCCGATGTTTGCGTTCGCGCAAATGGGGATACAAGAAATTCAAAATTACCAAGGTTCAAACCAACGTGATCTTCCAACTGCCATTATGACAATTGTTAATTATGCTTTAATTATTGTGGGTGTTTTGGCTCTCGCTTTTATCGTCTACGGAGGTTTTCTGTATATTACTGCTCATGGCGATGATAAGCAGGTTTCATCGGCGAAAGATATCATTATTAATGCCGTGATTGGTATTGTCGTTATAGGCATCGCGGCCGCTTTGGTAAACTTTGTAGTTGGCGCGGTGTCGCAGTAGACAAAATTTATTTATTTTATTGGGAGGAGGTGAGTACGACGTGAAAAATCGATTTCAAACAATTATCGTAGGTTTATCTATGCTCTTACCGGGTGTGGCAATGGCCCAGCTAACAGGCGCACCAGTTCCGCCAGGGACAGCGCGAGGGGATTTGGCATCCGTCATTTTGAACATTATTAATTATGTTCTCGCGATTGTGGGTGTCGTCGCGCTCGCGTACCTCATTTACGGCGGGTTTCGTTATATCACATCCGGTGGTAATGATACGGTTATTGAAGAGGCGAAGAATGTTATTATCAACGCGGTTATTGGTATCGTCATCATTGGTGTGGCGGCGGCCTTGGTCAATTTCGTGGTTCGCGCGGTGGGTGGCGGAGTGCCAGCCGGCGCAATTTAAGCAAAAATTCTGGAGGAAATGCAAACACAAAAAGTAAAAACACGCCCATAACGGGCGTGTTTTTTAGTAGTCGTCATTTTTTTGTGATAAACCCACCCCCGCCCTCCCTTACAAAGGGAGGGAATGCTTTAAGGAGAACGTATGCTTCAAGAACCGTTTCCTCCCCTTTGTAAGGGGAGGAACAAGGTGGGGTTTAGATAGTGTAAAATGCATAGGTGAAATCTCTCATAAAATATAGATCAGATCTAAAACAAAAAGCACGAAAACTGCGTCACGATTCCACTCCTGCGGAAAAATTCATTTGGATAAAAATCCTAAGAAACCGACAACTACTCGGTTATAAGTTTATCCGCCAGAAACCAATAGGGAATTTCGTCGTAGATTTTTTCTGCTCAAAACTTAAATTGGCTATTGAAATAGACGGGCATACGCATGATATTGACAGTGAATACGACAAACAAAGAACAATACAACTAAACAGTTTAGGTATAGAGGTTGTCAGATATTCTAATTCTGATGTTCTGAAAAACATCGAAGGAGTTTATTGCGATTTAATGGAAAGAGTTAAGAATAATGAAAAATATTTCTAAACCCACCCTAACCCTCTCCCCAGTCAAGCTGAGGACAGGCTCTTACAAAGGGAGGGAACTTTTCTAGAACCGTCTCCTCCCCTTTGTAAGGGGAGGAACAAGGTGGGGTTTAGATATTAATGGTGTTATACTATCAACAACCAATATGAAAAAAATAATAGCCTTCATCATTTATCTTTCGATATCCATTCCCTCGTTCGTTTCCGCTCAAGGTTTCGGTCAAGTGCCCGCGCCGATTAACATCGCCCCGCCGGCCGATTTTGGTACGTCAATATTAAATGTGATTAATTTCATTTTAGGTTTAATCGGAATAATTGCCTTCGCTTTTTTTATTTTCGGGGTTTTTCGTTATATCACGGCGGGAGGCAATGAAGATCAATTAGCCGAATCAAAGGGGACAATGACAAGTGCTTTATTTGGGGTATTGATAATGGGTGTGTCGGCTACGCTGATTAACTTTGTGGTCGGTCTTGTTACCGGCACTATTGGCGGAGGAAGCAGGTTTTAGTGAGGTGATGGTGTATAGGTTCTGTCGTTCCTGCCCGTGAGCAGGAATCCGATTTTTTATTAAAACGCTTGCGGATCCCTGATCACGGCCAGGGATGATATGGGTGAGTTTTGTCATTCTTGCCGAAAGCAGAAATCCGTCGTGTTGCTGTGTGCATTAAACAAAAAAAAGAAGCAGTCGACGGTTGCATGCGATGCAAACGTCAACTGCCTGAATTGACCAAAGAACCAACTACTGCGCCTCGTAGAAGCGCTTGGAGTGCACGCCGGGTGCTTGTTCTCTCGGACCCAAGGCCAGCGCGCTTTCGACTACGATGATCTCGTATTCACCTGGAGGAACAGTCTCCGTCAGGAAGACGACCCGGGCATTTAGCGCTGTCTCGGTTCCCATCCAATAGCGGAGGGGGTTTCGAGGCGAGAACTCTGACGTTGGCGGCGTGGCAAACTTGCCGTCGTTTCGATCGTCGATCCATCCAACCTGGAGGTTGGGGATCGGACCCATCGTCGATAGGTAGTAGGTCTTCCCGAGCGGGAAGTCCAACTGTGACCCAAAGTCGATTCGGCTGATTCCGGGCATCCGGAATGGAATCGACCATTGCCCGGGGCCGATCGGATTGAGCTGTAGCTCACTCTCGGTTCGAGCAATCGGTCGCGGACGCTTGGAAATCGCCTCCCGCTCTCTTTCGATGCCACGTTTCACGCCGATTTTGACGCCTTCTCCTTTGCTTTCTTCTGCAATGTCCTGGTAGGACTTTGCAAGGTCGGGCTTCTTCGTGGCGACGATGTCGCTAGTCGGAGCAGGCTCGCCTGCGGGCTGATCTGCGAATCGTACGTCGGGGGCCGTCGCCGAAGAGTCTCTTCTTCCTGTTTCTCCGCGACCTGCGAAGAGAAAAGAAACTGTGGTCGCGAGAAGCATCGCTACGACCCCAACCGTCCTCCATTTCGGCGTGATACGTCGACTGAGGCCGTGCGGTAGATCGTAGTAACCAAGGGCGACACCTGTTGCGACTGCGAACGCCAGGATGGCGTATTGATCGCTCCCTCGGATACCGTATATGTCCGTGAGATAGAACCAAAAAACGACCGGGGCGACAAAAGCTACGAGTTTCAAAATCTGCAACATCTGAGTCTCCCATTTTCTTGTTATTTTGCAACGAGTTTGTTCAGTGCTGCCAACATGGCTGCACCTGCGGAAATTCCGCCTTTTGCTAACAATTTTGCTGCCTCCTTGTTTAGTTGGGCAACAGCCACATCGGCGTAGGTGGGATCGCCAAGGAGGATCGCCTCTCTTAACGAGATCTTTCCATCCTTGGGCAGTGCTTCCAGCACCTTCTCCATGTTTCTGGCGATCATGAGCTTTTCTTGCCCGGATTCCGCCGCCGCCTGTAACTTGGCGCTGAAATAACGGAGATTGGTGATCCTGATGTCAATAACCGCCAATCCGTATTTCCAGAGTTGTTGATTGGCGATGTTTTTGACCATGATCGCCAAACGTCGATGCAGTTCATCAGTATCGCCGATTTGTTCCCGTTTCGGAAGTTCCGGCATGGGAATGTGCGGTACCCAAGGGAGATCGGCTGGTTTGAGATGTTTAGTGTTGAGGATTTGGTCTGGCGTGTACATGCGAAAGACCTCCTCAAACGCCGCATCGACAATCTTACCGACCATCTCTCGAATGCTGGATAATTCCGTTATCTTGCCCGAATCGATTTTGATCGACGCCAAAATAACGGTCTTCTTGTCCGGCTTTTCCAAATCAACGAATTCGTACCAGTCATCTTTTTCGCGTTTGCGAAGCTGGTGACCCGCGCAGAAGGTGACGAATTCGTCCAACGCAATCGAGACGTTGTCTTGACTTGTTCCCACCTCTTCGCCCTTTTCTACCATTTCTTGGACGTTGGTGGGGATGCGATCCACTTCTTTCCAGCCCGGCGGAATAGAGTGGGTGCCGTAACCCAGGGCGTCCAAATTGCCATTGATGTCGGCGATGACTGCCCATTCCACGCCAGCCTTCACGTCCACGCTGTTTTGTAGCGAGTGCGCGATTGCCATTGCGATGAGAATTCCAAAAACAACAATTGCCATGGCGGTATTTACGCCCGAAAGGCCCAAAAAAGCGAAAATCATGATGTTCTCCGATTCTTATGTAGTTGTGGAACGACCAAGGTTCGTAACATACGAACCCCCAGGAGTTGTGCAGCTTCTCTCAAAGATGCCTAATTCTCGAGGGTTATTTTTCGGGATATTTCGAAGGAGCAGAATTGCTTTATCCCGATTAAGTAAGAGGGAAGTATATACCTTTTTTCAGATTTTGTCAATAGTGGTGACAAAACGGGGTACGGGTGGTTAAGGGGCGGAGGATAGGGCGCTGTTCGTCTTTGCGGGGGATTGTGGGCCGAAGCAATCCCCTCAAATTTAGGACGGGGAGATTGTTTCGCCTGATGGCTCGCAAAGTCCACGTAAATTGGGTGCTATTGACAAAAAAAATTAGATATGCAATAATGCCCCGTTACGGTTGATTTTTGTGGATTCGTGTTCGAACGTTTTTTTCACGCGCTAAGGCGCAAAGGAGAGTCTGATCATGTGGCCCAAAATCAAAAAGTTTGGGGAAGGCAACTGGAAGTTTCTGTTGATCACTGTTCTCGTCATCGGCGCCGCGTTCTGGGTCTATCCGGTCGCAAAGAAGTACGTCGACTGCATGCCAACGGCGGCCGCTCCCGCGCCCGTGGTGGCCTCGACCGCCACATCTACGACGACGGTGGCTCCGGTGTCAGTCCTTACCGCAGCTATTCCTGGCGTCCCGGACACAAAAAAAGTCGGCGCGACGACTGACGATCTGGCGCGGTCGTACCAGACGGTCGACTTCGAAGGCCAGAAGAAGGGAATGGCCATGCAGGGCGTCACTTTTTTGGACTACGGGCAGCTGATGGAATTTGCTCACAAGTCCATTGCGGATGGTGCGGCGGCTAAGATTCCGCTGAAGAAGCCAGCGCCCCCCGCAAGGAGGTGAATCACCAACGCCGTGACGGGGCAAGTGTGCCTTCGGGTGCGAATCATACATCGAGTATGAGACGCACCCGTATTTTTTTGTAAAAAAATCCGACACTTGCCCTTGGGCTGTGTCGGTTGTTGCGGTTTTCGTGAGTATTGTTGTCATTCACCATTTAATGTCCAAGTCGAGGAAACCGATTGTCACTCTTCCATGTCTACCGGGGTAGACGTTGATGTTCGGGCGATCGTAGAACGGTGGGACGTAATGGTTGTGGGGTTGGTAATTCCAGTTTGGTTGCTGGGGAATGTAGGGGAAGCGTGGCGGCGTGACGTAGTTGTACCGTGGTGGCGCGACGTGCGGGCGTTGGTAGCGGGGCTGTGGCGCGCGTCGTACTTCATTGTGCCGGTTTCCGTAGTCGCCGGTGTAATAGGAATACATCGGATCGCCGGGTCGGGTGGGGATGTAGACCCCGTTCCGTCGTTCGGCTCCGTCGGCCTTTTGGTCGCACAATTCCGATATCATCCAGCCAGCGATCATGCAAAATACAAACAAACATACTCTTTTCATGTCTCTTCTCCTTGTGAGAGTGGAAAACGAACAATCTAGACTAAAACGAACGCTTTCAACCTACTCTTGAATCAAAAAATTGGGAATAGTCAACGTATCACTTCGCAGGTGGAGCAAGGTTGCTCCTCCTGCGAAGTGTACGCAGGCAACGAAGGGTTATTGGTGGCGATTTGTCATTCCTGGTCGTGACCAGGAATCAACGACAACCAGATTATGACCGTAAAACGACGCGGGCTCCTGCTCACGGGCAGGAGCGACACGGATCATCTGCGAGGCGATTTTTCTACCAAAATCGCAAGTACGACAGGCCGTAATTTACCCAGCCTAAAACATTGCTCGCGGTGTTGCGATAATATCTATAATAAGTCGGTCGGTAATAGGTGGAATAACTTCGGTATGTATACGGACTTTTATAGGCCACCGCTTTGGGTGTGCCATTGTAAAAACTGTAGAAATTATCTCCTGGTTTACGGGGAACATATGACACGGGCAGTTGATTATTGATATTCAAGACAGGCGCTTTGTATGTTTTGGGATCGTAGTATTCGCCATAATTATTGTTTGTAACGGAATATAATGGATCACCGGGTTTTTTTGGTTTGTATTCTGCCGGCGTGTCGCCATTGATGCTTTTTAGTAACGGTGATTGATATGTGTTTGCGTCATAGTATTCACCGTACTGATTATTGTTATAGGAATATAAAACATTGCCAGGATCTTCCGGCTTGTAAACAGTTTGAGGTTTATCGTTATTGACGTCTTTTACCGTTAATTTAAATGTCTCGGCATTATAGTATTCGCCATAGTTGTCATTGTTGTAGGAATAAAGCGGATCGCCGGGTTTTTCGGGAGTGTAAGCTGGAGCAGTTTCTTGGTTAATGTTTTTTTGAGTATTTACTTCGGCGTATTTTTGTGGGTCGTAATAGCTTCCATAATCATTTTTGTAATATGAATACATCGGATCTCCCGGCTTTACGGGCACATAGTCGTTTGATATGGCATTTGTTTTGTTAGGAAAAAGGCTGAACGCAAGAAGTGCGGAAACAATAAAATATGTCTTTGAGTAATTACAGTTTTTCATGAACCGATTATCATAGCGGAATGAGAGATTTTGTCAAAAAAAACCTCGCTTACTGCGAGGTGGGGGGGGCGTCGTCGGGGACGTCCGCGACTACTGGCGCGGGCACGACGAGGACGTGCAGGTCGCCGGCTTTTGCCGAAGAGTGACTGGTCGTTGTACCGCGTTTGTCCGTGGTGACATGCTGGCCGAGACCTGCTTCCAGTGATCGGCATTGCGTTTCCGTTGCAGTTTCATTGCCTGTCCACCTCGTCCGAAGGCGTCGGGGGACAGGCAACTGACGCTGATGATCAAAAGAACGATTGTCATGACCTTCTTCACGGATATTCCTCCGTAACTAGTAATTTGAAACTAAAACCAAAACTATAGTGGGTGCATGATATATTCTGATTTGAGTTGCGTCAAGAAAAAGATGGTGATTAATTTCTTATCCACCTGAATGTTTGTTTGTGTGGTAAATAATATCTGAAAAAATCCACCACCCCCGATTCTTCGGGGGTCCACGTGTTTTGTTGTAACGTGGATTCCCGTTGTTACGGGAATGGACGTTTTAGACGGTTTTTTGTGTATTGGGTAGTTTCGCAAAGCGAATACTAAAAGGTAGCTCCGAAAAATTAGCCTGTTGCAAATTTTTTGGAGTTCATTGATTCTTGCGTAAAACATCTCCACGGGGTGTGGAGATGTTTTATGTACGTTTGATTGTTTTGCTTCGCAAAACTAATCCATGAGAGACTCGCCCTCGAAATATGCAATATCAATTGCATATTTCGAGGGCACCGGAAATCGGTTTTGCTACTAGCAAAACATCGATTTCCGTTCAAGTCTCTCGCGCGAATCACGAAGGTGATTCGCGCGCGCCAGATACGGAGACTCGGCTTCGACTCGCTTTTTCTTCCGAAAAAGCGGTCTAGCCACCGCCTCGCCGTTTTGCTCGCCAGAATGCGAGCAAAACAAGGCTCCGGCGTTCGAGTCTCTCACGCAACACAAGCAGTTGTGTTGCGCGTGCCCACACTTAAAAAAGAGCCGAGGCTCTTTTTTAAGTGTGGGCACGGAGAGACTCGAACTCTCACGACTTGCGTCACATGGTCCTAAGCCATGCGCGTATACCATTCCGCCACGTGCCCTTGAAAAACTATTTAACTTCAACCCAATTGTGCTTATTTATCGGGAACTTAGCAAGATTATTGACAAATGATGTTGCCGTAGTAATACTTCAAGGTTCCCGGTGTGACTCAATTGTCTAGTATAGGAGTTCCTTCACATGATTCATCGTGAAACGACGCCATTAACTTCAGAATGTGCCACAACGACTGTCCGCGAGATCAGCGAGCGGTTGCATTATCAAGGAGAATTGTTAATTTGGCCGCCGACCGAGTGTGGTAATAAGTCGGGAGCGTGGGTGGTGGTCGCCAGTTGGGAGCGTCATGATCGGCGCGGTAACGTGTTCAGTCACGTCGACGTCTACTTGGTTTGGGGTGACGCTGATGGTCGACCGAGAGCACGTCCATACTTCCAACAAGGCCCGTGTGTCTCAGTGAATGTGGGGAATTGCATCTACTTCGCGGACCACGACGGAAAGATCCATCTGCAGCTGGCGGTGAGTAGAATTCAGTACAGCGAGTTCGAGCCTCCTTGGATGGAAGATTAACCACTGCCTGAATGCGGGCAGTTTTTTTATTGCGCTACTTGTGTTTTTGATAATGAATCAATAGAGACTGATTTCAGATTTGATTTCTGATAGACACCCAAATACTCTCCAGATACTGTTTCCCAGCTAAATAGATTGGTTGTGAATTTTTGGAGAGATTTTGCTTTTGCGCGGTATTTCGAATATTTATTTTTCAGTTCTTTTGTGGCATTATCGATCGCGAGTGGGGAAGCGTAGGGAATATATAAAGCATTGTTCCGGAAAATATCGCGGTAGGTTTCCGTATTGAACGTAACGATTGGTAAACCCAAGAGTGCAAATTTTCGAAGTATGTTCGTATCCAAGTCGGTTTTAAGGAGAAAGAAAGCCGCCACGCTTTGAATGGTTGTGAAAGAATCAGCTGATTCAATTTCTTGTTCGGAGATGGTGCAGAATTTTACGCGTTTCGATTTGAAGCGACGCGTAATGTTGTTGGTTCGTTTTTGATCGGCGATCAAACCGAGACGGGACAAATCCTTTTTTCCTTGCTTGAAAAATTTCTTGGAAAGTGTTGCACCAAGCGGAACGTATGCGGGAAGGCGTCCGTATTTTTGATAGATTTCATATTGTAAAGTTTTTTCTGAAGTAACGATTTGGTCGGCAAATTTGATGCCGATGTAGAAACTAAGGCCTCTTGCTTTTTCTAAACCATACAAAGAAAGAATGATTGATGCGTCGCGGTGAATAAGATGAGATAATGGGATTAGGAAAGAAGAGCGTAGGTCGTGAAAATCATAGACATCGGCCCTCGTTGCAAAAAGAGTCACGAGTGTGGCGAAAAATCCGCCAGTTTGTAGCGTGGCGTCGTTTCCGCGTTTTCGAAATTGCCACAAAAGTTGTAGCATGGCTTCTTGTTCCTGTGCGGTAGGACGAGGATTGTTGATTAAAATGATTTTTGCCATGACAGAGCAAGGTAACAGAAGGTCAAGGTTTTAGTCAATGGATTGGACTTTAAGGGTAACTCCTAAAGTCTCGACTTTAGACTTTAGGAGTTACCCTTAAAGTAATTAATGCCCTTAACACCCGACAGTGGGGGCGGTAAAATAGAGCACATATGGCACAACTTATTTGCGAAAAATGTAAAATTCGCCCTGCGGCGATTACGTTGCTACGCACCGTAAACGGTAAAGAACAGAGAATCAATCTTTGTAATGCTTGTGCAGAAGAAATGCAGGTATTTGGTCAGCCTTTTGCCGACTTCGGACAATTTTTTAATGATCCGATGTTGGGCAACAAGCGTATTCCCGGGTGGCAACCTCGTGAAGAAGAACGAGTAAATATTTTGGAAATGTTTGCCGATCGCGCGAAAGATGTTTTAGTAAAAGCATCCGCGATGGCGATGGAGAGGGGCGCAAAATATTTAGATACGGAACATTTGTTAATCGGTGTGGCGCAGGAAGGTGAAGTAGGAGAGAAGCTTCTTAAAGAGTTGGATGTTAAACCGGATGATTTAGTGAATTACTTGAAAGAAAATACCGCCAAAGGAGAAATGCGGACGACTGAACCGGAGCTTTCGCCACGTGCGAAGCAAGCGTTGGAGCTAGCTTTTCATGCGTCGCGCAATCTTGAACACGATTATGTGGGCAGTGAGCATATTTTGCTTGGGTTAATTTTAGAAGCGGAAGGTTTGGCCGCGCAGACCTTAAAAAAATATGGCATTACCGAAACAAAAGCGCGACAAGCAATTTTGTCGCTTGTTGGTGCAAAAGGAAAAAAGAAAGGACCCGTTGCGGAAAAAAGCAAGACACCGACACTGGATATTTACTCGCGTGATTTGTCGCAATTGGCGCGTGAGGGAAAACTTGATCCGGTGATTGGTCGTGCGTCGGAAGTACAGCGCGTGATTCAAATTTTAAGTCGGCGCACAAAAAATAATCCTGTGTTGATTGGTGAGCCTGGTGTTGGTAAGACGGCGATTGCGGAGGGATTGGCTGCGCGCATCGCATCAAATACAATTCCTGAAGGTTTGCGTGGTAAAAGAGTGTTGGCCTTGGATTTGCCTGGTATGTTGGCGGGAACAAAATTTCGCGGTGAATTTGAAGAACGCTTAAAAAAATCCGTAGAAGAGATTCAAAAAGCCAGTAATGAAATTATTTTGTTTATTGATGAATTGCACACAGTAGTTGGAGCGGGTTCGACGGGCGAAGGCGGGGGAATGGATGCGGCAAATATATTAAAGCCCGCATTAGCGCGTGGTGAACTGCAAGCAATAGGCGCAACGACTCTTAACGAATACCGTAAATACATTGAAAAGGATTCGGCGCTGGAGCGACGTTTTCAGCCCGTACTTGTTGCAGAACCAAGTGTGGAAGATGCAATAGAGATTTTGCGTGGGCTGAAGGATCGTTATGAGGCACATCATAAGGTGCGAATTACCGATGAAGCAATTCAGGCGGCATCGGTGTTATCCGAAAAATATATTCGTGACCGTTTTTTGCCTGACAAAGCAATTGATTTGGTGGATGAAGCGGCGGCTAAAGTGAGACTATCGGCTTTAGAAAAGCCGGATGAAATGACTAATAAGGAAAATAATTTAAAACGTTTGAAACGCGAACGTGCCGCGGCACAGCGTGTTGTGAATAAAGAGAAAGAAAAAAAACTTGCCGATGAAATTGATAAAATCACCAAAGAAATTACTGAGCTTCAGGCGCAATGGCATTCTAAGAGGGGAGTAACAGATTTGGAGGTTCGGGCAAGTGATATAGAGCAAATTATCGCTCAGTGGACTGGAATCCCAGTTGAGAAACTGTCTGCGACCGAATTAGACCGTCTTTTGAAATTGGAAGAGTTGTTGCATCGTCGTGTTATCGGGCAAGAGGAAGCCGTTCGTGTCATTTCAGAAGCGGTACGTCGGGCACGCGCCGGAATGAAAGATCCGAAACGACCTATTGGATCATTTCTTTTTTTGGGGCCGACGGGTGTAGGCAAAACGGAACTGTCTCGCGCATTAGCTGAGGCCCTATTTGGTGACGAAGACGCGATGATTCGCATTGATATGACGGAGTATATGGAAAAACACGCGGTCTCACGTTTGATTGGATCTCCACCAGGATATGTTGGTTATGATGAGGGTGGGCAACTCACAGAAAAAGTGCGTCGAAAGCCTTACAGTGTGATTTTATTGGATGAAATTGAAAAAGCACATCCGGATGTGATGAATATCTTGTTGCAGGTTTTGGATGATGGACGTTTAACAGATGGAAAAGGAAAGACGATCGATTTCAAAAATACGATTATTATTGCTACATCCAATATTGGGAGTAAGGAAATTCACACTGCAACAGCTGAAGAAATACCTTCCGCGGAAAATTGGAACAAACTTAAACAAGCGCTCTTGGAGCATCTTAAAGATGTTTTTCGACCGGAATTTTTAAATCGTCTGGATGAAATAGTTGTTTTTCATGCTCTTTCTAAAATGCATGTCCAGCAAATTACAGACTTATTATTGCAAGAAGTGGTAAGAAGGATGCACGCGCAGAGTTTCAATCTATTGGTAAGCAGTGATGTGAGAAATCGGGTGGCTCAGGATGGTTTTGATCCAAGTTTTGGAGCAAGGCCACTTAGGAGGGAAATACAGCATCGTTTAGAGAATCCATTGGCTACAGCGCTTCTGAAGCAAACTTTCCCGCGTGGTGCAACGATTCGGGCTGTCTTGAGGGGTGACGATGTGGTGTTTGAAGTCGAAGATGGGATTCAAAAGAAGTCTGAAAAACCGAAGAAAAGCTTGTCTTCACGAGGCGTTTCAATACGGAAGAAATCTCTCGCCTAGCGTAGTGGAGTACCCAAGGGTGCTCTATTTAGGAGGTGATCGGCGCGTTATTTTCTTAATCAGTGCGCGGTTACGTTTTGCCGGTTTGCAAAAAAACAGGCCCTATGTTACCGTATAAGTCATACATATGAGTAAAGTTGATACGGAAAAACCAAAGATTATTCAAAAGTATCGTATTCATGATACTGATACCGGTTCTCCGGAGGTTCAAATTGCGATTTTCACAGAAAAAATCGTGGAATTGACGGAACACTTGAAGACACACAAGAAAGATCAGCACTCACGTCGTGGTTTGTTGGGAATGGTGAGCAAGCGCAAGCGTTTGTTGACCTATTTACAGCGCGAAGATTTGCCACGATATACGCAAATCATCAAAAAACTAAAGCTTAAAGGATAAGAGGGAACAACTGTAGGTTGTTTGGGTTTATTGAGTGATAAGGAAGATCACTGTTTTTTTGAGTTTAATGACTCCCCAAATGTCTAATTACTAATGAAATTTCAAAATGTCTAAATGCGACGCGTTCCATTAGAAATTGGGAATTAGATATTGGAAATTATTTGTGGTGATGTTGTGTATAGATGAAAAAGGTGATAATCTCGAATAAACCCTCGTAAATGGTGGAGTACAAAGGGTTCTCCATGCGTTCTCTTATTATTATTTCGATCGGTAATTGAGCGCCCAACTTTTTAGGCGGTCTTCATACACACATGGTTTGCGGGAAATTCCTCAATAAACCTTGTTGCATGACGATCGGTTAAATGAATTGGTAAAACCGGCGAAAAAAGAAAGGTAAAAAATTATGGCGGAAGCCAAATCAAACGAGTTTAAAAAAACCATCGGTGGTGAAGAGTTTATTTTGACCATTGGCGGATTAGCTCCTCAAACTGACGCATCGGTAACTTGCCAAATTGGTGGGACATTTGTGTTGGCAACGGTGGTAATGTCGGGCGAATGTCGTCCAGGTGTTGATTACATGCCGTTGTTGGTGGAATACGAAGAAAAGTATTACGCAGCCGGTAAAATCAAGGGTAGTCGTTTTGTGAAGCGTGAAGGTCGTCCAACAGATACGGCAGTAACGACCAGTCGCATGATTGATCGTGCTTTGCGTCCACTTTTCCCTGATAATATGTTGAATGATGTACAGGTTGTAACAACTGTTTTGTCTTATGATGGGGAACATCAACCAGACGTTCCGGCAATGATTGCCGCCAGTACGGCTTTGGCAATTTCACGAACCCCGTGGGCTGGTCCGCTCGCTATGGTGCGCGTGGGCAAAATCGACGGTCAATTTGTGATCAATCCAAAAGTTTCCGACGTTGAGAAGAGCGAATTGGATTTAATCGTCTCCGGCACCAAAGATGAGGTTGTGATGTTGGAAGCGGGAGGCAAAGAAGTTCCGGAAGCTACTTTGTTTGAAGCTATTCAGTTTGGTCAAAAAGAAGTTTCTTCCATTGCGGAATTGATTTTGGACATTCAAAAACAATTTGGCGTGGAAAAAAGTGACTATATCAAGTCGGATGTTCCGGCGGAATTGGTTGCGCGTATCAAAGAAGTGGCGCAAGTATCGGCTGAAGTTATCTTTGAAAAAGGTGGTAGAAAAATGGATATTGAGAAAGGTTTCTCAGAATTAACTGCGAAAGTGGTTGCTCAATTGGAACTTAAAGATAAGGATGTTTATTCCGCCAAAAAAGCCATTCGCGAAATTTATCGCGACATCACCCGTGAGAAGATCCTAAGCGAAGGGAAGCGTATGAATAGTCGCGGATTGGACGAAGTAAGAAAGATTTCCGTTAAGCTTGGCGTTGTGCCTCGTGCTCACGGTTCCGCCTTGTTTGAACGTGGTGAAACACAAGTCTTGACTATTATTACCCTTGGTTCCCCTGGAGACGCGATGCTTTTGGACACAATGACAGATAACGATTTCGAAAAGCGTTATATGCATTTCTACAATTTCCCGGCTTTTTCCGTCCACGAAGTGCGTCCAAATAGGGGTCCCGGTCGTCGGGATATCGGTCATGGCGCTTTGGCTGAAAAAGCAATTGAACAATTGATTCCCAATAAAGAACAGTTTGGGTACTCGATTATGGCTGTTTCTGAAGTTTTGTCATCGAACGGTAGCAGTTCACAGGCTTCGGCTTGTGGTAGTTCATTGGCACTTATGGATGCCGGTGTGCCGATTTCTTCTACTGTTGCCGGAATTGCAATGGGTCTAGTTACTGATGAAAAGAATCAGGGTCGTAAGTCAGTCGTACTTTCGGATATTGCTGGCATGGAAGATGAGGGTTGTGATATGGACTTCAAGGTTGCCGGAACACGTACCGGTATCACGGCAGTACAAGTTGATATAAAGACACATGGTATTTCAATGGAAGTAATCGAACAAGCAATTAAGGGAGCGAAAGTCGCTCGTTTGAGCATCATAGAAACAATGGAGTCTGTTATTAAAGAGGCGCGCAAAGAAATGTCGCCATTTGCTCCACGTTTGATTACAATCCGTATCAATCCGGAAAAGATTGGTGATCTTATTGGGCCAAAGGGTAAGAATATCAATAAGATTATCGAAGAGACCGGCGTGCAAATCGATGTCGAGGATGATGGTTTGGTGACAATCACTGCCAAAGATCCGGTTGGTATGGAAAAGGCCAAAGTATGGGTTGAAAATTTGACCCATGAGGTAAAAGCCGGCGAACGTTTTGATGGTCGAGTAACACGTTTGATGAATTTTGGCGCCTTCGTAGAAGTTTTGCCTGGTATCGAAGGTATGGTGCATATTTCCGAGTTGGCAGATCAGCGTGTGAATCGCGTGGAAGATGTTGTAAAGGTTGGTGATCGAATTCCTGTCGTTGTGATTGAGATTGATGATAAGGGTCGTATTAACCTTTCGCATAAACGCGCAAAAAAGGTAGAATAAGAGAGAAGGGGATAATCCCCACACAAATTCACTCAATGAACCAACAACAAAACCAACAACAACCAAATGAATTGCAAAATAAAGCAGAGGCCGCGCTTTCTGCTTCTTTTGCGATGCCGATAATTCGCACAATGGCCGATGATCTGCTCGAGGTCAGTAAGGGTGTTTCCGTTCCCGTTGTTGCATCCGAGCCACCGGTTATCGTGATAAAGACAGTACAGCAACCGACAGTTTCAACAAAACCGGCAATCGAATCGGTACCCGCTGTTCCTAAACCAATGGTTTCGCGTTCGGGGGTGTCTCCCGTTTCCGGTGTCACGCAAAGGCAAATGGCCGGAAATACTGTGGCAATGCCGAGTCCTTTAAAAGAAACCGATAGTAAGTCTTTTGTGATAAGTATGCTTGTTGGGGTTGGTGTGGCTCTTATTATCGGGGCGGTTGTACTTTCGGGCTATCTTTTTTGGCCAAAGAGGACAAATACGATTGCTGATAAAATTCCCGCCGAGACAATTGCGTTTATTAGCGTAAAACGTGGTTCTGGTGCGCTTGAAAAAGCTGTTTTACCGAATATTCTTAAGAGTATGGGATTAAATGACGGTTCATTGAATTCAGAATGGAACGAATTAGTTTATGGTGTAATTTCAGGAAGTTCCTCTTCGGAGCCGGTCAGTTATCTTATGACTGATAGTTCCGCATCGATAGATGTAAGCGCGAATTCAAATTTGGTATTAAAAAAATTGGCTAACGGTAACAATGTCGTTGTTGATTCTAAAGAAACCGGACGTTTGGATGGTTTGAGTGGAAATAGTTTGGCCGATACTAACGAATATCGAGCACTGGCAAAACAGTTACCGGTTAGTCCGGAGTATATATTTATTGGGCAAGAGGAAGCGACTTTGTTTAAGAGTTTTTCGTTGTTATCTTTGGGCGATTCCGGAGCAACGCTTTTTGCCGTAAAACCTTCTGAACAAGGAAGTAATATGCTTCCAGTGGTGCTTGCGAGAAGTAATAGTGCAGAGTTTGTTAAGAACCAATTGCCTTGGGAGTTGTTGAGTAAGGCGATACCGGCTACTGCTGTCGCTGTTGCGGGGCATGCTGATGTGGCGAGCGATGTTGATAAATGGCGTTTAAGTAAATCGGATAATCCTCAGATGCAGGAGTTTCTTAACGCATTAACTGCTCAAAGTAGTGCGGTTGACGCTTTAAAAGCAAATCTTAATGGTAACTATATTGTCGGTTCCTTGGTCACAAATTCACCTGTGCCCGATGGCGTCGCCGTTTTGCCGATAAAAGATGGAATGACGGCGTTAGTTCAAGCACAGATGACAAGTTTAGAAGAGGCATTGAGGCTACTGGGTCCCTTGGTTGGCGGGGTTGATTATAAAGATGTTCAATTTTTTGATGGAAATCATCGTGATGTGCCGATAAGGTTTGTAAATTTTGGTGATGCTAGTCGCACGATTGATTACGCGATTGTTGATTCGTTGCTCTTGGTTTCTACTTCTAAGGGGAGTATGGAACAAATGATTGACGTCTATAAGGGGAGTACGGAAAATTTTGCAATTAGGTTTGCTGAGCAGGCCACAGGCCAAATTGATTGGCAGTATCTGCGTTTTGACGAAAATATCGTTGGGCGTTTACCTGTTGCCTTACAGACAATGTTATCCGGTTTTAAATCGACCTATTTCGAACCGATTAAAACAGGCGTATACACAGGCAATATCGCGTACTGATACGAAGGGGGGAGATGAAATAATCAGGGATTTTCCTTTCGTTCACTCTGAACAGGGTTGAAGAGCAGGAGAATCCCTGATTATTTTATATTACTTATCTGTTTTTTCTTTCGATGAATTTTATATAAAGGAGTGTGATTTAGATTTGCCGGTTGTATTTGGTATATAGTATATGAATTTGAGAAATGTTTACGTACTTCAAATTATTACGCATTTTTAAAGTTGTTAGTCATTCCTGCCGAAGACCTCAAATCTTTCGTCAAGTAATCAATAATCATCTTCTTGTTTTATTAAATAAGGTGTTCGACGTTTGAGTACGGCAGGAATCTGTCGTCGTCGTATGGGAGCATCCTTTATGTACACTATTACTTCCGCTTGTAACTACTCACTCCAATGAAAGTTGCTCCATATTTCAATCAAACCTTATTCAAATCACCCATTCCCGTAACAACGGGAATCCACTTTTTGGTCCCCCGGAGTCTTTGGGGGTGGTGGTTTTTCAAGGACTTAATAATCTATTCAAACTTTCATACTGGTGAGTAGTTACATCCTGCATTACACATTATTGACAAAACCTGGAAAAGGGAGTAGCGTTATTCGTTAGTTCACGGGAGTGCAGGGCGTGAGGGAGCCTGATCCTTCACAATTGAATATGGGTTAGTTTCAAGTGGTAGGCTCGTGCTTACCTCAAATTCAAGAGCCGGAAAACGGCAAGGAGTGAAAGATGAGTTTTGATTTTTTCCCAATCTATGTGCTGGTGCACATGTTTGAAGATTGGCCCGTCGGGACCATTATTGGGGTTGTGGTGGTGGCCACCATGGTTTGTATGCTAGCCTTGATTGTGTATGTGGTTGGTAGTTTTCTTGACTCCTGTTTTTTGAAAACAAAACGGGCAGTTGGTAAAATCGTGGGAAAGGATTTTGTTCCGGCCCACAGCACAATGATCATGATTTTTAACCCCATCCTCAAGATGAGTGTGCCACAACTGATACACCACTCTGATGACTGGAGATTGTGCATCGAGGTCGATGGAAAACAGACATGGACGTCTGTTTTGTCCAATTATTACGAAAAAGTCACAAGTGGTGACGAAACCACCGTCGACTACGCAACCGGACGGTTCAGTGGGCGCCTATACGTAAAAGCTGTTTATGGATAGAGCCGCATGAGGACTCGATAAACTTCATCGTTCAATAAAATCGAACGGTCAAACAGTCTGATGAGAAATCTTCAAGGCTGTTTTTTTTATGAATAAATAAACATATTTATAATAAAGGTCTATATAAATAGGGAGGTAAGTAAATTAAACTAGTAATTTTACGGAGTATCCTTTCGCAAGATACTCCCTAAAACAATGTACTAATACAATTAACCTCGCGTAGGGGCAATTCATGAATTGCCCAAAAATAGCACGCCGAAATTTGTATCGATATGTTAATGAAATAAATTTTGTTTTGATTTGATATGGAAAAGAAAATGTGCGTCTGGTAAAAAACAACAAGACAATTTTTAAGGTCCGACCCTTGCAATGGTTGGACCTTAAAGTGTCACAACAGGTCGCCAAAAAATACGTAATAAAATAGGTTACCAAATAAGTAAACGGTATGAACACTATCGTTGTGCAGACAGAACACAAATAGTGTTCAATAGTTAAATATGAGCACAAATTGGCTTCAATAATCACTATATTATGATGAAAATTAATGTGTAAAGTATTACAAAAATATCGAGTAATGAGAGAATGAAATCGTGATTGATTATGTTAAAAAGTGAGCGAATTGTTTGATCTGCCAGCCCATTGAATATGTAATATATTGCTGTTTAAATTGGTAGAAAATTGACTGAAACAAATGCATGATTTAAATGAAAATTCGTGACAATATTGTTATAAGATATGGCAATATATTTATTTAATTTTGTCGCGTAATTAGTATATGAAGTAAATAAAAATATGTTGTATATTCGTGTGCTGAAAAGTTCATTGTTGTGTCCAGTTTTATTGAAATAAGAAAGCTTAATTGATTCATATATTTATATGATTGACGTTGGGAATATATATCCCTTGTTGCGTATTTGTTGTACTCATTCTGCTCACGAACAGGTGTAACAATGCGATAAGTGATGATTGTATTCTACGCAATAAATCGTTTATGGATGATGTTGCTAAGTATAGGTAAGCAGTTCTCCTTCAAGGTGGTGCACGCTTGTACTATCTCCGAGTTGGACGTTACAAAAACACTCTTTACTTACAAGCGGTAATAATTATTGGTGGAAAATTAATATTCGTGGCTCGCTACGCGTGAAGTGTTGTGGTTGTTACAGTTTGAGCCATTATTTTCCGGACATATTCTTCCTCTGTGGAAAAGTAGGGAGGTGAATAGTTAATCATTAATCAAATTGTTATTAGGTAAATTAATTCAATTATTAATTTGCGTGCTTAGGTAAGCCAAATTAGTTATTTTTTATTGAAGGATTGACGAGACCTCTTTTTTCTGCTATGATAAATGGGTAGTAAGTAGTTTGTTCATTCGAAATTGACTTAAATCCATCGGTCGAAGGTGTTAATGAATTGGAGTCACCTTTCGACCACTAATCTCCCCCTATTAGTGGTCGTAAGGTGTCTCTGAACAAAGTGATGTGCACGCATCCATCAAAAAAACAAAAACAAACACCTCAAAAAAAGATTGCACTTTTGATCTTTGGAGGAGATAGGTAGGAAAAAGAGTTTTTGGGAGATTAATCTTTTTCTTCACCGGAAGATCGGAGTCACCGACTTATTCGTTCGTGCAGGAGAATAAGTGAAATCGCTCTAAGCGTCATGAAGTCATGTCCTCCGGGCACTCGTACACAGAATAATTTCTGTTTAGGAGCGCTCGGACGATGTGCAGACTCTTAGGGCTTAAAGCCCTAGTAGGCACATATTTATTTATTGGCCGTTATCTAGGGCTTTTCCATATCTATTAAATTTATCCATCATAAAAATCAAATGACATTACCTAAGGAATTTGTCGCCGGTCAAAAAGAAAAATTGCTAGCCGAAAAAATATTGTTGGAATCGGAACTTAATAAAATTTCCACCAAAGATAATAATTTGGAAGGGAACTTTGATGCCAACTTTCCGGATTACGGCAGATCGCCGGAAGATAACGCGACTGAGGGTGAAGAATATTCATCGCGGGTGGGAATTGAGAATTCGCTTGAATTAAAATTGCAAGATGTTAATTTGGCGCTGGACAATATAAAAGAAAATAATTATGGCGTGTGCAATAAGTGTGGTGCAGAGTTGGAACAAGACAGGCTAGTGGTGATGCCATCGGCGACGCGTTGTGTAACTTGTAAGTAATTATTGGCGATAATTATTTTGATGTTGGTTAAATCAAAATACTTTGGTTTGGTTTTAGGTGTAGTAGTTTCGGACGTCGTAATAAAGTTTGTCGTCGAAAAATATCTGGCGCGTGAGTTTGCGTTTGGATTATTTAGAATTGGCAATTATGAAAATCCACAGGGTCTTTTTGGGCTTGTTGGTATTACTGAAATTATTTTAATTAACATACTTGTTTTTGGAGCGGTTGTTTTTTTAATTTGGAAATCTGAAAATGAGCGGGAACGGATGGCGTTGTTATTTATTATTTCCGGAGGGGCACTGAATTTATTTGAAAGAATTGCATTAGGTTTTGTGAAAGATAATTTTGCGATTGGAAATTTGGGATATTTTAATTTCGCGGATGTGGCGATTGGGACGGGGATTGTGATTTTGATTAGAGAATATATTTATTCAAGTAAGAAAGTTTGAATAGGTTCTAGTCTTGGATAAGTTTGACCAAGATCGTAACGGATCATACGCAATTAGCTTGGAGCAAATAGATGATCACAAGAAAAAGTAGACCGTTATACTCGAATCCTTACGTGTTCTTGCGAGCCATTGATCATCCGTGAGGATGAGCAAGGCGTGGCAATCTCAATAACAATACGATGAATTTTCTATTTTTTAACGGGAGATTGCTTCAGCACGCGACAAGTCGCGTGTTTCGCAAAGACGACGTTTTAAGATGTTATATTGTTTTTAAAACAAAACTGTCTCCAGATGATTTGCGTATGATCCTTCGTAACTTGGTTGGCGTGTAGTGTTTCTTATAATGCGGTTTTTAAAAGCGTTGTTATTTTTAATCAGTGGGGAATTGAGACAACGTAACCATTAAATATCTCCTGAGGGTCGATAATGATTCCGTTAACACGGAGTCGTTTGTTTGTGCAAAGTGCGTTGTGGTACACTGTATTTAATGTTATGGAAAACTTTTTCCAATAGCGGTTAACAAATAACATCCAAATATGAACATCAATATTAAAAAGCTGGGATTAACAGGAAGATTTCTTTCTTGGTTTTTAGCAGTTTCCATTGTTCCGATGGCGATAGTCGGATATTTAAGTTACAGCAGTGCCAAAAATGCCATACAACAGGAAGTTGTTTCTGGGGCGAGTAGTCTTGCTGAATCATTGGAGCGACATATTGTCACTTATTTTGAGGAGCAGAAAGTTACAATAGAATTGCTTGCAAAGAACAGTGTCTTTCAACAGCGAGAAGATGTGTCAAGCATACAAAATGTGATTGACGATTATTTAAAAGATTCAAAAAGTATTTATTCTTTGATGATTTTTGATAAAAACGGAATTTGTATTGCATCAACTGACCCGACAATGAAGGGGCAAGATAGAGCGTCAGACCCGTATTTTGTTGAGGCAAAAAATAAAACTTACATTAAAGACGTTTATAAATCCACAACCACGGGATCGTTTGGTTATACTGTTTCTTCTCCACTCAAGAATGGCGATGGATTCAATGGAGTTATTGTTGCGAGATATAAACTAGATAGTCTTAATGAAATGCTTGCAATCGCCAATCAGGGAGAAACAATGAAATCGCACCTTGTTGATTCAGGCGGATTTGTATTTACGGCAACGAGATTTGGGGGAGAGAAGGACATTTTGTCTTTGAGAGGTGATTCTGCTTCCGTAAAGAACGCTATGTCTTCAAAAGAGGATCAGCATGGAATAAATGTGGATTACCGAGGCAAAGAGGTGCTTGGTTCATTCCAAACAGCTCATTTACAGGAAAAGCTTGAAAAGAAATGGGTTTTAGTAGTAGAAGAAGATACAAAAGAATCCTATGCGCCTGTTAGTTCGCTTCGAAATAAGGTTCTGGCTATTTCGCTAATAATTATCGCATTAATTTTCGGCTTGGCTTACATCGCCTCTCGTTCGATCGGTAATTTTGTGCGTAATCCGATCAAGAATGCCGTAAAACAACTGGCACAGGCGGCCGATGTATTGGCTGCTTCTACGCAAATGTCGTCTGCGGCATCTCAGCAAAATTCTTCCACCGCGCAACAGTTGGCGGCAGGAGCATCGTCCCAATCACATCAATCTGAGGAAATTTCAAAGAATATTGCGGAAATGGCAGCAGCGAGCAGTCAAATGGCAGCTTCAGCACAAGAAGCGGCCGTCTCTAGCTCAAAGGCGGCGGAAATGGCACAAAAGGCCGGCAGTCTTGGTGCAACATCGCAAAAAAACCTCAATGATATTAAGTCGATGGTTGGTGAAACTTCGCAAATGGTTAAAAACATTGCCGGCAGTTCGGAACAAATTGGTGATATTGTTGACGCGATAACCTCAATTGCCGATCAGACAAACCTCTTGGCGCTAAATGCCGCCATTGAAGCCGCGCGGGCAGGAGAGGCGGGTAGAGGGTTTGCAGTAGTGGCGGATGAGGTGCGGAAATTAGCTGAAAGTTCTGCCAAGTCGGCGGAAGAAATTAAAGGGCGCATTAAAAGTGTTTTGGGTCAAGTGGAAGAGACTGTTACGGCTGTTGAGTCGGGTGCGGAAAATGCCGAATCGAGCGCAAAAGCAATCGGAGATACGCTTGGTACCCTGCAGGAAATTTCCTCCGCTGTTTTGCAGGTTTCCGCTAAAATTCAAGAATTATCCGCCGGTATTCAACAGCAAACAGCTTCGGTACAGGAATTGGCAAAGACAATGGATTCAATTGCATCGGTAGCAACACAGAATGCATCCGGCGCTCAACAACTTTCAGCTTCAACACAACAACAAGCCGCGGCGAATCAGCAAATTGCCGCGTCAACACAGCAGTTAATGGCATTGTCGGAAACATTGCAAGATTTGTCCGGTGGCGTGGAAATTATTAAGTCTAGTTTGGGTGGCATATTAAATAGGAAAAACAGGGTTGCAAAGAAAGAAGGAAGGACTTCATTAGACGAGCAACATGTTGATAATATCGAGCCGGAGAAAGAACCTTCCATTATTCTTTCAGAACCCACAAAAGTGGTGCCGAAAATAAGGAGAATTACAAGAAAAAATACAGAAAAAAACGATCAATCTTTTAACGGTTAATGTTGATTCCGTTATGGAAAACGAATTACAGAAGGCCGTAGCAAACGTAAAACCTTCATCCACTAAAAACAAGAAGGTGGTTGAGGAACGGCATCAGTTGGTTGTTTTTGAGTTGGATAACGAGGAGTATGCGGTACCAATTCAAGATTTGCAAGAAATTATCAAAATTCCCGTAATCACGCCAATTCCAAGCGCGCCGGATTTCATCAGCGGTATTTTTAATCTTCGAGGGAGGATCGTTGTTGCCATAAATTTGGAGAAGCATTTTAACTTAGTGCGTGAAAAAAAGACGCCTTGTAATCACATTATTGTGTCGGAAATTAACGCCAATATTTTTGGTGTAATTGTTGATAATGTGGTGGAAGTCATTCAAGTTCCTGTTTCTCAAATCAAACCGACGCCATCATTAGTTTCAGCAAAAATAAAAGCTGATTACCTAAGTGGTGTTGTGGTAATAGGCGGGGAAGCAGAAGAGGGTCAGGAAACTGGTGAAAGCAAAGAGAAGAGTCGCTTAATTATCTTGATGGATCTACCAAAACTGCTTCAGGAGAAAGAACTTTTAGATATTGGCGCGCAAGTGGCAGACACAGCTAATCATTAAGAATATTTTATGCAATTTAGTAAAGAAAATTTGGAGATTGCGGCGATTAAGGGGTCGAGAAACGTTGCGGAAGCGTTTTCTAAGCTTGCGAAAACTTCGATTAAAGTAGAAACGTCTAAGGTGGAAACAGTGTCTTTTGACGTGGCAATTTCTCGTATCAAGCCACCAGGCGATCACGCGGTGGTGGTTCATTCGAACGTCCTATTTGGGGCAAAAGGGGCTGCGATATTGATGTTATCCAGAGAAGATTCATTGGTTTTAGTTGATTTATTGCATAATCAAGAGATTGGCACCACGGGCATCCTAAAAGATCTTGATCGTTCCGCTTTGAAGGAAACATTAAATATCCTTTCCAACTCTTTCGTTACTGCACTCTCGGATGTCACGAATGTGGAGTTGGGGCTGGGTGTCCCGGGGATGATTACTGCCGGTCGATTAGAGGAAATAATTGGCGCAATGCGTACCGGAAACAAGGTAAAAAATGACGATAACGAGTCGCTAATTTTCGAAACTAGTTTTTCCGCATTTAAGCAAAAAATCGACGCTAGTTTGTATCTTCTTTTTAGCGAAGGAATTGTTGATTACATTAAGGAATAAAAGATATGGAACTGTCTAAAGACATTTTGAGTAGGGCCACCACTGAAGGATCAAAAAAAGTGGCAGAAGCGATGACGATTTTAACTTCTACTTCAGTGGAAGTGGAAGTATCGCGCGTTGAAAGTATGCCTTTCAATGATGCTCTAAATCGTATGTCTACCAGCGGTGATTATGGTGTAGTAGTTTTTTCTAATATCGACACCAAAAATGTCATTTCGGGAGTTTCTTTGCTCACAATAGCGCGACCCGATGCGTTAATGTTGGTGGATATTTTAAATAAGCAAGAAGACGGAACGACCAGGATTCTTAAAGAAATTGATCGTTCTGCGATTAAAGAAATGCTAAATATTCTCTCTAATTCATACGCTAACGCAATCGCGGAAGCGTCGGAAATTGAATTAAAAATTGATATTCCATCGATGATTACCGTAACGCGATTACAAGGCATTATTTCGCAGGCGTTTCGGTTTAATGCCGGGCAAATGGAAGGATTATCAATAATTTTTGAAACAACCCTGACGATTGCAAATAAAAAAATTAGAGTTGGTTTGTTTCTCATTTTTAATGAAAACTTTGCCAAATTGTGTTGCTCAATTTAATTTTTAATTTTGATTAATGATATGGAAAAAAGTTCAAAAGTATTACTAGCGGACGATTCTGCCTTTATGCGCAAGGTGTTGAAAGACATCCTTGAGGGGATAGGGTTCACCAATTTTATCGAGGCGGAAAACGGCGTCGAAGCAATTGAAAAATTTAACGCTGAAAAGCCATCCTTAGTTATGTTGGATATTATTATGCCCGTTAAAAACGGCATTGATGTTCTAAAGGAGATTGGGAAAAAGGCGCAAATAATTGTTGTGTCGGCAGTGGGGCAGGATGGGATGATCGAAGAAGCAAAGACCTTGGGAGCGGTAGATTATATCATCAAACCTTTTGACAGGGCCCAGGTTGAAGAAAAAATTGCCGCTCTTTAGTTGGATTTAATAATAAAGATTATCAAATGCGCGAGAATTCTAAAATTCTAATCATCGATGACGATAAATTCTTTTTGGAATTTTACCGTGCAGAGTTTGCTCAATTAAATTTGACTACGGATTTCGCCAAGGATGGCGAGGATGGATTACAAAAAATACTTGAACTTCAGCCAGACGTTGTTTTGCTTGACCTAATGTTGCCGAAAAAAGATGGTTTTGCGGTTTTGCGTGAAATGCGCGCCAACGATCAAACAAAAAAAATTCCTGTTGTTGTAGTAACCTCATTAAATGCACCCTTAGCGCTGAAACAACTTGAGGGGCTTGAAGTGCAAAAAATATTCAACAAATTATTCAGTTTACCGAAAGAAGTGGTGGAATATGTTTGTGAGTTACTTGATAGAGAAAATGGTCGTGTTGCGGAAACCGGAAAATCGGTCGAGAAAAAAGGGTCTTATTTGTCTAAAGCGACTCTGGAGCAAATTTTTAAAGGTAGTCTGACAGAGATTGAGCTGGCCTTCGAAAGAATATTCTCTCAAAAAGCACAAATTGAAGACTATAATATGGCATTAATTCCACCAAGCGAATTCAAAAAAAACATTATTGATTTAACCCGCCAGCCAGGAGCAGTTTTTCTGTTTGCACCGATTAAGGCGGTTGTGGCGGGGGCGGCACTGATGGCAATGCGTCGCAGTGATGTGCTGACAATGATTAAATTGATTCAAGAAAGCGCCTTGGGGAAGAATCTTGAGTTGAACACGGACGATAGGGTGGTAGAAGAATTTTTCAATATGATTATTAATTCCTTTCTTACAAAACTTTCAAGTTCTATGACCGGCCCCGTTCTCCTGCAGACGCCAGTTTTTGTGAACGAGAAAGAAGTTGTTGATGAATTGGCTAAAATAGATGCTTTCGACTTGAAGGATTCTTCGGTGATGTTTATTGAAGAATCATATTCCTTCAAAGATCTCGATTTAGATATTGCCATATACATTACGTTTGGCAGTGAATTATTTACAAAACTACGATGAACAAAGATATTTCAATTTTAGTAGTTGACGATTCAGCTTTCATGCGACAATACATTATTGGGTTTTTGCATGAATTGGGTTATGAAAAAATCAGTGAGGCTGGTAATGGTCCTGCCGCATTGAATGCAGTAAACGAGAGTATGCCGGATGTTGTTTTGTTGGACATGATTATGCCAATAATGGATGGTATGGAGGCTTTGGAGAAACTCGTAGAATTAAACGCGCGCGTAATTGTTGTTACCGCGATGGGTCAACGTATTACGATCGTGAAAGCCATTGAAAAAGGTGCGCGTGGTTATTTTGTAAAACCATTTTTCACGGCACATGAGTTGGGACGTAAAATTGAAGAGGTAATAAACGAGGATTAAAAGATGGTAAAAACGCAGTCCACGATAAGAATAGTCATCGCTGACGATTCGTTTTTTATGCGTCGTTTGCTGACAGAGATAATTAAAAATTATCGTGACCTGGAGATTGTCGGTGAAGCGCGAGATGGACAGCAAGCGTTGGAATTAGCCAATAAATTGAAGCCGGACGTAATTACGATGGATTACAATATGCCGGTTTTGAATGGCGCAGAAGCAACAAAGAAGATTATGCGAGTGATGGAAAACCCGCCGGCGATAATCATGCTCTCCGCGCATACACGTGAAGGCGCAGCCGAAACATTTCGGTGTTTACGGGCAGGCGCACTTGAATACATTACCAAACCATCAGGCGAGTTATCGCTTGATATCAACATAATTGAGGATGAAATAATTGAAAAAATTCGTACTGCTTCTCAGTCGCGAGTAAAAAAATACGAAGAAATAAAACAGCGGGAAAAAAGAGGAGTTGTGACAGCGAAGAAGCTGACTAAGGTGGTAGTAATTGGCGCTTCAACCGGTGGGCCGCCTTTAGTGGAAAATCTCGTGAGCGAAATGCCCGCAAATTTAAACGTGGCCGTTGTTATTATTCAGCATATGCCGAAGTTTTTTACAGAAATATTTGCGGAAAGACTGAATGATATTTCTGTCTTGCCAGTAAAAGAAGTGGTTAATGGAGATGTCCTTGAGGCGGGGAAAATGTATCTTTCGCCGGGGGGAAATGTGCTGAAATTTACCAGACTGGAAACCGGTGTGCGCAAAGGCGAAGTAATAATGGAACTACTTACTGAGAAGGTCCATTCTAAGCTCAGCACAATCGATGGCGCCATGGCTTCGCTGGCGACGGTATTCAAGAAAAATATTATTGCAGTGCTTTTGACCGGTATGGGTGAGGATGGCTTGGTTGGGGTGAAAGAAGTTAAGCAAGCCGGGGGTTATGTGATTGCGCAAGATCCAAACACTGCGGCGGTGCGTTCAATGCCGGAAGCGGTAATTCAGGCGCAACTGGTAGATGCTGTTTTGTCACCGGAGAAAATAATCGATAAAATAATTGAACAATGTCAATCGATCTAAATAAGTTTAAAAACATATTTCTGGAAGAGGCGGAAGAGCATATCCAAAAGTTGAATGATAATTTGTTGTTGTTGGAAAAAAACCCGGACGAACCAAAAATTTTTGACGAATTAATGCGTTCAGCGCATACAATCAAGGGCTCATCGGCAACGATGCAATTTCAGCAGGTGGCCTTTTTGACGCACGTAATGGAAGATATTTTTGACTATGCACGCAATGGTCAACTGGCGATAACTAAAAAGATTATTGGATTACTTTTTGAGGCTTTGGATGGTCTTCAGAATGCTATGAGTGAAATCGGTAAAAACAAGGAGGAGCCGAACCTTTCGGTGCTTTCCGCTAAGTTAAAAAAAGTAACCGGTGTGGCAACTGAAGGAATAGGAAGGTCACTTCGGACAGTTGATGGAAAACCAGTCGTGCAAGAGAAAGAAAAGAATAAAAATGAAAACGGCGCGCCCGTTTTGTTGTCCGGTATTGAACATGCGGTAGAAAAACTCTCACACATCAAAGTACCGGTTGAAAGAATGGACGCCCTGATGGATCTCATGGAAGAGTTGTTGATTGATAAAATGCGCTTATTGCAGATTGAAAAGGGAAATAAAAAAACCGACGAAGTGGTGGAACACATTAGTCGCTTGATTTCCGATTTGCAATTCCAGGTGATGCAGGTGCGCTTGGTGCCGGTAGAGCAAGTTTTTGCGCGTTTTCCACGGATGGTTCGCGACCTTAGTGTTGCGCAGGGGAAAAAAGTGGATTTTGAGATAGTTGGCGGTGAACTGGAATTAGACCGCACAATCGTTGATAAGCTGAGTGAACCGATATTGCATATGTTACGTAACGCCATTGATCATGGGATTGAAAAAGATGGTTATGTGAAACTTTCGGCGGCGCGTGAAAAAGAATTTGTCTTGCTGTCTGTTGAAAATGGCGGAATTGATATTGATTGGAAGAAGTTGGTTACAGTAAGCGCAAAGAAGGGAATTGTTTCCGACGAGAAAGCCGGCGAATATCTTACCGAATTGAGCGCGGATGAAAGCAGAACCCCCAGAGCAGAGATTGTTGATCTGTTATTTGGAGGAGTTTCTACGAATGATGCAGTGACAGAAACATCCGGTCGAGGTGTGGGAATGAGTATTGTTAGAAAATTTGCTGAGGCCGTAAACGGCGCTGTACAAGTGGAGTCGCCATTGGCTGGAGGGAAAGGTGCAAAAATTACGTTAGAGCTACCGCCCACGTTGGCAATTATTAATGCACTCCTGGTAGAAATTAATCATGAAACGATGGCTATTCCTTTTTCGAGTGTTGATCGTGCGGTTGCGATTCAAGAACAAAACATAAAATTGATGGGTGACAGAGAAGTTGCGGTGGAAAGTGATGCGGATTTACCGCTCGTTCGTTTTCGCAAACTAGAAGGAACAAATAATTTGGTGAGCAAGGAAGTGAAAAAGAAACAAGAAACTGTTGTAATTGTTAAAAGGGGTAAAGATCGTGCGGGGATAGTAGTAGACAAGATTGTTGGTGGCTACGAAATAATTGTGAAGCCGATGGCGCCGGTTTTACGTCATTTAAATGGCTTTAGTGGCTCTACGATTTTGGGAGACGGCCGGACAATCTTAATTATTGATGTGCTGACAATGTTGAAAAGCACGCGCATTCTTCAGAATTAACTATCTTTTATGTTTACAGAATTTGAGCAAGATGAGTTGAGAGAAATTGTAAATATCGGTTCCGGTAACGCGAGCACGGCATTAGCAAAAATGCTAAAACAAAAAATCCATGCGTCCGTGCCGTTGATTTTGTTTGACGAGGTGCAGAATATTTTACCAAAACTCGGGTTGGCCGATAGTCGTGTGACCGTTGTTTTAGTGCGTGTCGATGGCGAGATTCCCGGAGTCTTCTTTATTGCGTTGCCATTAGAAAACGGATTGGAGTTGGCATCCATGCTGACGGGCGAAGAAAAATCAGGGACTCTCTTGAATGAATTTGGCAGCTCCGCACTTAAAGAAGTGGGGAACATTCTCTCCGGGGCGTCACTTACGGCACTTTCAAAGTTTTTAGGTTTGGATTTTGTGCAGTCTGTTCCGGAAATTACATCTGATATGCTGGGGGCAATTTTGGAGTCGATTTTAGTCGAGACGGGTGAAGCGTATGAAAAAATTCTTTTGATTAGCACGAACCTGGATTTTGCTACCGATTGTCACGCGCGATTGTTCTTCGTTTTCAATCCGGATGCAACAAATGGAATATTGTCGGCTGTTCAGCGGAAATTAGAAAAATAATTATGCATGAGGATGTAAAATACATTGGCACTGGCGAGGTGGCGGTTTCAAGTACCGGCATCATCAAAACTTCCGGTATCGGATCCTGTATTGTCGTGACGCTTTACGATGGTGAGAAAAAAATTGGCGGGATGGTGCATGCGATGCTACCGGCGAGAAAAGAGAATGGAACGGAGTATCTTTTATCTCCAAAATATACCGATGAAGCAATTGAAATTTTAATTGATGAAATTGAACAACAAGGTGGTAGCAGAGAAAGGTTAAAAGCAAAGTTGATTGGCGGTGCAAAAATGTTTCGGTTGTTGAGTGGCGATAACTTTGGAATTGGTTTTAAGAATATTGAATCAGCCAGGGAAAATCTTGGGGCTATCGGGATCTTGATTGAGAGTGAAGATGTTGGTGGCACTATTGGGCGCAGTGCGGAATTAAATCTGGAGAATGGTTTGGTTTTAGTCAGTTCGATGATGTAGGGGCGTTACTTGATGATTATTAAACTTTCATGTCCGCAATAGTTAGATCAGTTACACTTACCGGTTTAGATGTTCATCCAGTTGATGTGGAAGTGGAGGTTTTGCCTGGGCTTCCGTCGGTAACAATCGTTGGTTTGCCGGATACTGCCGTAAAAGAGGCGAAGGAAAGGATTGTCGCGGCGCTGGCAAATTCTGGTTTCGAACCACCCAGGCACCGAACGATTGTAAATTTAATGCCCGCCCACATTCGTAAGGTGGGACCACAGTTTGATTTGCCGATTGCGTTGGCATTTTTGATGGCAACAGGACAATTGACTGCGCGGGTGGAACATTTTGTGTTTGTGGGCTCTTTGGGCTTAGATGGAAAATTGCAACCGATTTTGGGGACGGTGGCAATGGGAGACTATGTGAAAAATTTTGGTAAAGATATTCTGTTTGTTCCGAAAGAAAATGGTCGGGAAGCGGTTTTGGCCGGTGGTGAAGTAATTGCCGTGGAAAGTTTGCGGGCGATTGTGGAGCACTTAGAAAATCGATCACCGCTGGCACCGATAGTGAAAGATGAAGAAGAAGAAACCGTTGAATATTACATCGGGACAAATTTTAGGGAGATTGCCGGACAAGAGCATGCCAAACGGGCATTGGAAGTGGCAGCGGCGGGTGGTCATAACGTGCTTTTGCATGGTCCACCAGGATCGGGAAAGACTTTATTGGCACGCGCTTTTGCGGGCATTCTGCCACGACTAAGTAAGTCAGAAGCTTTTGAGGTTACAAAAATATACAGCATTAAAGGATTACTGTCGGCACAGGATGCTTTAATCAGCACGCGTCCTTTTCGTTCGCCACATCATTCCACGTCTGCTGTCGCTTTGATTGGTGGCGGAAGTAATCCGCAACCGGGAGAGGTAACGCTGGCACATCGTGGGGTGTTGTTTTTGGACGAATTTGCGGAATTTCCGCGCACTGTGCTGGATCATATGCGTGAACCGTTAGAAGAAGGTTTTGTGACCGTTAGTAGAGCGGCGGGCAGTCAAAGTTTCCCGGCAAGGTTTTCACTAGTCGCAGCAATGAATCCTTGTCCGTGTGGTTACTACGGTGATTCCAATCGCACCTGTTCTTGTGGGGCGGGGGAAGTGGCAAAATATCAACGACGTGTTTCAGGGCCACTTTTGGATCGTATTGATTTACATGTGCATGTGCCGGCCGTAAAAGCCGATATTGTTTTGGATCATTTTGAAGCGGAGCCGTCTGAAAAAATTCGGGAACGGATTGAGAAAGCTAGGACAAAACAACGACAGCGTTTTTCGGCAGAAAAAGCGAACGCGGAAATGAGCGGGGAACAGATTCGAAAATATTGTGAGTTGTCACCGGAAAGTCGAAACCTGTTAGCACGGGCCGCCGAAAGTTTACGTTTGAGTACTAGGGCAGTGCATCGAACAATCAAGGTTGCTCGTACGATCGCCGATTTGGCAAATGAAGCGGATATATCATCAGCGCATCTGGCAGAAGCTTTACAGTATCGGACGCCGTTGGGAGAGAACTAAATTTTCAATGATCAATTTCCAATTTTGCAATTAATTATCAATTTTTAATTTTCAAAACAGCTTCTTCTGAAAATTGAGGCTTGAACATTATTTGAAAATTGATAATTAGAAATTGAAAATTAGAAAGTGCTGGGGTTATAGTAAATCAAAACAATAAAATATGGCTAATAAAAGCTAAGAATTAGCAGTATTCATACTATACTATTGACAATTTCGTTTTTTTAGAGTATACTTCAGAGTTATTTAATCGAAGGAATTAGGTGATTGAACCGCCCCTTTGACAATTGAATAATGAAGGTAGGATGCTAAAAAGATTTTTTGGCACTCCGCCCATGGCGGCACAGTCGGTTATCCGGTTGGTCGCCAGAGGCGGGGGGATAAAAAGGATTGCTGAGCATTGTCTGTCTGTAAGGATGGGCAAGGCGAAGCAATTTTCCCAAGTCCGATAGGAAGCGGGCAATAGGGGCGTGGTTTTAACTCAATCCACGATAAAAAATGGGCGTGGGGATTCATACTCTGGATCCCCACCATACTTGAGTTTCTCACTTGTCCCAAAAGACTTGTCGGAAATTCAAGATTTGGTTAAAATCGTGGAAATACCCGGATCTGCCTCGGGTGTACATTCTTTTTTCAGACCGTATTTCGCCTGGTTAGGTGAAAGGCAGAACGGTCAGCAACGCCAGAGGGAAAGGACCTACCAAATGGCGCGTGGCAATATTTCTGAAATGCCCCCTGTCGAGCCGGGGCGACAAGTTTCAGCTCGAGTGTTTTGTATCGGGGGTTGCGTCAGGCGTGTCGGGAATAAGGAAGCCGAAAAGCCCGCCGTTGCTGATGACGCCGGAGGCGACGACACCACCTTCACCACGGACGGCCAGGTCGACGCGACCATTAACGCGTCGTCCGCCCAGTCGACCTCGGTCGACGAAGAGTCGAAAGGGTGGGTCTGGAAACCCACTCGGACGGCGGCCATGGAGCACGCCGAACGACACACCAAACCGCGTCGGTGGGTGCGCGTCGGCTCCGGCGCGTCGACTGGTGCCATCGGCACCGGATGTCGTCGCTAGCCGACCGTCGCTGTCATTCCTGGCCATGACCAGGAATCAGCGACGACCGCGATGACTGGCTCCTGCTCGTGGGCAGGAGCGACAATAAAAAAACCGAAGCGATCGAGTCAATGGACTCTTTCGCTTCGGGATTCACAAATGGTAACGAGAGGAATATTATTTCGTTATCGGTTGTGTGTTTTTTTCAAAGTTCGCTGTTTCGAAATGGCCACGAAAAGGACGCGTTTCGTGGTTCAAGACAGGGTGCGTCAGGGAGGGGATGGCTATGTGTTGGATGGATCAGGTTCAGGAGGCGGTGGTACTGGAGACGGAAGAAATCCATCGGTGTCCTGGTCGAAGGGTGGGCTGGAAGCCTCATCCGGTTCGTGATGTTCTCGGACATCCGGTTAATCGCAGGGTTCTTCGTGCGGTTGAACGCCAGGTTGAAAAGGAATTCGGCCTGCCTTGTTCGTCGCAAAAAGTGCGACCACGGTAGTGTTCCGATGGTCGAGGAATTTTTTCACCCCACACACAGTTTTACTGGATCGTGTGGGGTACATCTCTCGGTTTGGCAAGAAGTACTTACTGGCTCGAGAAGATGTGCAAAATAAAATACAAAGGAATAAGATAAAGCGTATGGGGGAGTAGTTCTTTTAGAACTGAACCCTTTTCAAGTTTCGTAACTGGTGCAAAACTCCAAAGAAAGGAGGCTTGTCATGTCACCGGCTCAAAAGTTTTATGAATGGTTGGAGGTTGTTCTTAACAGTATCGATGTTGGACAGGTGTTCCTGATTCACAGGGAGGAATCTAATGTTGTCTTTGCATCCACCGGTGAGGTGTTGAACATCCCCAGACTCGTTGTTGCCTGTGATGAGATCCCAGAAGACATGGAAGTTATTGTTGGTGGTATTTCACAAGTTTTCGACGAGTTTGATTCACAGCTGTGGGCCAATGAGAGGCATGGGGAGTATCTTATTGGGTGGGCCCGACCGCTAAACATCACGAGACAAGGAAAGTCGTTAGTTTTCTCGACTGGAGAGCCTAAAGATATTCCATGGATGCGGGGGGTTCCATGCGGGTACCATAATGAGACTCAAGAATGGAATGTCAGGAGGAAACTCGCGGAATTGGATGGTTGTTATTAGGACGAGGCTTGTTTGAGCGCAAAGCGTCATTGGGACGCTTTGCGCGAAGAAAAACGAGTATCATAATCTCGTCCACTTACCAGTAATCGCAAAAACATTGTGATCACTGGTAAGGAGAAAAAATGAAAAAACAATAAGTGGCTTACCACTTATCGAATATAGTGTTTTGTGTTTTTTTGTTTCACTACCTGGTTCGTAGCGAGTTTGGGTAGAAGCTTTTTTTTTAGGAGGGTAAGGACGTGGATATGGGGCATATTGCTTTGGTGTTTGTGACTGCAGTGGTGGCGTTTTTTTGGGGTCGGTTTAACTGCAATCCAACCATCTGGAGTTAGTGATTGGCGGAAATGGGAGTGGTCCGCCATTATTTGTCGAGAGTTGGTCTAATAGGCCAGCTCTTTTTTATTTCATCTTTAAAAAAATATTCTTATAAGTCCGTCATTCCTGGCTCATTGTCCCGCGTAGCCTTGTGTGAAGTGGGAGTGACCAGGAATCACCGACGATCGTAACGACGGGCTCCTGCTCGTAGGCAGGATCGACACGGTTTTATATTACACGCGTTTTCCGTGCTTGTGCTATTCTTAGCTAGTGACAAACAACGACATAAACATAGTAAATTTTGCCAACAAGGCGCCAAATTTTGCCAAGTTAGCAAATCAAACACAAGAAAAGGAAAATGTTAAAGGATCTTTCCCAGTGCCTTCCGAGCGGTTTTTATCAATGACGGCGCATGAGATGCAGGTACCAATCACTTCTCTTTCGTGGAATATGGAAAGACTGGTTAAAGTGTTGGGAGAAGATGCGGTAAAACCTGATGTGGCAAAAATTTTAAAACGAATAAGCGAGGCGGATACGCGCCTGGTTACTTTAGTGGAAGATTTGTTGAATGTTGCCAAGATGCAAGAAGGTGCATTCTTAGTTGCAAAACGTCCGATGCAGTTAGTGGAAGTGGTGAGAAGGGCATTGCGTACCAATGAGCGCGAGGCCTTGAAACGGGGAGTCGTGGTAAAATGGTCGGCAGATTCGGCGCAGATTCCTTTGACAATTGGTGATCCGGAAAGGATCTATCAAGTGACCGTGAATATTTTGAGTAATGCGGTGAAATACACGCCTCGCGGTGGAACAGTAACAGTTACCGTAAGGAAAACGCAGGAGATTGCGCCCGCGACTGTTGCGCATGGTATTCCTGATAATAAAATAAAAGCCGATTATGTTATGTGCAGTGTTGAGGATACCGGTATCGGCATTGCTAAAGATGAACAACAAAATATTTTTACGCAGTTTTTTCGCGGTCAAAAAGCGGTGGCAACCGATGAGAGCGGGACTGGACTGGGACTATTTTTAGTAAAAAGAATTATTGAACAGCACGACGGCGCAATTTGGTTTTCATCACGTGAAGGGTATGGGTCGACATTTTTCTATACTCTGCCCGTAATGGATCCATATGAAGATAATAAATAACAATGTCAAAAATTCTGATAGTTGAAAGCGAACAAGCGTTACTTTCCACGTTGTGTGAAGAGTTGGAGGAACGTGGTTTTGATGTGGATCCGGCCACCAATGGCGGGGAGGCGTTGCGTAAGTTGCATGTTCGTCCGGATGTGATTGTTTTGGACGGTATTTTGACTGATATAGACGGGTTGACTTTACTCGCCCAGATTAAAAGCGACCAAGACTTAAAGAATGTGCCGATAGTATTTTTGCTGGAATCCGGTGACGAATCGAAGGCACACGCCGCCGCAGAGCTGGGAGTTTCCAAAAGTATTATCAAGACAAGTTATGGTTTGGGTGGTTTGTGTGATTTGATCGAAAAATATTTACCGCAGAAGAAAAAGATTCGGTACGTTTAGGGTGAATTTTATTGTCTTTCTAATTTGCGATTTGACGTGTACAATACGATGTAGTAGAGTAGTCGTATGTTTATAAAAGACATCGCAGAAGTTCAAGCCGGATTTGCTTTCCGTGAAGCCATTGTACCGAATCGTGAAGGAAATATTTGCGTTTTTCAGGCCAAGGATCTAGTTCAGGGGGTGCCTTTTACTAATACTGCTTCTTTGATAAAAGTTTCCCTAGAATTGCCGGAATATGTTGGCCATCTTAGAAAAAATGACGTTCTTTTGGTTGCGCGGGGCATGAAAGCCGGAACATTTCGTTCAACGGTCTTCAATACTGACGAAGTCAACGTGATTGCTTCTTCCTCTGTGCACATTATTCGCATTACCGCTAACGACGTTATTCCCGAATATGTTTCGCACTACTTGAATTGCAAGGATGGCCAGAATGCTATTTCGGAAATCTTATCCGGGGCGCATATTGGGGTAATACCGCGGAAAGAGTTGGAAAATATGAAAATCCCGATACCGGTTATTGGTAAACAGAAATCAATAGTTAACTTAATGAATAATATGCGCGAGCAACAGCGAATAGTGGAAAAAAGAAACGCCTTGAAACAAGAAATTATCGATGGAACTTTTAGAAATCTAACCACCAAATAAAAATTATGACTAATCCAACAAAATTCAATCAAGAAGATCTTAATAAAACGCTCTGGGCGGCGGCGGACTCTTCGCGTAGTCAGTTGGCAGCGGAGGTATACAAAGATTATGTATTACCGATGTTGTTTTTGAAATACATCAGTGATTTAAACAAGAAACGGCGCGCCGAATATAAAGAACGTTTTGGCGCCGATGAAAAACGTATTGATGAAAAAATGAAACTGGATCGCTTTTATTTGCCGCCAAAATCTTCGTTTGATTACATTTACGGCAAAATTGAGGAAGATAATATCGGAGAAGAAATTAACAAGGTTCTTGATCGCATTGAGGAAGCAAATAAAGAGAAACTCGACGGCGTATTCAGTGTTGATTTCAACTCGGAATCCGTTTTGGGAAAAATTGATCAACGCAACAAAATGTTGCGCCATCTAATTCAGGACTTTGCAAAAATCGATTTGGCGGACGTTGGTGATGATATTATCGGCAATTCGTATATGTATATGATCGAGCGTTTTGGCGCCGATGCTGGTAAGAAGGCGGGCGAATTTTTTACCATGAGATCGGTAGCAAAACTGGTGGCAATGTTGGCCGAACCGCAAAAGGGCGACAGGATTGCGGACCCGGCCTGCGGATCAGGTGGCCTGCTTTTATTGGCCGGTGAAGAAGTGGAGAAAAAAGGATCCAAGAATTACGCGCTTTATGGGCAGGAATCAACAGGCTCCACGTATCAGCTAGCACGGATCAATATGTTTCTTCATGGCAAGGATTCGGCGCGACTTGAATGGGGTGACACGCTGAATAATCCATTACTTGTGGAAAACGACCAATTGATGCATTTCGACGTGGTTGTTGCCAACCCGCCATTTTCCTTGAAAAAATGGGGTGCTGAACATGCAGGAGAAGATAAGTACAATCGCTTTTGGCGTGGTGTTCCTCCCAAGGATAAAGGTGATTACGCGTTTGTTACCCATATGGTGGAAACCGCCAAACCAAAAACCGGGCGCGTGGCGGTGATCGTACCGCACGGTGTTTTGTTTCGCGGGGGCGCGGAAGGTAGTATTCGCGAGCAATTTTTGAAGGAAAATATCATTGATACGGTGATTGGGCTTCCGGCGGGGCTGTTTCAAACAACGGGTATTCCGGTGGCGATTCTGGTGATTGATCGGTCGCGCGAAAAGGGCGGAGCCAATGAAAACAAAAAAGATGTATTGTTTATCGAGGCCTCAAAAGAATTTAAGCCAGCGAAAGCCAAAAATATCTTAACCGAGGAAAACATTACGAAAATATTTGATACCTATAAACAACGTAAAAACGTCAAAAAGTTTTCCCGCAAAGTAAATTTTAAGGAAATCGAAGAAAACGATTTCAATTTAAATATCACTCGCTACGTTGATACGTTTGAAGAAGAAGAGCCGATTGATATTAAGGCAAATCTAAAAGAATTGGAAAAGCTTGAACCGGAATTGAAAAAACTGGAAAAACAAATGGTGGAGTATTTAAAGGAATTGGGAATTAATTAAAAGTAGTTTTATGGAAATAATTTTTACGCGATCAACATCAAATAATACTTTGTATGAGGTTCTTGAAAAATTGAAGCTGTTAAAATCGGTATATGAAAGCTAAGCAGGTAAAAAAAAATGGTTGTGATGGATGGTTGATAATAAAACTTGGTGATCTTGCTGTGATTAGTCGTGGTGGATCTCCTCGACCCATAGAGTCTTATATAACTGATGATAAAAATGGTCTTAATTGGCTTAGGATTGGTGATATAAAACTGGGTGCTAAATATGTATATGGGACTAGTCAAAAAATAAAAAAAGAAGGACTATCAAAAACGACTCTGGTTGAGAGTGGTGACTTCATTCTCTCCAATTCAATGAGCTTTGGTCGTCCTTACATTATGAAAATAAGTGCATGCATTCATGATGGTTGGCTTGCACTTAGAAAGATTAAAACTGATCTGGTTAGCAAGGAGTTTTTGTACTATTTATTATCGTCAAAAAAGATTCAGAACGATTTTGTGTCTATTTCTGCTGGGTCAGGTGTTCAGAATTTAAAAAAAGATACAGTGTCTACTGTTGCAGTAAAAATACCATTGGTTGATGAGCAGAACAGCATTGTCGCCGTCTTGGAAACATGGGATGAAGCGATTGAAAAACTAACTAAAAAAATTGAAATTAAGAAGGCAATTAAAAAAGGATTGATGCAGGAATTGCTTAAGGGAAAAACTCGGTTGTCTGGGTTTAAGGATAAATGGGAAGTTAAAAAACTAGGGGATGTGTGTGATATTGGCACTGGGAGTAAAAACAATCAAGATAAAATCAGCAATGGGGTTTATCCTTTTTATGTAAGGTCTCCTATTATCGAGCGAATTAACTCATATTCGTACGATGGAGAAGCAATACTAATTCCAGGGGAAGGAAATATTGGGAAAATATTTCATTATATAAATGGCAGATTTGATTTTCATCAGCGTGTGTATAAAATTAGTGACTTTAAATTAAACGTACTTGGTAAGTATCTCTATTACTATTTGGTTAAGCACTTTTCGAAAGCAACAAAATCAGATTCAGTTAAGGCGACAGTTGATTCTTTGCGTTTGCCCACCTTCACTAAATTTCAGGTTCAAATTCCAGCCTTAGCGGAACAAAAAGCAATTGTCGAAATTCTTGATGTTGCAAATGAGGAAGTAAAAAAATTACAAAAACAACTCACAATCCTTAAAGATCAAAAAAAGTTTCTGCTGAACAATCTAATCACGGGCGCGATTCGCACGCCTGAAAAATTTAGCATTAAAACAACAAAGCGATGAACAAAAAACAAGTGGACAGCACAAAGATCACCATTTTCGAGGAAAAAGAAGTGCGTCGAGTTTGGCACAACGAACAGTGGTATTTTGTTATTACCGACGTAATTCAGATTCTTACGGACTCCATTAATGCGAGTGATTATCTTAAAAAGATGAGAATTCGTGATGAAGAGCTTTCCAAAGGGTGGGGACAAATTGTCACCCCCCTTCAGATTGAAACAAAAGGAGGAAAACAGACGATAAATTGTGCCGATACTGAAGGGATTTTTCGCATTATTCAGTCAATTTCTTCTCCCAAGGCGGAGCCGTTCAAACGTTGGCTGGCCAGGGTAGGAAAAGAGCGCATCGAAGAAATTGCCGATCCTGAACTGGCTGTCACAAGGGCGAAGGAAATTTATGACAAGAAGGGTTATCCAAAGGATTGGGTTGATAAGCGAATACGCGGTATTGCCGTTAGAAATACGTTAACTGATGAGTGGAAGCAAAGAGGTGTAATAAAGGGTCTTGAGTTTGCGATCTTAACCGATGAAATATATAAAGCAACTTTTGAAAAAACCGCCAAAGAATACATGGAACATAAGGGGCTTGATAAAAAAGCGGGTGATAATTTGCGCGATCATATGGGTGATATCGAATTGATTTTAACAATGCTGGGTGAGGCGACGACGACAAAAGTCACGACGGAGAAAGATTCCAAGGGCTTGGAAGCGTTAAAAAAGGATGCGCAGGTTGGTGGTGGTATCGCGGGACGAACGCGGAAAGACATTGAAGAAAAAACGGGAAAGAAAGTGGTATCAAGCGATAATTTTAAAAATTTGAAGCTTTTAAAGAAATGAAAATACAGCAAAACGAAAATACCACATTAGGCAACGAATCTTATAGACCATTGCTAAAAGAAGTAAATTTTGACGAAGCGAAACAGTCACAGCTCCCGGCGATTGAAATGCTTTTGGCAATGGGTTACGAATATGTTTCTGTCGATGAGGCACTTCGGCAACGCGGGGGAGATATCGGCAATTTTATTCTCTCCAATGTCGCAAAAGAGAAATTGATGGAAATTAACGGGTACGAGGTGAACGGCGTGAAATATAAATTCAGCGAAAAAGATGTACAGGACGCGATTGATGAACTGGAGCATATTCAATACGAAGGTCTAATCGATACGGCGCAGAAAATATACAACGTAATTATGCCGACGAGCGGTGGAAAAACGATCAAGGTTAGTATTGGCGGAAAAACCGTTTCCAAGAATTTTCGCTTTATCGATTTTGAAAATTTGGCAAACAATGTTTTTCACGTATCTGCGGAATTTGTCGCGTCCGGCAAACAAAATATTCGTCCTGATGTTGTTTGTTTTGTAAACGGTATTCCGTTTGCCGTAATCGAGAATAAAAAATCGAGTGTGAATGTTTCGGAAGCGATCAATCAAATGAATCGAAATCAGGGGCCGGAATTTTGTCCGAAGCTTTTTACCTTCACGCAACTTTTAGTGGGGACAAATGGCAAAGAACTGGAATACGGGACAACGGGCACGCCGAACAAATTTTATGTGGTCTGGAAAGAGAAGGGGATGGCGTTGGATAAAATTGATGCAAAATTGGCGACTTTGATCGCAAAGAAAATTAAGCCGGATATTTATGCGCAGATATTAACCGATTTGAATGGTTATACCAACGGGCACACACAGCGAACTGATCGCTTGCCAACCGAGCAGGACAGAGGAATTTTTGCGCTTTTTGAACCAAAAAGACTTTTAGATTTGGCAAAAAATTATGTTTTGTTTGACGCGGGAATTAAAAAACTTTCTCGTTATCAGCAATATTTTGCGATTAATAAAATATTAAATAGAATCAGGGAAGAAGAAACGATGCCAAATGGTACATCGAGACGCCGTGGTGGTTTGGTGTGGCACACGCAAGGATCCGGCAAGTCTTTAACGATGGTGATGTTTGTCAAAGCGCTGATTGAAAATCAGGGGATAATTAATCCGCGAATTATCATTGTCACGGATCGGCGGGATTTGGATCGGCAGATTAAGGGAACTTTTAAGAATTGCAATTTAAAGAAAGAAGTAATTCAGGCGAAAAGTGGTCAGCATTTGTTGGAATTGATAAAAGAAAAAAACCTCGCGGTTATTACGACAGTAATCGATAAGTTTGAGTCTGTGGCAAATAAGAACAAGAAGACATGTTTTGTTGATGCTGATAAAAATATCTTTGTGTTGGTTGACGAAGCGCATCGAAGTCAAAGCGGGATTGCCAATTTGGAGATGAATCGGATTATTCCGAACGCTTGTTATATCGGTTTTACCGGCACGCCGTTGATGAAAAAAGACCGTGAAAGCTGGAAAAAATTCGGCGGATACATTGATCAATACACGATTGACGACGCGTTGGCGGATAAAATTATTTTGCCGTTAATCTATGAGGGAAGATATGTCACGATGGTGCAGAACGCGGAGCAGATTGATCGTCACGCCGAATATATCTCGGAGGATATTGTTAAGAAATTTGATACGAGTGCCGATTCAAAATTTCGAACGCTACAGAAGCAAATTACGGCGGATGTTATCAAAAATAATCCTCAAAGAATCGAGGAAATTGCGCGTGATATAGAGAAACACTATTCCGAACATTTTAAAAATACCGGACTGAAAGCGCAAATTGTGGCCCCGTCCAAATTTTCGGCCATCAAATTTCAAAAGTTCTTCCAAGATCGTGGTAATTTATGCACGGCGGTGGTGATTTCTGATGAACATGATGATGGTGATGAAGAGGACACGCACAAGAAAGAAGTCGTTAATTATCTTGATACTGTTCGCAAAAAATACAGCAGTGTCGCCAAGTACGAGAAAGATGTGATTGATAGTTTTAAGTACAACGAGGATGGCATTGAGATTATTATTGTTGTTGATAAGTTGCTTACCGGCTTTGACGCGCCACGCAACACCGTGCTTTACCTTGCAAAAGACCTGCGCGATCATAACTTGCTTCAGGCAATCGCCCGCGTGAATCGTTTGCATGAAAACAAGAAACGTCCCAAGACTGCCGGGTACATAATTGATTATTCGGAAAATGCCAAAAATATCGATACGGCGATGAAGTTGTTTGGCAATTACGATGAAAAAGATGTTAAAGGAACGCTGATTGATGTTAAAGAGAAAGTACAGGAACTCGAGGAAGGTTATAGTCTTTTGCACGATATTTTTAAGGGGGTTGAAAGTACGACAGATGATGAAGCCTTTTTACGTTTTCTGGATGATGCGCCAAAACGAGAGATGTTTTATAAAGCGCTTAACGCGTTTATTAAGAATCTTAATGAATGTTTTGTGCTTCAGGATTTTGTGCATGAATTTAAATATCTTGATATTTATACGCGGGAACTAAAAAAGTTTATGGAACTGCGTAAATCGGCCAGTCTAAAATATGCCGACCGCATTGATTTGTCTGAATACAAGCAGGCACTGGTTAATATTTTGGACAAATACGTTGACGCTGAAGGTGTTGAACTTTTAACGAAGCAAATCAATATCACCGATCGTAAGCAATTTGAACAAGCGGTTGAAACATTGGGATCCGATAAATCAAAGGCGGAAGCCATTGCCGCGCAAACACAAAGAACGATTACGGAAAAAATGGATTCGGATCCGGAATTCTATGACCGATTTTCCAAGAAAATTAGAGAAATCCTGCAGAAGATGTATGACGGAAAGATGGCGGATATTATCGCACTTAAACAGATGAAACTTATCGAAGACGATGTTGTTGCAAAAAAAGACGCGAGTTTGCCGAAACCTATTGTCGCGGAAAAAGGTTCGGACGTATTCTTTCGCAATCTGCATGGCTCATTTAATAAATTTAATTTGGAAGAGGAAGTTTATATCAGCTTGGTATTGGATATATTCCATATTGTAAAAGAAGAAGCAATTATCGACTGGCACAATAATCTGGACGTAAAACGGCGCATGATTGGCGCAATTGATGATTTTCTTTATGACGTTGTTAAGCGGGAGCGGGGTGTTGACTTATCGGACGAGGACATGAAAGCAATTATCGCGTCGGTAATGGCGCTTGCGGAGAACAATAATGGAATCTTTGTCGAATCTTAATCGCAAATTCGTTTTTGGGTCATTTGAATATTGCTATGACTTGATTAAACAGGAACGAAAGACTTTGAGTCTTACGGTTACACCGAATTTACAGATTTTTTTGAAAAGTCCCAATCAAGCCGATAATAATCGCATTGATAAATTCCTGAAAAAGAAATGGTTCTGGCTTGAGAAACAGTTGGCGTATTTCCGAAAATTTCAGCGAAAACAATACAAAAAAGAATATGTTTCGGGTGAGAGCTTGTTTTATTTGGGGAAGCAATATCGTCTTCAAGTAAAACGAGGAAAAAATGAAAAAGTGTCTTTGTTGCGCGGATGCTTGTTAGTCATAACGAAGAATTCGGTTTCTGACGGAGTGCACACAAAAAAATTAGTTACTAAATGGTTTGATGAGAAAACAAATAAAATTTTTAACGAGCGTTTTGAGGCAGTAAAAACATTGTTTGCTTATGATGAAATGCCAAAACTGGTTGTGAGAGATATGAAACGGCGGTGGGGAAGTTATAAAGATAATCATATAATCGGTCTCAACCCCAAATTAATTCGTGTTCCAAAAGAGTGTATTGATTACGTCATCGCGCACGAAATGTGTCACGTGAAACATCGCGATCACGGAAAAGAATTTTATCGATTATTAGAAAAAAAATATCCAAAATGGGAAAAAATTAAGGACAAGCTAGAGGAATTCGGGGTAAAGTAGTTTTTTGTGTTGCTCTCGCGCTACAAATAAAAAACACACACCAAAGGTAGCTCCGAAAAATTAGCCTGTTGGCAAATTTTTTGGAGTTCTTCGGTTCTTGTGCAAAACGACTCAACAGGACGTTGAGTCGTTTTGTGTACATTGTATGGTTTCGCTTAGCGAAACAAATCTCGAGTGCGCTCGGAGGGACTCGGCTTCGCCTCGGCTAGCCACCGGTAAGCGGTTCCGTTTCGACGGAACATCGCTTACCGTTCTCGTCCCTCTCGCAACACAAGCAGTTGTGTTGCTCTCGCGCTACATAAACAAACCGCACCAAAGTGCAGTTTGTTTATTGTGCGCTCGGAGGGACTCGAACCCCCAACCTAGAGGTTAGAAACCTCTTGCTCTGTCCGGTTGAGCTACGAGCGCTTAAGCACAAATACTACTTTAAACAAAGCATATTTTCAAGACACACAAGCTTGATTATTAAAGGAATTTGGAATAGTATTGCGATATTGGATTTTTAATTTCCAATAATAATTTGGTGGCTATGGTTCAAAAGCAGAACGTCCGGTTGTGGTCCGGGAGACGAGGGGGCGGTACCCTCTAGCCACCCATAGTGGAATTAATAAAGTGAGCCCCTGTAGCTCAGCTGGATAGAGCGCCTGGCTTCGGACCAGGAGGTCGTGGGTTCGAATCCTGCCGGGGGCACCAAGTAATATAAAACAGTCCCCTGGGACTGTTTTATATTACTTCTAGAAGTACGGCAGGATTCGAAGGGAATGTAAAATAATTGAACTGCTTCAATTATTTTACATTCCCCGGCTTTCCCTACTACAAAATTCCTTCGAGCGAAGCGAGCGGAATTTTGTAGTAGGGAAAGGAGTCCTGCCGGAGACAAGCCACCTGCGTGTGTCGTGTGCGGATTCGAACGGCAATCGTTGTTTCGTTAGTAACGAAACCGATTGTCGGTGGCCAGAAAATTTTGTATCAACAAAAGTTTCGAGGCCGAATCCTGCCGGGGGCACCAAAAATCAATCACGCTGTTGTTTCAAGTTATCGTCTATTAAAACACAGTAATTGGTGATATCGTGAAAAAATAAAAATATGGAAATAGATAAAGGGAAATTAGAAAATAATATTTGGAAACTCTATCTATACGAAACTTTGTATAGCTTGATGTTTTACACTCCTATTATTGTTTTGTTTTATCAGAGTAACGGACTGAAACTAACCCAGATAATGATTTTGCAGTCTATCAGTTCTATTGTTTGGATATTGGCGGAAATTCCCACCGGTCATTTTGCCGATGTTATTGGCAGAAGAAAGTCATTGCTTTTGACGGGTATTTTCGCAACTTTAGCTATGACTATATATGCGTTTGGAAACAGTTTTTTCTATTTTCTATTTGCTGTTTTATCTTGGGCTTTAGCTGGTGCATTTGTCTCTGGTGCAGATTCAGCTTTTATGTATGACAACTTAAAAGCGTTAGGAAGAGAGCATTCCTATAAAAAAGTCTGGGGTAATGCAACTTTCTTTTATTTAATAGGAGTCGCTGTGGCGAGTATTGTTGGTGGTTTTTTGGGTGGCCATAATTTACGCTACCCGTTTTTTGCGATGATCCCATTCTATCTGCTACTGATTCTTGTTTCACTTTCTTTTTATGAACCTAAGCATATTAGTGATTTGACGACTAAAAATTCCATATTTAATTCACTGGGATTAATAAAAAAGGCAATTTTTCATAACAAAGAAATACGATGGTTGCTTATTTATTCCGCGATTATTACTAGTGCTATTAGTGTTTCTTACTGGTTGTATCAGCCTTATCTAAAATTATCTGGTCTTAGTATTGTTTATTTTGGCTTGGTATTTGCATCTTTTAATTTGATTAGCGCCGTTAGTGCTAAGTACTCGCACATTCTTGAGGAGAAATTGGGTCGTAAGGTTTCTTTGGCTTCATTATTTATCCTTACTAGCCTTGGATATTTATTAATGGGGAAAATAATTTTTATTTTTAGCTTTGTTTTTGCTTTTACTTTTCAATTTGTCAGCGGTTTTTCATCAGTAGTGATTTCTGATTATGTTCACAAAGAAATCGATTCAAGTGTTAGAGCAACTACATTTTCTATAAAAAGCTTTATTGACCATATATTTTATGTACTAATGGCGCCAATGGTTGGGTGGATAGTAGATGTGTATACTTTGCCACAGGCCTTGATGGTTATGGGTGTAATAGTTGGTGTTGTTGGATGTATTATTATCGGTGCCATGATGTTTCCAGCAAAAGAGTTCAGTAATCGAAAACAGAGTGAGTAATCCGTCGTTTTCCTGTAAGATGCTTTTATGGATCTAAACACACAGGTCGGTAATTTACCGGCCGTAAATGACAAAGTTGTTGCCGGACTTCGACGATTGGGGATTAAAAATTTACGTCAGCTTTTGTTTTATTTTCCAAATCGTCACGAGGATCGACGGGTGATAAGTAATGTACGTGATGTTGTTATTGGTAAGCAGTGCGTATTGCAGGGGAAAATAATAAAAATTAGCGGGGAAGCGACTTTTCGAAAAAGGCATGGAAGGGCAAAACAAGTTTTGATTACTAAGGCGTTATTCCAGGATGAGTCGGGAAGTATTCCATTGGTTTGGTTTCATCAAAGATTTATCGAGAAAAATTTTCCCAAAGGAACGGAAGTCGTATTAGTTGGAACACCTTCAGAGGGGGACAGTGGAATATCAATTATTTCTCCGGAAGCGGAAAAAATTACCACTTTGCATCCGCCGGTTCATGCGGTGCGTTTTACTCCCATTTATTCTGAAACAGAAAATGTATCGTCGCGTTTTTTGCGATATTTGGTGATGCGAGCATTGCCGTTAACACCAAAACTGATCGATTATCTGCCGGAAACAACAAGGGAAGAAGAGGGGCTGTTTAGTTTCAGTGACGCGATTAAGGGGATTCATTTTCCGGATTCGTTTGAAGAATTAACGTCTAGTCGCAAGCGTTTGGCTTTTGATGAGTTGTTTATTTTGCAATCGGCGTCATTGGTGCGCAAGAAAGAACGGTTGCAAGAAATCGGAATAAAATTAAAAATGTCGGAAGAAAAAATAAAAGTTGCCACGAAAAAATTGCCGTTTATTCTCACATCTTCGCAAGAAGAGGCAATAAAACAAATCGCGGGGGATATTGCAACTGCAGTGCCAATGAATCGTTTAGTAGCGGGAGATGTTGGTTCAGGCAAAACAGTGGTGGCCGGAATGGCTGCTCTTATTGCCAAAGAAAATGGTGCGCAGACAGCGCTTGTGGCACCGACAGAAATTTTAGCGACCCAGCACGCAGAGGGATTAGCAAAAATTTTTGAACCGATGGGTCTTCGTGTGGCGCTTTTGACTGGTTCGTTGAGAGTGAGCGAGCGAAACGCGGTTGCTGACGGCGTATTTTCCGGTGAGATTGATTTGTTGGTTGGTACGCATGCTTTATTTCATGCTGATCTGAATTTTAGGAAGCTTGGACTGGTCGTTGTTGATGAACAGCACCGGTTCGGCGTTGATCAGCGTGATGAATTAGTTAAAGGGGGCGAGGGTCAGCCTACTCCGCATTTTCTCTCACTTACGGCCACGCCAATTCCGCGCACGTTACAACTAACAGCTTATGGTGATGTGGATGTTACTCCGCTTGATAGTCGGCCAGGGCAACAAGTAGTAAAAACAGAGGTTGTTCCGCCTGATCGGCGCGATGAGGTTTATCGATTACTGGCTGATCGGATGAAAAATAAGGAACAAGTTTTTGTTATATGTCCGCGAGTGGAAGAGGTTGACGATGAAGAAGATGACACTAAATCGGTCATTACCGAATATAAAAAATTAATGTCCGTGGTTTTTCCTGATTTTCGAGTAGGAATGGTGCATGGTAAGTTGCCGTCGGATGAAAAACGCCAAATTTTGACAGATTTTCGTGACGGAAAATTGGATTTATTGGTGGCCTCGTCGGTTGTTGAAGTGGGAGTTGATATCCCCAACGCCACGGCGCTTCTTATCGAAGGTGCGGAAAGATTTGGTTTAGCTCAGTTGCATCAATTTAGGGGACGTGTTGGGCGTCGTGGTCAGGAGGCTGTTTGTTATCTGGCAAGTGAAAGTCAGGACGATGTTGTTTTGAGTCGTCTGACAATTTTGGAAAATCTATCTAACGGATTGCAAATTGCGGAAGAGGACTTAAAACGTCGAGGGGCGGGGGAGATATACGGAACGCGTCAATCCGGGGGTGTAAAACTTAAGGTTGCCAATATCGCTGATGTGCCGTTTTTGCTAAATGTTCGCAAGGCTGCGGAAAAACTTTTAGATCGTGACCCGGAATTAAAAACAGCCGATTTGATTAAGAAAAGAATAGCGCAATTGAACGTCACGACGCATTTTGAATGATTTATGAATGACGATTTATGAGGCGCGCGTTGTGAAATTCGTGAGATGTTATTAGTGATTGACATTTGTGGTTTATATTATTAGTATAAGTTCTTGTGGTAGCTTTTTGGCTACGTGTTGATTGTTCATTTTTCATTAGGTAAGAAAGGGGAATATTTTCGGACTTGTTTGCGTTCAGTTTGGATGAGAATCAAAACAAGAGGAAATCATGACAGAAGAAAGAGAATACGGTAATTTTTATTCGTTCGATCAATTGCTCGCCATTGTTCGAGAGCGAGGACTTCACAGTGGAGGAGCGCTATTTTGTGCACCTCCGAAGAGCGGGCGGAAGAAAAAGAGAACCGTTATTATCTCGGCGGGGGAATTGTCCGGGTTGCGCTGTTGCGCCTGTGGTTGCCACTTTTTTCGGGGTGGAAATGCGGGTAAGAATGAAGAGGTTGTGGTTCTCCGTGATCAAGATGCGAAAATTCTAGTTCCGTTGTGTGATTTGTGTGTGTGTCGGCAAGATCGACAAGGGGACGAAGAACAACAGATCACCACTGCCGGCGTGGATTTGAAGGTCGGAGAAGAAGGCCAGATCACGACTGAAAATGGCGAACATTGTGAAATGGTGGTGGGCGGAACAACTGTAGTCGTGACGTCGGAATTCACCCCTAGCTGTCGTAGCTCGATCATTTCAGTTGCTGGTGTGAAGGATGATGACCTTCTGTCAAAGAAAAGCAAATCAAACGGAGGAACTCCTGCCAAGTGTTTGAGGAGGGAAAGGGTGTCCGGCGCCACGGCGATTCGTCGCAGTTGTCGAAGACGAGGTGTCCGCAAGTAGCAACAGTGCGTGCCGTATGAGGATAGCCGGTGAGAGATTAACGTCTCCTCCGGTTTTTTTTATTTCTTTTTTTCGATCAACGATTGGTATAACTCTGTCATCTTCCGAACCATTTTTTCTTCTGAAAATTCATTGGCGCGGGGAATGGATTTTTCAGCTAATGAGTCACGTAGTTTGGGAGATTCAATTATTGAAAGTAGTTTTGTGGCAAAATCATTAACGGTAGGTTTAGTAATTAATCCATTGATGCCATTAGTAACAATATCGCGGTTACCAGGGGCGTCTACTACCACAGCAGGAAGGCCGGTTGCTAAAGCTTCAAGTGTTACAAGTCCCTGAGTTTCACTTAAAGACGGGTAGGCAAAGATGTCCGCGCCGATAAGGAAGTCGGGGACTTCTTCGTGTGGAAAGCTTCCTGAAAAAATTATTTTTTCTTTCAACCCAAGTTTTGTGGCTAATCTTTTTAGACTGCCGGTTGCTGGACCATCGCCACCCAAAATTAATCGAAGCGATTTTTTTGTTTTTTCTTGTATTAGGGCAAATGCCTTGAGTAGTAATTCAAAATTTTTCTCTTTGGATAAACGGGCAAATGAAATAATCACGGTTTCTGTTTCTTTGATGCCCCATTTTTTGCGAGTGGCGTTTCTAACTTCAGAGTTACGAACAAAGAATTGCGGATTAATGCCTGTTGGAATTACTGTCACGGGTGTTTTAATTTTTCTTTGATAAAGAATTTTTTCGACTGATTCGGATGGGGCCACAACGGCGGAAACCTTATTGGCAAAACGCATGACGCGCTTGACGACAATTTTTTGTAGTAAGCTCTTTGGGAGGAATGACGCGTAATGAACATATTGTTCATACATTGCGTGGTGGGTAAAAACAAATGGAATATGATTTTTGCGCGCAACTTTTAAAGCTGTTTTACCCAAAAGAAATGGTTGATGAGTATGGATTATGTCTGGTTTAAATTCGGCGACAACTTTTGCGATAAAACTTTTTCCGGGATAGGGGAGTGGAATAAGTGGTGGACGAAAAGGATAAGACGGGACGCGATAAATTTTAGGATTTGTTTCGGTGAATCCAGGGAAAGCAGGAACAATTAAACGTACTTCGTGTCCTAGTTTTTCTAAATTACGAATAGTGCGGGTAATGGATGTGGCCACGCCACTGACGTGGGGTAAGTAGTGATTAGAGAGCATTAAAATCTTCATTTTTTTATTTGATGATCCGTAATGAATTTATTGATCCGTTCAAATACTTCTTCTTTTCCATGATCGATAAGGACAACATGATAGCGATTTTCTACCCACATCACTTCAAAATCATCGGTGTTGATGGAGTCGCGCAGTACATTGATGGTCTCATCATCAACGGCGTGGTCGGTTGTGGATTGAACAGCTAAAACAGGGCACTTGATTGTTGGGAGAGCAGTGCGCGATAGTTCAATCACTTTTAAAACCTGAGGGGCTGATATTAGTGGAATGCTTTTATAATTTGGTCGTACTTTGCGAATTTCAGGGTCGAGTGATTTTTGGTACCATTTTCGTTGGTAATTTATTCCAAGGGCACGATAGGCATAGTAGAGTGCTTTGTAGGATTTTTCATGTTTGAATTTGAGTGGTACGCCAATAAAGATAATTCCGGCAAAATTTAATTCTTGTGCCAATGTCGCGAGAAAATTTCCACCAAGAGAGATGCCAAGGGCATAAACAATAGGGTAGTCTTTAATTAATTCATAATAAGCTGTCCTGACGGAATTTAACCAGTCGTCGAGATTTGTCTTGGCCAGGTCTCTTGGAGAAGTGCCGTGGCCCGCTACAAGTACGCCTCTGGTGGCGATACCGTGTGTCGTTAAGTATTCTCCGCAAGCGCGAACATCATAGGTGGTGCTGGTAAAGCCGTGTACCAAAAGACAAGCAACCTTACCGTCGGTTTTGTAGTAGAATGGTTCCGCGCCGGGGATGAGTTGTTTGGACATTGGTTGAATTGATTATAAGGCCAAATTTTAGATAGTAGAAGTCTAATTCATTCCACAATCATATCTTTCTTGTGATAAGCTTTTAGTGTGTTTGATCTCCTAATTTCCAGCTTATATTTGTTTCTGCCTGCTTATATCGCCAATATGGCGCCCGTGGTGGCGACAAAAGTGAATATTTTTCCACGGTTGAATGTTCCAATAGACGGGAGTAATAAAGATACGATGCGCCCACTTTTCGGTGTCAATAAAACCTATCGAGGTTTTGTGACGGGTATTTTGGCAGGAGTCGGTGTCGCTTTTTTGCAGTTACTGGTGCGAAGAAACGGGGCGGGGAGATTATTTACCGAATTTCCGTATACGTATGAAAATTTTTTGCTTTGGGGTTTAGTTTTGGGTGCGGGAGCGTTGATTGGTGATTTGGTAAAAAGTTATTTTAAGAGACGTCTAAACATTCCTTCTGGCCACAGATGGTTGCCGTGGGATCAGCTAGATATGGTTTTGGGCGGGTTACTGTTTGGTTCGTTGATGTATCGTTTTTCGTGGCAACAAGTTGTTGTGTTGTTGGTTGTGTCGCCACTTTTGATTTTGATTGTTAATTTGGTTAGTTATTGGCTGAAGATTAAGAAGGAGTGGTAACTCTGTAAGGGTAGAGGACGCAGGGTACAGGCGGTCAGGGCTCGCGGATAATCGCACAGCTTCCTCCCTTTATCCAAAGGGGGGCGGGGAGGGATTTGGTTTTGTATGTGGTATTTGAAATTATTGACAATAATTATTTTTGAAGTCTCGTTTGTTTATAATCTGTTTCTTCAACTTAGGGGCGATTCATGAATCGCCCCTACAGCGCATGATCGCTTCTAGAATAAAAAAAGAAGTGAGGAATACTCACTTCGGGGATTCGTCGGTCGTGGTGTCCGTGGCGTAGTCGGGTTTGTGTTTTTCAATGTACTCGATGACTCGCATCAGCAATTCCGTCGCCGTCGGTTCTCGTGACATCACTGGAAAGTCCATGTGGCTCAAAAGGTGCGCCGTGACATCCTTGATTTCGGGTACTCCCGCGCATTCGTTGCGCGCAAGAACAATAAGGATGCCGCGTAGTGCTCTCTTCCCGCCGATCGTGATCAATTGTTGCAATGCTGTAAAGAGTACGGTTTCGATTGGGTCATTCTCGGATACAACGGCAAAATTAATAAAATTGAATACCATTGGAATCTTCCCCTTAACAGAACAAGAAACAACACTCGAACAAAACAAACGCCAGATTTTTATAATGTATTATATTTTTTCTGTCAACTTTGACAAAAAGTCGCATTTGAATTAAGATATAGGTAGTAATTGTTCCTTAGACAGGTGAAAAAAGTTCTAGCTCGCGGATTTTGGTGTCTCTTGCACGGTGCATGAGAACTCCAGAAGGATCCTTTGGAGAAAAAAACATGGACCCGCGCGCTTTAGAACCGCTTCTGCAGTTCATTCTGCCCATTGCCCTCACACTCGTGGCACTCAATGTGGGTGCAAACATGATTGGTTTTGGAAAGAAATGGATCAAGAAGCTCACGACGAAGGTTGTGCAAGGATTGGTGGCGGTGAGCATTTTTTGGCTCGCCATCCTGATCCTCGCCGAAGCCGTTCGTCGCTAGTTTTTCCCTGCCACCCATAGTCTTGGCGAAGGATGGGCCTTTCGCTCTTTCATCCTTGAGTCCTCTTTGTGTCACCGGTACCTCGCATGCGAAGTGCCCAGGAGCCTTTGGACTCAAGGATCGACATGTAAACAGACATGTAAAAACACCCACGGGTGTTTTTTTCTTGCTTTCGATAATGTCTGAACCTTGTTTTTACGCGCATTTTGCGTTAGCTTTTCTGTATGTCAAATAATACTGAATCAGAGGACGAAATCTACAAAAAATATTCGTTGATGTCTCGACCTGATATTTTAGAAGCGGTAAAAAGAGGGGATATTTATTACGAAGACGGCAAAGAAAGTAATATAAAGTCTTCCAGTGTCGACCTGACACTTGGTCCCTGGTATTGGGAAGAAACATCGCCAACAATTGAAAGACGTATTTTTAATCCGAATTCGGCTGAAGATGTAAACCGTGTTTGGGGTAGGCTTTGTTTTGCGCCACGGCACAGTTGGTGGTTACACAATCGCTATATTGAAAATACGCTGGAAGGTTTTCACCCGGAAGATCGGATCTATTTTATTGCTCCACAAAAGCAACTGCTTACCAGTACGCGTGAATTCATTGGCGGGACAACGCGTGATATTACAACCATGATGAAAGCCCGTTCCGGGGCAGGGCGCAGTTTTTTGGAAGTGTGTCGATGCGCAGGGTGGGGCGATATTGGGTATCACAATCGTTGGACAATGGAATTTAATAATTCTTCCGATACGCACTATATTCCGTTGAAAGTGGGACAGCGTTATGCGCAACTTGTTTTTTTCCGCGGGCGTGAATTGGGACAAAACGATACTGATTATCGTCAAGATGGAAAATATCAGGCAAATGTGGCACAAGGTGTGCGATCGCAGTGGACGCCGGAAATGATGCGTCCCGCCATGTTTAGGGATCCGGAAATTATGTGTAAAGATTGCGTACAGAAAGTTTATTACCGTTGTGAAAATCCGGCTTGCGCGAAAGATGGCGCGGATGTCATTGATAATGTTCCAAAACAGTGTGCCGATTGCGGTACTCGCTTGAGAATATATGAAACACCGCCGGTAATCGAAAAGGTTTGGCCTCTTTACGATGTCTGTGTCGATTGTGGCTGTATTCATGGCGTTACTCAGAAATCTACTAGAATAGAGAGTCGTAATTATCGGCTACAGCAAGAAGTTGAACGAGCTAAACCGTTGCTTTGTGATAAGTGCAAAATCGGTTTTCGGCATTTTATCGGTGGTGATTACGAAGTTTGGTTGCCCGATGCTTCTTGTTTGCAATAATTACTTTTAGATCACTACAATAAAATGATTCGCTCAGAAATTCAAAATTTACTCGCTTTCTTTGTTGAAAAGGAAGCTCCGAAAAGATCAACCGGTAGTGAAGATGCGATAGAGATATATTCGGCTACTCAGCAGGTTGATTCCGCTTATGAAAGATTTCGTAATTTATTGGATCCCGGTGATGAGGACGTGTTGAGGAGAAAGGCGATCGGTCGTTTTATAAATTTACGTTGGGAACTATCATCTGATCCGGAAAAGTTTGCGCTTGCCTTGTTGAAAGATTTGGCGCGCGGTCATTATATTCCGGTAAACACATCTCGAATTTTGGGAACTAGCATCGCTGTGGTTCTTAAGCGGGCTGTTTGCTTTATAAAACACAATAATCAAAACGTACCGAAATGGTTTTTACCAATGGTGGCGGTAGAAGTGGATCGAATAATTTATCCACGCGAAGGGGATGATGCGTTAGTATATTTTTTCTTTGAAGAGGTTGAAAAGAAGACAATTTGGAAAGATGACACTATTGATGTTGAGGATAAAAATACACAATTGTTTCTTGCTTGTCACCGTGTTTTGGCAAAAACAGATGAAGCAGAGTTGTTTTGGCACTTATATCGAACCGCAGAACCATCTTGGCAGGAAGAAGAATTGAACGATGATAAAATGAATTTGGTGGTTAAAAACTTTGCTCATCTGCAACAAGAAATAGAAACCGCCTTGTATTCACCGATGTCGGTTCGTGTTTTGCGTCGGTTGCATTCGCCAGCGGTGCCATATCGCATTTTGCGTGATGTTTTGCGACAACCCAACGCGACTGTAATTCTCGCTAATAATGAGTTGTTGGCAACGAGTGTACGTGATTTATTAATGCGCAGAATCAAGAAGACTGAAAAGCAAATGTTGAAACGCGTGTGGCATGCCGCCGCCTTTCTTTTTCTTACCAAAAGCGTATTAGCTATTGCTACGGAAATACCATATGAAATATTTCTCGGAGGAGTACGATATTTTCCGCTAATGATTAATTTATTATTTCCATCAACCTTACTTTTCCTAATGGCTGGGACAGTTGTCAGACCGGGGAATGATAATACAGAACGCATGGTGAAACTGGTGCAAAATATCGTTGCCAGAGATAATAGCTTGCCAGAGGTGCGTATTCCATCGGTAGAAGGGAAATCATTTAGAAAAACAATGTTTGCGGCTTTTTACGCGTTGACGGCGGTTGTTTCTGTAGTTGTTATGGTGTGGGTGCTTAATCTGATGGACTTCTCGTTGCTTGGAGGGTTTTACTTTATTATGTTTTTGGCCCTAGTTAGCTTTCTTGGATTACGTTTGCGTTCCGCAATGCGTGATTTTCGGGTTATTACTAAAAAACAGGGTTTATCATCATTTGTTGTTGATTTCTTAACTGTGCCGATTATTGATTTTGGGCGTGAACTTTCTATGCGCGCGACGCAGATAAACATTTTCCTGTTTATTATGGATGCGTTAATTGAAGCGCCATTTAAGGTGGTGCTGGGCTTGATTGAAGAATGGTTTTCTTTTGTTCGTGAACGTAAGGAAGATTTGGTATGAAAAAACATCTGATTCGTAATTACCGAACGTTGGCCACTTCGGAGCTTCGAGCTACCGTTTTGGATATTTTTGAAGCGGGGATGACGGCGGTGAGTACGGAAACTGCAATTCGTAAACAAGTGGCGGTAAATGCGGGGAAATTGCGCGTTGGTAAGAAAATGTACGATTTGGCAAATTTTGAAAAAATATTTGTTATTGGTTGCGGTAAGGCGTCGGTTGAAACTGCACGGGTTCTGGAAAAAATGCTTGGTAAAAAAATAACAGGTGGTGTGGTAATTGATGTGCGAAATGCGAAATTACAGCACATTAAAAGTGTTGCCGGAACGCACCCATTTCCTAGTGTTAGAAATTTAAAAGCAACTGCGGAAATTGTGGCACTGCTTAAGCGGGTTGGGCCGAAAGATTTGGTGATTACTATTGTTTCCGGTGGGGGGTCGGCGTTGCTTTTTTGGCCACACAGTATTCGTCTTGAAAATTATGTTTGTGTCACAAAAAACCTGATGAGGGCCGGCGCGACAATCCGGGAGATGAATACGGTACGAAAGCACTTGTCAGCATTGCAGGGGGGTCAGTTGGTTAAATTGGCTCATTCGGCAACCATGATCGGTTTGATTTTTTCGGATGTACCGGGAGATGACATTGGAATGATTGCGTCCGGGCCGACGGTGCTGGATACAACAACCGTAAAGGATGCAAAAAGAATTTTAACCAAATATAATGTTACGGAAACATGTAAGATTGTTGGCGGTGATTTGATTGAAACGCCAAATGATGCCGGAGTATTTAAGAAAGTCCAAAATGTATTGGTAGTAAATAATGTCGTGGCGGTGAGGGCGATGGTGGAGGTGGCGCGTAAGGTCGGATTTAAGCCGCGTGTCTTGTCTACGTTGCTGGCCGGGGAAGCGAGTGAGGTGGGTGAGATGTTGGTAAAAAACGTGAAGCGTGGCGAAGCTTTAATTGCTGCAGGGGAAACCACGGTGCATGTAATTGGTCGTGGGCACGGAGGGAGAAATCAAGAAGTAGCAATGGGTGCATTAGAAAAGATTCCGGTCAATACGGTATTGTTGGCAATTTCATCGGATGGCCATGATAATTCCGTGGCAGCCGGCGCTCTATCCGATTTGGAAGTTGTTGCGAAAGCAAAAAAATTTCGCTTGGATGTGAAAAAATATTTAGCAGATAACAATTCCTTTGAATTCACTAAAAAAACCGGCAGTCAGGTGTATACAGGCATAACGAATATTAATATCTCAGATTTGTTTGTGGTACTAAGAAAATAAAAGGGTACAGGAGTCAGGGAGCGGGACGTCAGGGTTCGGGCTACGCATGAATTTCCCGAGGTGGGTCGTTTAAACTTGACTTTAATATCGCCAGATAATATAATATTCTTTCGGTTTTGGGTGGCTTATTTCTTTTTATTTACACGAGGAACATGACATGTTTGCCTGTATTTGTTTTTACGGATTAGCTCAACAAGAGGGAAGAGATCAGGTTAAGGAAGCAGCTAAGGAATCCGTGAGTGTTCATGCGAAAATCCCCAAGGGAGGGGTCACTGTCAAATTTGTTGACTGTGAACCTGATTCAGACGAGGCACAGGTTGCCTTGGTCAATCTGGGTTGCGTGGTTGCCCAGGAGGCAAAAATGCTCATCGTAGGCAATATCCTGATGGCCCTTCAGCAGTATTCCCAACAACATGAGCTGTACAGGTCATCGATGGGAAGCTTTGTAATGTTCAATAACGGCTAAGTTCTGCTCCGCGTTTATCGCAGAGCTTTTTTAATTTACCTGTACCACATTCCAAGTGGTCCAGGCTTAACCAAATGTCCGATCACGGA
>CAIZMI010000022.1 GCA_903934015.1 uncultured bacterium
ATGAGGGATGCGTAAACACTAACGCTCTCTCCCCTTTGTAAGGGGAGATTAAGAGGGGTTTAGGGGTTTATGCTCCCACTATTGCCTTATACACCGGCCTAAATTTTTTTATTGCCGTTTTGTTGTATATGGCATTAGCGGTAGCAACAAAAAGTAATTTCAAGCCCAGCCGGCGGACGCCGGCAAACAAGGAGACGACTTAATCAGTCGTTTCAAAAATGATTCAATATATTCTGTGCCTCCTGGGGAGGCACACACCTTTTGAGGTGTGTGGTGGAGACATCGTCTGTCTCCACTGTGGGGTTGAGCTGTCAGACGGCCTTGACCGGCTGACCGCTTACATGTGTGGCACCCCCTGCCTAGATGTTTCGAGGGAGGAGGTTCAGGTCGTCGTCGGGAAACTGACGGCGACGGAAAAAAACAAACTCGTTCGGATGTCGGCATCCGAACGGGTGGGCTACCTCTCCGCCCGCACAAGATGCGGAGAAAGGATCGCGCGTGCCGTTGCGCGATCAATGTAATCCCAGATGTCGGTGCGCGTTAGCGCAAGGCAACGCCGACAAATCGAAATGTTGCCAACGTTCTTTTCGTTAGTTTCATCTCGGGAGACCACAATAATCATCATCGATATATTTGTGGTCTTCCTCCCATCTCTGCTTACTTGTACTCTGGCTACAAAATCATTTTTATGCCACAAGCAGTACAAAGCAGAGACGGGAGAAAAGGTTTCCAACAATACCAAAGGTATTTAGAAAAAACTTCTTGTTAGTATTCCATCCCGTAAATTTTCAACATCAGGTGAAAATTATGCGGGATCCACGTTTAATAACAATGGACCCCGCATCTCCGCCAGTTGGCGGATGCGGGGTGGTATGACTTAAGAAGTTAAGCAAAGATACTTTCGGCGTTGTTGGAAGAAAAATTTCAGACCCGCCGGCGTAAGCCGGCAAACTTTAGCGGAGGCGGGCTTGGCCCGCAAAAAAAATGAAGAATCAAGTTCTGGTCGGCAAGCGGGCGAGCGTGGCGTTTGCAGCTTTTTTGGTCAAGTACTCCCTCCCGGCCCCTATGGATGTCGAAATTTCCCGTCTGGGATTGCGTTCGGTTGAATTGGCCAAACGCGTCTGCGCGGGAAAAAAATCCGTCGGTGGGTGGCGAGGATTTTTGGGGCAGGTGGTGGACGTGGAAAAGGAGGAATATTTTTACGTCCTGGAGGGATCGGATGGTCGGCAGTTTTATCGCTCCCCGACCCCCCACAAGACACTCCACGTTGAATGGCAGTATGTCATACGTGGCACCGAGCTGTGGGCGGTGGCGGTAGGGCTTGCGTCCTCATTCCTCGACGGAAAGATGGACGTGAAACTCGTCGACCTCCCCGAGGAGGTCGTGGACGGCAACGCCATCCTGCCGGAAGGCTGGGTGGCCGAGTACTGGCCCACCTGTTACTGTGGCTATGATGGCCACCCTGGCCAACTACTGTTCGAGTCGGAGGTGAAGGATTACCTCCAGAAGTGGCTGGCGAGTCGCAGTCACACGGACACGTCGTTGTGTCCGTGTGGTCAACCGCTCGACTCGAGCGGGAACTGTCCGCACTGCGACTACTGCTCGCGCTGTGGCGCGGGAATCGCAGGACAGGGTGGCTGGTGCGCCACCTGTGACGGTTAGTCGCACCAAGTTGTTCTTTTCGGAGGCGGATAAGACTTTTAGTCTTTGTTCCGCCTCCGAGATCCTGATCCGCGAATGGATGTTCGCGCTGATGAGTTCTTAGGATATTTTGAAGGACGAAATCAGGAAAAACGAGAAGGAAAAATTAATTAGCTTTGCAGTATTTTTATAAAATATAATACGCGATATTTAGCGAAAGTATCGAAAAAGATTTTTGGGACGCAGTTTAAGGGAAATCATTAGCGGATAAAATATATCTGGCTTTCTTCCAGATCTTCGTTTGCATTAAACGAAGGTTTGAAAGAAGGGAATGATTCTCTTCAGTCTTCATTTGCCCCGCTTTCAGGGGATTGCTGGTGGCCGATTAGAGGCCATTGATTCCTGCCACAGGAAGCAATGAGCAGGGTCGTGGGTTACGACTTGCTCTTGTGTGGCATGGGGTTTTAACCCATGAAGACTATCGTCAACTGTTGTCCGCACTCCCTCCGTATCCGAGTCAACGTCGCCAATGTGGTGGCAGAACCGGATGTGACCGACATTGTCGTCGAACCCCGCAAGGGCGACGACGGCAAACCAGTGCCGGCCCGCGTCAGCACGACGCCGGGCGGTCGTTTGGATGACATCGCCGGCATCGCGGTCTTCGGCCCGACGGTATTTGGTGCCGTCGAAAACCTGCCGGATCCCGCCACGGACACGATCTATATCGTGTCGGCGGTCGTTGGCGGTCGGCCCGAGGTGCAAACGCGACCGGACGTCTTCGTCTTGGGGACGGGCCCCAGTGACGGAACAGTCCGGTTCGGAGAAGGCCTCCAGAAGGGGCAGGTCTACGCGGTCACGCGCCTCATCAAGGCGTGATCGCGGTCCGTCCGTTTTTGTTCTTTCAGTTCTTTTTTTACAGAAAGGGTTTATAAAAATCCCGCCGATCGCTTGTCGATCGCGTCGGGTCGGCGTGTACACTGCCGGAAACTGAAACGTGTACAGAGGAGTCTTTATTGGCTCCTCTCCTTCTTTCAACCCACAAACTTTTTTGTGAGTTGAAACGAAAGAATATTTTTCCAACAACACCAAAGGTATTAAAAAAAACTTCTTGTAATATTCCCATCCCGTAAATTTTCAACATCAGGTGAAAATTATGCGGGATCCACGTTTAATAACGATGGACCCCGCATCAAGTGCGGGGTGGTATAAATCAAAAAGATAAGCAAAGATACTTTCGGTGTTGTTGGAAACGGTTTCGGTTCGATTTTTGGCCTCACCTAAGGCATCGGGTGACGGCTGTAAAGAGAGGAGAAGGCCTTGGTAGGGCGGGGGGTACTGCCTTCTGGGGCGGGAACCCCAACAGTGGAGTGACTGATCAAGCGAAGGTCCTCCGTGAAATCGAGTCTTTGCAGGCACCGGTGGTTTTGCGTTGAAGGTGTCGCCCTGGAGTTTGAAATCTCCGAAATCAAAATTAGTCGTTGTTTGTTCGCGTTCAGGGTCCGACCTTTTCAAAGGTCGGACCCTGATGCAAAAGTTGTTGTAAAACATGACAGGTCCACCGCGTGAGAAACCACAGTTTCTTTTACGCGGCTTTTCTAAAGCTCATCGGAATAATTTCGGTGCGCCTTAGTGAAAGAAAAAAGAAAAACAATAAACAAGAAAAAAGGAGAATTGAAAATGAACATTAAAAGAAATGGTCGGCAAGCATTGCCGATCGACGCGCGGATTCCTGAAATTCTCGCAACGATGCGGAAAAATCAGGTCGTGATCGTCGAAGCCGAAACGGGTGCCGGAAAAAGCACTCGGATCGGACAAGCGGCCATGGAGGCTGATCGATGGCTTCGCATCATCCACACCTTACCGCGTCGTTTGGCGGTGCGGTCGATCGGTAAACGTATTGCCGACGAAGTGGGTTGCGAGGTTGGGGATCTCGTGGGCTGGCGCCTGCGAGGAGAAACACCGCGCGTGTCCTCGCGGACGCGCATGGTGTTAGAAATCGATCAGACGCTCGCGAATTGGATTCGCGAGCACCAGAAACTGCCGGAAGGCCTGATAATCGTGGACGAAGCGCACGAGCGCTCGATCCCGACAGACCTTTTGTTGGGTATGTTAAAGGAGTATTTGCCCAACTCTCCAAATACAAAAATCGTCATCATGTCGGCGACTATCGATACGCAGAAATTCTCTGCGTTTTTCGGTGGCGCGCCGGTGATTTCGGTGAGCGGGCGGTGTTTTCCTGTCAGCACGGAGGTGGTGCAGTTGGGAAAGTATGAGCACCACTCGAATGCGGCCGGGCGCGCGGGAACGATGGTGATCGATCGGTTTTTGGCTGGACGGCTCGCCGTTCCAACCGAAGATGGTTTGTCATCGCGCTTTGTTGCCGGTGGTACGGTTCTCGTCCTCTTGCCCGGAAAAGAGGATATTTCTGAAGTTCGTCACTTGCTTCAGAAATACGCGAAAGAGAAAGAGTGCGAAGAGGCCGTGGTTGTGATGGAATGCCACGGCGAGAGTCGCGAAGATGAACAAAGAGCGGTCTTGACGCCGGTCGTCGAAGGAACGTTACGTTTTGTTTGTGCCACGGAAGTGGTACGGACGTCCGTGACCGTTCCCGATGTGATCGGAGTTATTGATTCTCTTCAGATCAAGCGGATGAAAACCAATCCCAAGGGGATTGGCCGTTTGATCAAAATCCCAGTGTCCCGCGCCGAGGCTGATCAGGCAAAAGGGCGCGCCGGCCGGACACAACCCGGGTTCTACATCGCCTGTTCGTTTGAAGGTGAGTATGAACTTGGACGGTTGGCACCTTACCCGACACCCCAAATTCTGATGTCGCCTGCCACGAGTGTTTGTTTACAAGTGGCAGCGATCGGTCGGTCGGCACGGACGTTTGCGTTTGTTGATCCGCTCGATCAGGATCGGGTTGCGCTCGCAATCCGACGCCTGCAAGACATCGGGGCGTTGGATGAAGCAGAAAAAATCACCGAGGAGGGTGAGTTTCTGCTTCGTTTCTCTATTCAGCCGGAACGTGCAAAGTGCCTGATTACCGCAGCAAAATGTGGAGTTCTTCCCGAAACGGTAATCGCCTGCGCGGTTCTTGAAACGGAAGGTTTCTACTTCCGCGTAAAGAACAAAGGGGAGAAGTTGATCGTGGATGAAAGAATCCTGCGGTTGATTCTTTCTTACAAGGGTGAGTACGGGAGCTGGCAACGGAATCCGGCAAAAAAGCCGGATGAAGTTGATTTAACCCCGGAAAAAATCCCCGACTGGGCGACGATCAAGGGGCCCGGGGTTTATGAGATTAACTGCGGAGCATCGCGTTTCGCGGAAAACGGAACACACTTCGTGTCGGACGTATTACGAAGATTTTGGGCCGGCGAGAGCAGGTCTGATTTCTTTGGGATTGTCCAGGCATACCGCATGTTCAAACAGGCGGAACGAGAAGTGCGAGAATTGGGGGGTCGTTCACGCAAGGAGCAGGACGACATCCTCTACAACTGGTGCAAGACGTATCAGTTGAATATGAAGCGGATTCGCATGGCAGAGGAAACCATGCAAATGATTCGCGATGAGTTGTGGAGCACGGAATTTCGGTTGGAGAACGGCCTTGGTGAGTGGCGGGAATTTGACGCCAAAGCCCTGACCGACTCTCTGTTGTCGGGGATGACCGACAACGTAGCGATTCTTTCCGGGCGTGGTAATTACGAAAGCCGGCTCGGGTCGCTACAGATCGCATATTCGTGCGTGACCCCGCAGAACGTTCAAGTGGCGTTGGTGGATGACGTCCGCCAAGTGCCGACTGGACGTCTGCGGACTAGTTTTATACAGTTGGCCGGATGCGCGGCGGAATTGACAATTGAACGGATCATGAAAGTGGTCCCGCACCTTTGCCAGACCCTGAACATGGGTGACCATCAATATGACTGGGAAAATGACGCGGTGACCCGTACTCAAGTTCTGAACATGCGGGACTTGCAGGTGGGCACGCGGAAAGTGCCCAGTCCGACGGAAGACGCCCAGCGTGTTTTCGCCGGCGCTCTGGCAGATCAAATGATATAAGCGTCGTTTTGTTTCTTTTAGTACTAGCCCCGTTGATGAAAATTCGACGGGGCACTTCTCAGAGTTTTTCAATTAAATGTTTTTTAGTTGGAAGACTGTGACGAAGACAACAAATATTTACAATAAACAAAAAGGAGCCCCGAATGGACGAGAGAATGTCGGCGGTGATTACCGCCAACAAGGCGCGTCAAGCACGCGCGAAAGAATTAAACGCCCGTTCGGGCGAAAAAACTTTTCCCGTTTTATCGCGGGAAGAGTTGGCGACGTGGTTGCAAGAAAAACTGGACGGCGCGATTTCGGTCGCGACTGTCAAGGATTTAGAGCAACTGCGGTTGCCCCCGTTGGGTCAGGAGTTAGTCGACTTGGTGGTGACGGAAAACCCCGATTCGATTAAGGTTCTTGGTCGCGACTGCGCGGTGAATTATGTCGATTACCGCGAAGCACGTAAGTATCCGCAGGTGAAAATTGATTTTCGGGAAGAACAAGCCAACGATTGGCAAAATCTCCCGGATGTTATTAATTTGCCGAGTGGTCGTGAAGTGGCTTTTTACTCGGCCATCGATGGGTACGGATATTACATCGATTGCCGGTCGTCGGAGTTCAAAGCGAAAGTTCGCGACGGCCTGAACGAAAGTCAGTGGTCAAACTGGCCGGAAACGGCACGACCTGCGATTGTTTTGCCCGACCCGGCGGATGAAAATTCCGTTGTCGCGGATGTCATTACAACTTGCTACGGCAAGTGCGTGGTGACGGCGACGGACCTGGTCGCCTTCGGGACTGTTGCCCTGAACCCGTATCGCAATTACGAAAGCGATTCGTGGTTCAAGGTTCTCTGGACTCGCAACCGCACCGAGGCCGAGCAGGCGCACGATGCGGTTGTCGCAAAAATCGTCACCATTAAGGAGGAAGTAAAAAGGCGACGAGAGGAAGAAGAACGGCGGGCACGCGAGGAGAGCATGCTAGCGACTTTGCGGAGTCAAGCAGAGTTGGCCAAGGTCCGGGTCGGGGGATACTATGAATCTCTCTGTCACAAATCGGATATAGATCCCGTTCTTCGTGATCGGCTGTATGAACGGCGGTACGATTACCGCGCGCCTTCAACGGCGGACGGTCTTCGACGGTGGATTTTAGAGACCGACGCGCTTTGTGAAGAGGCGAAAACAGTCACCGCCGAAATCGAAGCGCGCAACGCGCGACGCGAAGCGCATCTCGAAGCCACGCGGAATTTATATTCGCAGGCCAGCTTGCTGGTTAATGAAGACGGAACGATTTCCGTCCTGCGTGGTAAAACATCGAAGATTGGATCTTTCGAGGTCGACAATTCGGTCGGTGAGTGGTTCACGAGCGAGGTTTCAACCGATAATGAGGGTCGGTATTGCTCGTGGCAACCGGTTCGAACCGGACGACTGGTGCGCTGTCGGGAGTTTTCCGGCGCTGGTAACCAAAAGGGTGAAGCGGAGTTCATCGTTCAGGACGGACAATTGACTCCGGGGGTTTGGAGTGTCGCCGAGGACGACAATGGTCGTTTCTTTTACCCTGTGATTTACTACAAGAACGGCCGGGAAATTGTTCCGGAAAAATTCGAAGTAGTGCGGGAAGTGAGGGAATGTCCGCGGGTCCACGGGCCGGTCGTAAAAGGCCCGCCCGCACCGGCTGGAAGTTTGGATATGACCAAACTTTTCGGTGGCGCTACTATGCCACGCGAAAAGCCAGTTCGCAGGCGGTAGTTCATTTAGTCCGGCGACAAAAGACGGACAATCATTTATCGGGAAGAATTCGTCGCATTCTTCCCTCTTTTTTGTAGCCCATATTTCTTGTAGGCTTCAACGAAAGAATAATTTTCCAACTACACCAAAGGTATTAGATAAACTTCTTGTCATATTCCATCCCGTAAATTTTCAACATCAGGTGAAAATTATGCGGGATCCACGTTTAACAACGATGGACCCCGCATCAAGTGCGGGGTGGTGATAATTTAGAAGTTAAAAATAGATACTTTCGGTGTTGTTGAAAGAGATTTTAGACCCGATTTTTTTTAGGTTTTTACTTAAAATATAATCCGCATCTCTCATTTGGTTTGTACAAAATTCCCCGTATCTTTTGATAGTGGGGTGTTTTTAGTTTTCTCAAAAAGATAATATTCGGCTATGCTCATAGTATGAATCAAACATTTAAACCAGGGACAAAAGTTTATTGTCTCGGCATCGGTGGAATCGGTCTTTCCGGTGCGTCGCAATGGATGAAGGAGTTGGGTTGTGAAGTTTCAGGTTCAGATCGTGCCGTATCAATTGTGACGGAAATGTTGGAAAAGATGGGAATTTCAGTGAAAATTGAAGAAACGACAGTAAACGTTCCGGAAGAGACGCAAATTGTTGTTTATTCCGATGCGTTGCCGTTTGAACACCCCGCTCGTGTTTTCGCGCGCGAGAAGGGGATTCGCGAAATGAACTATGCCAAATGTTTGGGCTTGCTTACTGAAAGTTATCGTTGTATCGCTGTTGCCGGAAGTCATGGAAAATCCACAACAACGGCGTTGATCGCACACATATTAACCGAGGCTGGTTTGGATCCGACGGTCGTGGTTGGCACAAAAGTTCCGACGCTGGGAAATGTAAATTTTCGTTTTGGGAAAAGCGATATTGTGGTTGTTGAGGCAGATGAATTTCGGAGCCATTTTTTGGAGCTTTCTCCAACAGTCGCCATTATTAATAATATCGATCACGATCACGTTGATGTATTTCCAACGATTGAATTATATGTGGATGCATTTAGAAAGTTTATTGGGAAAATTAAAACGGGCGGAGAATTGATATTGTGGGCGAGTGATAAATATTCCACTGGTTTGATGGAATTGCGAAATGATTTGAAAATTTCAACTTTTGATTTGGTTAACGCGGAGATTGCTTCGGTCGCCACGCTGGCGACCTCGCAAAGACGAGACTACGCTGTAACTTTTCAAAGGTATGAAGATGGACGGCAATATTTTGTTGTCGCTTGTGATGGTGTTTCGTTGGGTGAATTTAATGTCGCATTTCCGGGCGATCACATGCTTTTGGATGCTGTTACAGCCATTTCGGCCGTAGCACCTTTCGTTGATGATGTTGAAAAAATTAGAAACGCTATGGCCACTTTTCGTGGTACGTGGCGTCGTTTTGAATTGGTCGGAAAATATAAAAGCGCGACCGTGATTTCGGATTACGCGCATCATCCCACTGAATTAAGGGCGCTACTATCAGGAGCGAGACAAGCTTATCCAAACAAAAAAATTACGATCGTTTTTCAACCGCATCAAAGTACCAGAACGCAAGCATTTGGGGACGATTTTGTTGAGGCTTTATCGCTGGCGGATGAGGTGCTTTTGGTGGAAGTGTTTAGTGTGGCGGGTAGGGATAATCCAAAAGACTTTGCCACAGACAGGCATTGGGTGGAGATATTGAAGCAAAAAGGAAAAGAAGCATATTTTGCCGAGGATTTGTATATGGCAGAAAAGATGTTGCGTGAAACGGAAACAACGGATGAAATTTTGTTGTTCGTGGGGGCGGGTTCAATTGATGGGTTGGCACGCAGTATTGTGCAATAATAGATACGTATTAATCCTTTCGGACAGTAATCACAATGCTAAATATTGAGGAAAATGTAATATTATCTAAATTTTGTACATGGCACGTTGGTGGTCCGGCGCGATATTTTGTGCGTGTTTCAACTATCCAAGATCTTAAAGAGGCGTTGTTGTGGGCACAAGAAAAAAAACTTGCTCATTTTGTTTTAGGCGGTGGTTCAAATATACTTTTTTCGGATGTTGGTTATGCTGGATTAATTATCAAAATTGAGGGACGGGGAGTTGTAATTAACGGATCCGAATTGATTGTTGAAGCTGGAGCAATCGCTCGTTTGGCGGTGCTGAAGGCGTCTGAACTGAATCTGGGCGGATTGGAACATTTGGCGGGAATTCCCGGAACAATTGGCGGATTGGTGCGTGGTAATGCCGGTGCTTTTGGGATGGAAACAAAAGACTCTTTGGTGCGCGTGCATGTTCTTCATAATGTTGGTAATGAATGGAAGGAGGAAATATTGGAGAGGAAAGATGTATATTTTTCATATCGTGATTCGTTGTTTAAAAAGGAAACCGGTAGTTATATTATTTGGGACGCGACATTTGCGTTAATACCTATTCCGAAAGATGTAATCTTGAAGCTTGTGAATGATGATTTATCTGCCAGAAAAGACAAACAACCATACACTTTTCCCAGTGCCGGATCGGTATTTAAGAATCCGTCACTTGAAATATCGGCCGGTCGATTGATTGAAGAGTGTGGTTGTAAAGGCTTAAAAATTGGTGGGGCGGAAGTGAGCACACAACACGCCAATTTTATTTTAAACAAGGGAGGGGCGACTTCTTTTGATATCCATGCGTTAATTGAGGAGATTAAAAAAAGAGTTTTTGAAGCAAAAGGGGTAAAACTGGTTGAGGAAGTAATTGTTCTATAATCAAGATTATGCCTGTAAAAAAACATTATATTCCATATATTTCTCTTATCAGTGGCATCGCGATTATAATAATTACCGTTGGGTTGATCATCTTTTTTCAGTGGGAAAATATTCAACAAACAATAAGCAAGGTGACTTGTCAAGAGCGTGTTAATGTGCTATTTTATTGTCAATGAAGTATTCTGTCGTAATTCCAGCATATAACGAAGAGGGTAATATATCGCAGTTGGTGGCGAAAATTAGTGTGGTAATGAACCAACTTTCGCCCGATTGGGAGCTGATTTTTATTGACGACGGTTCTAAAGATAAAACTTTGGAAAAAATGCGCGAGGAGCGTCAAAAAGACAGTCGAGTAAAGATTATTCGTTTTCGTCGAAACTTTGGTCAGTCTGTCGGTTGGCAGGCGGGATTTGATTATGCAACCGGTGAAATAGTAATAACCATGGATGCGGATATGCAGAACGATCCGGCCGATATACCGGCGATGGTGAAAATGGTTGAGACGGGTGGTTATGATGTTGTTTCCGGTTGGCGTTCAATGCGACAAGATTCTTTGTACATAAAATTTTTGAGCAAGATTGGAAATTGGTTAAGAAGGATTGTTACCGGCGATAAAACGCATGATCATGGTTGCAGTCTTAAAGTGTATAAAAAAGAATGTCTGGATAGTATCGAATTTTATAGCGATTTGCATCGAAGGTATATTGCCGCCCTTTTGGCGTGGAAAGGTTTTAAAGTCGGAGAAATGAAAACCACGCATCATGCGCGAAAGTATGGTCAATCGAAATATTCCGTTAGAAAGAAATGGAAGGGTTTATTAGATTTATTGGTGGTTAAGTTTTGGATGCAATATTCGACGCGCCCAATTCATTTATTTGGTTCACTCGGATTAGCAATTTCCGGAGCGGGGTTTTTGCTGGGTGGAACTCTTTCCGTTCTTTGGTTGTTAAGGATGATTTCTTTGCAAAACAGAACCACGCCTCTTTTGGCGGTGTTGCTTGTGATGATCGGGTTACAGCTTTTAATGACTGGTTTTATCGCAGATACGGTTTCGATGACCTACTATTCGACTAAGAGAGCTTATACTGTAGAGTTGTTGGAGGGGTTTGAAAAACCTGGCGAATGAAATTATTACTGATCAACAATGAGTTTCCTCCGATTGGTGGCGGTGGCTCGACGGTTGCCAAGTACGCGGTAAAATATTTTTCTGAAGCTGGTCATGACGTAACCTTGATTACGTCTAGTTTTCGTGATTTGCCACGCAAGGAAAAATTTAGTGCTTCTTTTGTCGGGGATGGAATCAATAAAGGAAGCGTAACAATTATTCGTGTTCCGGCTTTTCGAAGATATAAAGATTATTGTTCGGCATGGGAATTAATTTCGTTTGGGATATCCGCCTTATTTTATTGTTTGTGGTATGTGCCAAGTCAAAAACCAGACGTTATTCATGCCTATTTCGCCTTACCCGCAGGATGGGTGGCCCGAATAATCCATCTTATTTATGGGACTCCTTTTTCAGTTTATTTCGGTGGCTCTGATATGCCTGGTTCAAATCCGTCACGTTATAAAAAATTATATCCGTATATCACCCTTTTGACGCGCTGGGTCTGGCGCGGTGCTTCAGTTTCTACAGTCTGTTCTCATGGTCTTTTTGAACTTGGTCGTAAATTGGATCCAAAATATGATTTTCGTTTGGTTCCGAATGGTGTGGAGCTTTCGCGGTTTGTTCCGGTGGAAAGACGGCCAAATCCAAAAGTAAAGATATTGTTTATTGGTCGTCTTATCGCGCGAAAAGGGTTTCAGTATGTCGTGCAGGCTTTACCGCGTATTCAACAGATTACTAACGTTCCATTCGAAGTGGAGGTTGTTGGAACCGGGGCAATGCGTTCTCATTTGGACGGTTTAGCCGTAAAACTAGGGGTCAGTCATTTGATTAAATATGTTGGTACCGTGCCTTATGAAAAGTTGCATGAAAGTTATCAAGGAGCGGATGTTTTTGTGCTTACTTCCGAATCGGAGGGAATGCCGGCAGTTACACTTGAGGCGATGGGTTGTGGATTGCCAATTATTACAACAAATGTTCCCGGAAATCGGGAAATTGTGCGTGAAGGTGAAAACGGTTATCTTATTGATGTAGGCGATACGGAAAAACTGGCTCAAGATTTGGCTAAATTAATTCAAAATGAGGAGTTAAGAAAAAAAATGGGTGTAGCCAGTCGTCAATTTGTTCAGGGCTACGAATGGCGAGAGATAATTAAACAGTATGAAAATATTTTAAAGGAGATTGTTTATCACAAAAAAACATGACAACGTCCAAAAGCGAAATTAAAGAAACTTCTAGTTTTGAGAAAACATTTGCGGGAAAGCGAGTATTAATTACCGGTGGTTTGGGTTTTATCGGGAGCAACATCGCGCATGCGTTAGTGGAAATGGGTGCGGAAGTTACTGTTTTAGACGCATTACTTCCGCTTTATGGCGGAAACGAATTCAATGTCGCGGATATAAAAAATAAGATAAAAGTGGTGATTGGAGATATCCGTGACGAGAAAATTGTTAATGAAGTGGTGGCGGGGCAGGATTTTATCTTTAATCTTGCGGCACAAGTAAGTTATATTGATAGCATTAACGAGCCATTTTTGGATTTAGATATTAATTGTTTGGGGCATTTGCGAGTCTTAGAAGCGGCGCGAAAATTTGCTCCGCAAACTAAAATCCTATTTTCTTCTTCGCGTTTGGCTTATGGTCGCATCATGACAACACCGGTGGATGAAAGTCATCCGACAAATCCTGTGAGTATGTATGGTGTGCATAAACTTACTGCCGAAAAATATTACCGTATCTATTTTGAAACGTATGGTTTGAAGTCGGCCGTAATTCGAATACCAAATCCGTATGGTCCGCGTCAACAAATGAAACATAATAAATATTCGATTGTTGGTTGGTTTATTCGGCAGGCCTTAGAGGGGAAGGACATTACGATTTTTGGTGACGGAAAACAAGAAAGAGATTATTTGTATATTGATGATATTGTTTCTGCTTTTTTGAAAGTGGCCTCTTCGGACAAAACAAACGGTGAGATTTATAATATTGGGACGCATGAGCGTGTCTGTTTTGTGGATATGGTAGACGCGATTTTGGCGGAAATTTCTACGGGTAAGAAAACACATATTCCATGGCCAAAAAATTACGAACGCAATGAAACCGGAAACTATATTGCCGATACGCGAAAAATAAAGCGCGCCGTTGGTTGGGAAGCGACGGTTTCGCTAAAATCCGGTATCACCGAAACGGTTGAATATTTTAAGGATAATAAAGAGCAATATTGGAAGTAGTTTATTATTAACAAGTAAAAAAAGACCTTCACGGGTGTGAAGGTGTTAATTGAGGCCACGATATCGAATTTTGTCTGTGAGGGATTTTGCGAACATCCAAAGAAGGACGATAGCCCAGGCGAGGAGAAAGTCGATTCCTAGTCCGGCAATAGCCGTTATACAGATAATGGGGAAGATGCGCATCTCTCCCGTTGTGTATTTGATCTCTCCATCGGGGATGTATTCTGTCTTCATAATTTCCACAAAGTAGGGTGCTTCGTCGACATACTTTTCAGTTGTGTATACTTTTCCGCTCCATATCGTGCGGTATGTTACTATGCCGATGGACCCGGGCGCTATCATTACCAGGTGACGATTGTCGGTCTTGGAAAAGTCTTTCTGGTACTGATAGAACGGCACATTTTTTGCTCCCAACGCTTTGTCACGGCCGTTATTTTCCAGCCACTTGCCAATTTCGAAACCATCCGTACCCGTGTGAACCTCGGCGTTTTTTGGCAACCAAATTTTTGCCGTAAAAACACGGTTGCTGTTTGCCCTGCCTTTTCGGCAGGCGTCTGTGGCCACCCACGTGGGAATAGACAAGAAAAAGAGACAAAAAATGGCAAAGGCGCAAGTCTTCTTCAGTGTTTCAGTACTCATCGTGTTTCCTTCTTCGGAAATGGTTTTTGGGAAAGAACAACTCTATAACATACTCATAATCGACAAAATTGTCAAGTGGGGTGTTTGGCTGTAGAATATGAAATAGACAAATGAATTTTTGTGATGCATTGAAAACAAGAAGCGGGTTTCTCGTGAAAGCGGGCTTGGTTTTAGCTGTGCTGATACTGCTGATAGTTGTCGTTGTTGGCTATGTAATACGCGTACCGTATGCTATCACGAGACAAAACTTAAACAATCGTTCGATTGATGAAATTACGGGAGCGAGGGAAGTGGGGCAGATTTTTAAATCTGAAGAAAATAATTTAGTTGGGATCGGTTTTCAATTTGCCACTTTTGGCGAGCGCAAAAATGATAAGGAAGTAATCTTTGAATTGCGTCAAAACCTGGAAGACAGGGACCCGCTTCGAACAGTAGAAATTAATGCCAGTGTTTTGGTGGATCATGGGATGTATGAATTCAAATTCGATCCAATTATCGAATCGAAAGGAAAGAAGTATTACGCATCGGTTCGTTCACCCGAATCAGTAGAAGGGAACGCAATTACGGTTGATTATCGAAACGGTGATGTTTATGGTGGTAAGGAGAATTCGTTGATTGTTTTGGCAGGAGGCAGAGGTGTTGAAAAGGCCTTTGCAAACGTCCAAAAAACGGATCGTGATATGGCGTTTATGGTTTATAACAATATATCCGGATTGGAATTTGCGAAATTAACCGGAATTCGAGCGATAAAAGATTTTATTTTATCACTTAAAAATCAACGCGGTGAATATGAGCGTGCCGGGAGATTCATGTTTTTTGCCGTTTTGCTCGCCGTTGTTATTCTATTTTTTCGCGACAAGGTAGAGCAGTTTTTTGACAATAGAAAATATTTTTGGATTTTTATTCTCGTGTTGGTATTGGGTGGAGCCGGTTTAAGAATGATGTATGTTAATCAGATGCCTTATACCAACGATGAAGGTTTTTATTTGTATGACGCGCGCACGGTTTTGCAGGGAAAACTGCCCGGTGGTGACGCGATAGCAAAGGCACCGGTATTTATTGGAGCCACCGCGTTAATGATCGCTGTTTTGGGCAATATATTAAGTGCCGGTCGATTGGTGAGCCTAATTTGTGGTGTTCTCACGGCTTGGCCGTTGTATATATTGGGTAAACGTATTGGTGGAAAACGGGCAGGGATTATTGCTTCCGCTATTTGGTTATTAACCGGTGCCCCAGCATTATTTAATTCCTACGGCCACACGCAAAGTATTCAAATGCTGTTTAGTGCGCTTGCTTTGGCGTTTTTAGTGATTGCTCAAAATAAGAAAAAATGGCAGTGGTTTATTTTTGCGGGAATCATTCTTGGAATTAGTATCGTTGCGCGTAAAAGTTCCTTAGCGCTAGGTTTTCCAATTATTTTTATTTTGTTGATGGATAAAATAACATGGAAAAATCGTCTTATTAATACTGGAATTTTTGGGCTTGGCATGTTGGCAGTTCTTGTCACCTTTCTTGGGATAATTTTCGAGCTATATGGAAAAACAGGCGTTTTGTATGCCACCGGAATCAGTTTGGCCAAAGAGTCAATTGATCAACTTGGTGATAGGGGGGATTTGTATGCTACTTATTCAGTAAATGGTATTTTACCTTTTTTCCGTGAGGCATTACCGTTGATTTTTTTGGCATTTGTAATGTTGGGTCAATTTTTGGAGCGTCTTCTTGCGCGCGTAAATTGGTTGCTTGCTCGCTTTGCTTGGGTTGTGCCGTTAATGTTAGTGGCGGGAAGTAAGTATTTTCTTGATAATTTTGAAGAAAAAACTCGTCTTTCGCCCGGGGTAGGAATTTTTTGGGCGGTAATGGGGATAATAATTGTTTTATTGGCAATCTTTCCGTTGCGCAGAAAGGAAACAGATTTAGTCGAAAATATTTTATGGCAGTGGATGCCATTGATTTGGTTTGTAGCGATTGCAATCTTCTATGCCGTTTGGATAAAATTTACCGCCAATTACATCGCCGAATTTTTACCGGCATTGGCGTTAACGGCGACTTTTGGAGCAAAATGGTTGGCGGATAGTTTTCAAAAAAGAAAAGTCGCGTTAGTGCTGGTCGCAACAATGCTTATTTGGGCAAACTATAGCTCGGCCGAAAATTCATTTAAATTTAATCATACCGGTACGTTTCATTGGTCAGCGATATTGGAAACAGCCGATTATTTAAAGAAGAATGTTCCGCAGAACGAATTGGTGCAAACAGGCGCTGTCGCGATTCCGTATGTATCGGGACATCATGTGCCATTCGATGCTTCGCATCCTACCTGGTATGCGTATGGGTTTATCGAGCCCGAATTACGTAATGTCTTTATGGCTTCATCTGAACAAATGGTTGATGCGGTGTTAAATAAAGTAAATTGGTTTGTGTTGGATAAGGTGACAGAATTTTCCTATTATTTGGAATATCCAATGATCGAAAAAGATGTAAATGATAATTATTCTCTTGTTAAATCGATTGAAAATTATTCAAACACAATTCGAGTTTATAAACGCAATAAGTCTTCTCAGTAAGACAATTTTATTGTATTGTTGATATAGTTCATGCGCATAATAAATTTGGTAAAGAATAATAGGGGGGTGCTGTTGGAGGCACTGATTATTTTGATAGTGGCACTTGTGCCAAGACTTTATGGTATCGGTCTTTTTCTTACGGCTGATGAGAAAAATTGGGTTAATCGGTCGGCGGAATTTATTAAGGCGTGGCGACATTTGCGGATCAACGATACGCTTCAAACAACGCATCCTGGTATAACCGTTTTGTGGGTTTCGGGTTTGGCTGTTTATACTGCTCAACTTGTTTACCAGACGGTTTTTAACATGAACGATATTTTGAAGTTTGCCGCTTTTGCGCAAGTACCGATGGCGGTTATTAATTCTTTGCTGGTCGTCGCAATTTTTATTGTTTTAAGAAAATTGTTACCGCGCAGTTTGGCGTTTATCGCGGGATTGGCGCTCGCGCTGGATCCATATCTGATCGGATTTAGTAAGATTGTGCATGTTGATGCTTTTTTGACCGGTTTTTTGGCGGTGGCAGTCCTTTTGCTGATTTTATATGATAAAAATAAGTCTAAAAAGATTTATTGGTTATCGGCTTTTTTCGCAGGGTTGGCTATTCTTACAAAAATACCCGCGATTGCGGTTTTGCCGTTTGCCGGTATTTTATTTGCTTTTCGTAACGATATATTAACCAAACACATATTTTGGAAACAACTTAAATTGTATGGCGGGTGGTTGGTCATTGTGGCGGTAGTGGTGGCGCTTTTTTGGCCTTCGCTTTTATGGGTGTCGCGCCCATTGGATAATATCAGTCAAGTTGGAAAAGATATGAAAGTGGCAACCTTGCAACCGCATGATATGGATGAACCATATTCCATGGAGGCTTGGCATTATCCGGCGACATTATTAACAAGATCTACTATTTCTGTGGTATTAGGTTTTGTTGTGCTTGTGTCGATGTTGTGTTTCAGGAAAACTCGGGAGAAAATATTTCAGATTGCGAATTGGCGTGTTTTATTTTTTCTTAGTTTATTTGTTCTGATTTTTATGGTGGAAATGACAATTGGCGCCAAGAAAGGTGATCGATATGTGTTGCCCGTTTTTCCGGCGATAACAATTCTTGGTTGCGTCGGTATTTATGGCGCAGTAGCAGTGTTGAACAGGAATAGATTATCAAAAAATACGCAAAATGCGGTGGTCGCGGTATTAATTTTAGCATCCGCCGTTGTTGCATTAATTAAATTAGGGCCGTATGAATTGGCTTATTATAATCCGTTGTTTCCGCCAAACATGAGTCAGGAATTGGGTTGGGGGGAAGGTTTTGATAAGGTCGCAAAATTTCTGGACGCGCAACCGGATAAAAATTATGTCGCGTCATGGTATCCGGATGAACTTGGTGCTTTGACAAAAAAGACCGTTTTGACGATTAGTGCCTATCAGGAGAATAGAATGGGTTATGTTGTTTTGTATCGCAATATGTTTGGGCGCAACCCGGATCATTGGGCAAATGACTTTTTGGATGAGTATTATAAAAAGCGGAAGCCTATTTTTACCGCTTATGTTAATGGTTTAGAGTATGCTTGGGTTTATCGTCAGCCGGTAGTTACGGCAATAGTTGGAGAAATACTGCCTAAACAAACTCTTGTACTACAAAAGAAAATGAATGCCGATAATTTGTCGGCAATAAGTTTTGCCGTGGCAACATATAGCGGAAAAGCGAAAGCGGGAACAATGACGGTGCATGTTCGAGAACAATTAGACGGACAGGATCTTCGAGCGGTTACTGTGCCTGTTACACAATTGCAGGATGGCGGATTAACAAAGTTCAAATTTGAACCGTTAGCAGATATTTTAGGTAAAGATTTGTATTTTATTGTTACAACAGATGGTACATTTCCCACAAATGCTCCTACTTTAAGGGTAGCTAAAGATGAACCGAATTTTACTTATGCATTAGTAAAAGATGGCCCACTTTCAAAAAAGGCGTTGATTGATAGTACGCACCCGGGTTGGATTGGTGTCGATTGGTATTTTATTCGAGATGGTAAGGAATTATCGCAATTAGAAGTAAAATGATGTGCAAAAAACGGATTTTACTTGGTGTGTTGCCGTTGCTGTTATTTATCGCGGTTGCTTGCGTTTGGTTTTTTCCGGTCTTACAGCATTTTAGCACTTCAGTTGCGGGTATTGGTGGCGATCCTTATCAAACTCTTTGGCGGTTTAATCGTTTGGGTGAAACAGTTAAACAAGGATCAATTTTTGTGTCTGATGAAAAGACACTTCCGAACTTGGCACCGCTTCCTTGGTTGCCGGTCTACTATTTGTTTGGGGATGTTGTTGCCTACAATACGGCGTGGATTACGTCCGTAATCTTGGCGGGATATCTGGGGTATGTTTTAGCAAGAGCCGGGGGAGCACAGTTTTGGCCGGCGCTTGTTGCGGGCTTATTAATCGAACTTGCACCATATCGCATCGCGCAGTCGTTGGGTCATTTTGGGGCGATGCAGTTTTGGAGTTTGCTGGCTGTTTTGGTCTGTTTGACGGTTTGGTACCAAAAAAACAATCTCTGGTATTTCTTTCTTGGAATGGTTTTTTCCATATGGACGGCGTGGACTGATCATCAATTGTTTGTAATTTTAATGTTAATCATCGCAGTAATTGCGCTGGTTTATTGGAAAGAGATTGTTCGAATCAGAAAAAAAATTCCGGTATTTGCGACAATATTTTTTGTTACAATCCTCATTGCTGTTTTGCCATTTTTCGGATCAATCATTCATGTTTCAAAAAGCGATGGAAATTTTAATCTTGGTGATACACAGCGGGAAACATATTCCGCAACTCTGCGATCATTGCTTTTGCCGGCACCTTTTTCCTTAATTGGGGCGAAAGTTTATAGTGCAAATCTGGCAACTGATAATGTGCAAACAATTGGTTTTGTTTTGCCAGTTATTGCCCTGGTTGCTTTCTTGGTAACTATAAAAAAGAAGAAGGATTTATTATTCGTGATTCTTATCTTGTCGGGAATCATTCTTTCTCTTGGTGCGACATTAAGAGTCAAAGGATTTGATTTGTGGTTGCCGGGGGAGTTTATTTTCCGGCTACCCGTTCTTTCGGCCATTCGTACTGTAGGGCGCTTTGTTGTTTTGCCTGTGATTTTTTTACCCATTTATTTTGCAATCAAGTGGAATGTAAAAAAGAATATCTATTTGTTTCCGTTGATCGCTTTATGTTTAGTTGAAATAATTCCTATTACTGGTTTCCCGGTAATGGCGATAGATCACGTGGTTTCAAAAGAAGTGGCTAGCTATTTGGAAAATGGGGCAATATTGGCTATTCCGGCTTATACGAATTATCGGTATGGCTCTGAACAGCTATATTATTCATTAGATTATAAGAAGTCGGTGGTGGGAAATTCTGCTTTGCTAAGAATTATCGATCCGAAATCATTGGAAGTATTTTTGGCAACACCGATCATTCGCGATTTGGTTTTACTTCGACTTTCGGATTTTGATTTACCAACTATTTTTGGTCAACAAAATAAAGATATCGTTAATTTGGCTTTCACCTCTCAGGGAATAACGAATGTGATTTTTGAAACAAATCCGCAAGGCGGGGTAGTCTCACTTGAAGGGAATAAGCAAACGATTCTGGATCAAACACAGGTTGTAAAAGTCCAAACATATCTGCGAGATATTTTGGGGTTGCGTGAAAATAAAGTAGGGGAGAGTACTTTTGTGTATAGTATTTCTGGAAACAAATCTACAGATGCGCATTACTATGTAATGGAAGGAAGGGGTTGGCAGATCAAGAAGAAGACAGCAGATCGGAGCGTAATTGAATTACAAAAAAGCGCGCAATTTTATGTGTACGCTTCGGAAAAAGGAGTGATTAATTTGAATATGAACGTAATTGATGTGGCTTCAAATAATCATCTTGTATTAAGGAGCGAAAAGGGGGAAAGAAATATTTCTCTTGTGGACGGCCAGAAAATAAATATGGAACTGGAAACGGAGGCTGGCAAGTTGATTAAATACACCATAGAACTTGACAGAAACCCAATTTTGGTGGAGAATCCACGGATTCAATAGATTATGAAAATACTTCTTATTAACTACGAATATCCCCCTCTTGGAGGTGGTGGGAGCATTGAGGCACAGGATTTGGCTGAACAATTAGCTAAAACCCATGAGGTTTTCGTGTTGACTACCGGCTTTCATAATTTGTCGCGTAAAGAAACACGAAACGGGGTAAAAATCTACCGTGTTCCAGTTTTTGGAAGAATGGATTTGCCGACGGCTTCAACCATTTCTCTGGTTTCATTTTTTCCATCCGCCCTTATTTATGGTCTATTTTTAGTGCCTAAAATTAGACCCAGTGTTATCAATGCTCACTTTGCTGTTCCATCCGGATTACCGGCGGCTTTCTTGGCAAAAATTTATAAAATCCCTTTTGTTTTGACGTTAATCGGAGGAGATATTTACGATCCAAGTAAGGGAATTTCACCACATCGTCACGGTCTTTTGCGATTTATCATAAGACGGATTATGCGTTGCGCTGATAAAATCACCGCCATTTCTCACGATACGAAAGAAAGGGCGATTCGTTACTATCAAGCCCCCGAGGGGATTGAGGTGATTCCGCTTGGTTTGGTGCCACCGACGAGTATATTGGGTACGGGGGATAGAGTGAAGGATGAAAGTGGTAAGACGCACTTCGTCTCAATTGGTCGGCTGGTGGCACGAAAAGGGTATTTTGATTTGTTCCGCGCGTTTGCTTCCATGGAAAACAAGAACACAAATTTGCACGTGATTGGTGATGGTCCGCTGTTACCGGAATTGCGCATGGAGATTAGTAAACTCGGAGTTACAGATCGAATTGAAATGCATGGACGCGCGACGGAAGAACAGAAATATCAGATATTGAAACAATCCGACGTCTATGTGTCTGCATCGCATCATGAAGGTTTTGGGATTTGTTTTCTTGAGGCAATGTATTCTGGATTACCGATTATCACAACAAATATTGGCGGACATACAGATTTTCTTATTCCGGGAAAAAACGCAATGCTGGTTAATGTTGGCGATATCAATAAGTTGTCCAAAGCGATGGATCAGTTAGTTGTTGATCTGGCGATGAGGAAAACTATTGGTGAGGCAAACAAAAAAGATGTGGAAAATTTTCTGATTGAAAACACAACGAAACGGTATGAATTAATTTTTCAAGAATTAAATAACCATTAAAAATGGCGCGTATTGCCCTTGAGGCCCGTTCATTGTCGACCCTCGGCGGTGGTGTGCGTACATACACAAAAGAAGTTATTAGTCGTATTTTGAAAAGTGGGGGCGAAAACGAATATATTGTTTATCATGACAACAATAAAAATGTCGGTGGTTTTGGTCCGGCAAAAGAAAAGGTGGTTCCAGTTGGACACCCGTTGTTTCGTATTGGTTGGGATTACTTTTTGTTACCAGGGGCATTAAAGAGGGACAAAATTGATTTTATTCATTATTTTAAACCGGCGACTACGCCGTTTAAAAAGCCTACGGCAATTGCGACAATGTACGACGTTATTCCGTTGCTTTATCCGGAAACACAAACGGCAATTCAGTTGGCTTATTGGCGCAAGCAGTTACCGCTTGTGGCGAAAACATGCGCACACTTGATTACAATTTCCGAATGTTCAAAACGCGACATTGTGAGACTTTTGCAGGTCGATCCGGCAAAAATAACAGTTACGTCACTCGGCGTAGATGCTAAGTTTAAACAGGCCTCTGAAAACGAAAAAACAATGGTACGTGAAAAATATAAACTTCCAGAAATTTATATTTTGTATGTTGGTACGATAGAACCGCGAAAAAATATTGCGCGGTTGATTCGCTCTTATAATAAAGTTGCCTCAAAAATACCGCATAGTTTGTTGCTCGTCGGTAAGTGGGGGTGGGGTTTTGAAGACGTCAAAGATGAAATTGCCAAATCTCCGTTTCGCGACCGAATTATTAGTTTGTCTTATGTTGAATCAGAATATTTACCTGTAATTTACAGTTTAGCAACCTTATTTGTTTTTCCGAGTTTGTATGAAGGGTATGGCTTACCGCCGTTAGAGGCGATGGCGTGCGGAACCCCCGTAATCACTTCGAATGTTTCCAGTTTGCCGGAAGTGGTGGGCGATGCCGCGATAACAATCAATCCCCTAGACGAAGATTCTTTAGCGCGGGAGATGGAAAGATTAGCGTTGGATATTGTTTTACAAAGCCAGTTAAGAGAAAAGGGCTTAGTCAGAGCGGCGCAATACAATTGGGACAAAACAACAGAGCAGACCCTTGCGGTGTATAAGAAAATTTTCGTGTAAGGGAAAGATTCTTGGAATCGCCCCATCGCGTGGTAAACTCAATTATATGAAAATTGCCTTCCTTTCCTCGCATTTTCCTCCGGAGTTTATTGGTGGCGGGGAATGGTCCACAAAATACATTGCGGAGGGGATGGTTTCTCTTGGTCATGAAGTGACGGTAGTTTGTGGTGCTAAAGAAGATAGAATAGAAATCATTAACGGCGTGACAATTAAGCGCGTAAAAGCCTTGCTTGGTCTTTGGGAAAAACCACTTTTTGAAAATTGTAAAAGCACAAAACTATCTAAAGTATTACAGCGAGAATTGTCAGAAAAATTTGATATTGTTCATGCGCATGATTTTCGCACTGCGCAGGCGTTAGCAAAATTACATTTGCCAAACACGTTTGTTACTGTTCGTGATTTCGCCCCGATTTGCGGAACAACGAATAATATGTGGTCTGATGGAAAGTCTTGCGATGGCTGTACGTTGGCGAACGTTTGCTTGCGTTGTCACCGAGTTTGCGAGGCTTCAATCGCGCGCAAGCCATTTCGAATTTGGCAATATAAATATAACCTCGGTTTTCGCAATGAAACCTATCAAGCGTTTAAAAACCAGGTGTATATCAGCGAGGCTTTACGACAACGCGTGTCATCGCGTCTAAAATTGCCACAAAATACAACTGTCATCCCAAATCCGATTAGTCCTGATTGGTTAACGCCGATTAAACCGATTGCAGGGAAGAAAATCGTTTATGCCGGGACAGTAGAGGATTATAAAGGTATTAAAGTTCTGATTGATGCTTTCGCAAGACTACAGACAAGAGAAAAAGACGTCGAGCTCGTAATCATCGGAAAAGGAAAAATTGAGCAATACAAAAAAAATATCACTGAAAATTGTATCGATATATCGATACAATTCGTTGGTAAAAAAACACAAGAAGAAGTGAAACAATATTTTGATGATGCGATGGTTGTTGTTCAGCCAAGTATTTGGGAAGAACCGTTTGGTCGAACGATTATCGAGGCTTACGCGCGTGGTCGTGCGGTTGTAGCCTCGGATATTGGAGGAATAAAGGAAACATTTAAAGAGGGAACGGGGTATTTGGTTAAACCAGGCAGTGTCGATGAATTATCTGTTGCATTAAAAAAAGTTATAGAAAACAAGAAAGAAGCCCAAAGGATGGGTGAAAATGGGAGGGCGCACGTAGAGCAAAATTTTACCGCGCAAATTATTGCGCAGAAATATGTTGAATTTCATGGTGGTATTTAGAGACGCCGATAAGAATATTGTCGAATATGATGGATCTCCGATTTTGTTTCGTGTGTCAGTTTACGCAGTTGTTGTTAGGGAAGGCAGTGTTTTAATTATCAAAAATAGGACTGAAAGGCTATTCGATATTCCTGGTGGGGGCGTTGAAATTGGAGAAACGATCAAAGATGCGTTAAAGCGTGAAGCACTCGAGGAGGCTGGTGCAGTTGTTGAGCCCAGGAATTTAGTTGATATAAATGAAAGTTATTTTTACAGCAGATCACAGGATAAGTATTTCCAATCAATTCAACTATTTTATAAAGCAGATTTGATCGGAGAATTGGGCCAACCAATCGAGGCGGATAATATTGAAAACAAATTTGTTAACTTGGTTGATTTGGAAAATTATCCCTTAGCTGAGGAAGTTATCAGAGTTATTAAAAAAATTACCGATCCGCTTTTTCCAGCATAAAGAATCTTGAGAGGGCGGGAACGTTTTCGTGTGACACAGTAGCGATTATTTCATCGCCGTTTTGGATTACTTCCGCCTTGCTATCACTGATGTTTGTGCTAATAAGACTTTCGATAATGTGGCCGTTTCTTGGGTCTAGTTCAGCAATTTTTAGTGTATCTTTTTCAAAGAAAAGTATTTGGTGAGACCCTGCGTACCAAGCCGGCTTGCGTATCGGTGAAGAGAGGCGAGCGATTAATTCCGGTACAAACGGGTTTAAAAGAGTTCTTTTTTCATGCAAATTCATAATCCATAAATCAAATTCCGATTCTTGCCAACTAATTTTATCTCCTTCCGGTGACCAATTGATATTATCCGCATGCTCAGTTATTTCGTGCCATGAGTGATCTGTATTATCCCAAATCATCAACTTTTGTGTTGGTTGTACTAAAATGGCGATATCTCCCGATGAGGAGAGAAAAATATCGTTTATTGGGAATTTAGCGAGCGAGGGGACACTAATTTGATCTTGTTCGTTGCCACTTAATGAAAAAGTACGAATGTTGTATTTTTCATCATTTTTTTCCAAAATGGCGAAACTATTCGTGTTAAAACTGATTGCTTCCGTTTTCAAAGAAATAGTTTCCGTACCGGTTCCCTTTAATGGAGAAATAATTGTTTTATTTGATTTAAGTTTTACCAGTTTTTCATCTGTCAATGTTGAAACCCACCCCATAATTTTTGATCCATCATTTACCAATTCGGTTGAATTACCGTTGTTGATTTCTACAAGATAGTTCCTGGATGTTTTATTCATCGAAAGTTGAAGGATCAAATAGTCTTCATTTGGTGACCATAAAAAATTGACGGTTTCTTTGCTGTTAATAAGTACTTTCACATTAATTCCGGGGTCCGCGTATTTATTGAAGGAAACGATTTTGAGTTGATTACCATTCTTGGTTTTATCAATTAAGCCAAGCCATTGTCTTTTTGGGGAAATCGAAAAATTGATGATATCGGTTCGCATAACATCTTCTTCGATAACGGCGGGAATGAGGCGAACATCTCGTATGTCAGTAATTAAGGTTCCGGTGATGGGCAATTTTTTGTTCCATTGACGATAGCCATCTTTTTCAACGCGAAGATTGTATTGCCCCGGTAAAAGATTTTGGATTGATGAAGGTGTTTTATTTCCCAATAATTTTTCGTTTAGAAAAACTTCTGCGCCGTTGGGAACAGTACGAAGAAGAAAGGTGCCGACTGATACGGGGTTGGCTGAGTTTGTTGTGATGCGATGGCCCATGGAGTAACTAATAAGAAATGGAGCTATTGCTAAAAATGCAAACCAAGCCAAAATATTGACAATTAAACGAGCGCGGGGTGTCATGAGTGTTTAACGGATTATAACTTGGTTGTAAGAAAAAATCCATTAAAATTTTGATCTGCCAAGGGTTATAATAAAATTGTATTTTTGTAGTATTCGTATAATTTTTTATCGATTGAAACTATTGGGCTTCAATGTTACATTAGTTTAACTTACTATGTTCAACCGACGTATTGGAATTGATTTGGGAACGGCTAACACTTTGGTTTATGTGCCAAAGAGGGGAGTTGTGCTTTCTGAACCGACCGTTGTGGCTGTTTCCGTGGAAGATAATAGGATTTTGGCCATTGGAAACGAAGCCAAAGAAATGCTTGGCAGAACACCTGAAAGTGTCATAACGTCACGTCCGTTACGTGATGGAGTAATTGCCGATTTTCGTGTTACAGAAGCCATGTTGCGGTATTTTATTGAAAGAGCGATGGGGCGAGGTATCAGTTTTTTTCGACCGGATGTGATGATCGCCGTTCCCGCCGGTATAACAAGTACGGAAAGGCGTGCCGTTACCGAAGCGGCGTTGTCCGCTGGAGCTAAAAATGCCTATTTGGTGAAAGAACCACTCGCCGCGGCAATAGGAGCGGGTATTCCGATTGGTGAGACTTCCGGCAACATGGTGATTGATATTGGTGGAGGAACTTCAGAGGTCGCGGTTATTTCTTTGGGAGGGATTGTCGCATCGCATTCCGCGCGGGTTGGTGGAAATAAAATTGATTTCGCGATCGCTGAATATATTCGAAAACGACACGGTTTATCGGTTGGAGAAAGAACGGCAGAAGACGTAAAAATCGCGATTGGTAGCGCGCTTCCCGTAGAAGAACAGAAAGAGTATGTAATCCGAGGTCGAGATGTAAGTAGTGGTTTGCCAAAAGAGGTTTCAATTTCCTCCTTTGAGGTAACGGAAGCTATCCAGGATGAATTAGAAAATATTACACAAGCCATAAAACTTGTTTTACAAGATACACCTCCTGAACTTTCCGCGGACGTGATTGATAAGGGGATTGTTTTGTCGGGGGGAGGCGCGTTATTGCGAAATATGGATAAACTTGTCGCCAAGGTGACTTCTGTCCCTTGTTCAATTGCGGAAAATCCGTTGCAATGCGTGATTAAGGGTGTCGGAGTTGCCGTTGAGAATTTGGAAGTGTACAAAAAAAGCTTATTGGCAGCAAGATAGTTATGCACGTTGGTATTGATGGGTCTCGGTGTGTTTTGGACAAGTCTACCGGTGTTGAGAGATATTGTTTGCTTGTCTTGCCTCCGTTAATAAAAGAACTTAAAAAAAAGGGTCATAAAGTCACTGTATACGCACGGAAAGATTCGAGCATATTTACGGGTGCAATAGTAAAAACCTCCGACCTGCGTTATTTGTGGTCTCATTTGTATTTAGGCATTAAAGCGCAATTTGACGGAGTTGATTGTCTATTTGTGCCTTCGCATGTTCTTCCAATTATCCGCCCTAAAAAGAATGTTATATACATTCATGATGTATGTTTTGAAGAATTTCCCAAAGTGTATCCTTTTTTTCAACGTTTATATTTGCGATTGACTGGGGCTAATGCAGTACGTACTTCTAGTGTTATTACGCATTCATTTGCCACTAAGAATCAAATCGAAAATATTTTTGGAGCAGGTCGTGTGAGTGTAGTTAAGCCGGCTTCAATTTTGGTAGTCAAGAATGAAAAGTCAATCGCATGGCCAAAGCCCTATTTATTATTTGTTGGTCGAATTGAAACAAAGAAAAATTTATTTATGCTATTGGAAGCATATGATTTATTGCTGATAAATAATCCGGAAATTAAACATAATTTGGTTTTGATTGGTAAGGATGGATATGGGGCGCAGGAAATTAATCACTTTGCGGAAAAACTCCGTAATAAAAATCGTATAATTTTTTATGGCTATGCGACAGATGGTTTACGCGATCAGGCAATGAGAGAGGCGAGTGGCGTGGTGTTACCCAGTCTTTGCGAAGGCAGTAGTTTGGTGCTTTTGGAAGCAAGAGCGACACGTGTACCGTTTGTGGCAAGTGCTTGTGAACCCTGTATTGAAGCGGGAGGAAATGCGGGTATTTATGTTAAAGAAAACCTTGTGGCAAATTGGGTTGTAGCATTAAAAAATTTGATATTAAAACCGGTGACGCCCGCGCCTGTTCCCAATCGAAATTGGGAGGATGTTGCGCGTGAAATTTCAGAAATAATTACCTCGTAAATATGAAAATCGCACTTGTGCATGAGTCATTAACAAGGCTGGGCGGAGCAGAACGGGTTTTGGCAGAAATGCATCGCTTGTACCCGGATGCGCCGATATATGCTTTGCTTCATGAAAATTCTGTCACAAAGGCGCTATTTCCTGACGCTGATTTGCATTTTTCTTTTTTGCGACGTTTTCCTGAATTTTTACGAAAACGTGAAAGATTGTTTTTGCCGTTGCTCCCCGTAGTTCCGGAGACTTTTGATTTGAGTCGCTATGATGTTGTGATTAGTAGCGCGTCTGCTTTCGCAAAGGGTGTGGTAACACGACCAGGCACGTTGCATATTTGTTTTTGTCATTCGCCAACACGATATTTGTGGGATTGGTATCCGCACGTTTTGGAAGAATTTGGTGGCGGTACATTGAAATACGGAGTGCTTACTATTTTGTTGCATTACTTGCGACTATGGGATCAAGCGGCATCAAGGCGCGTCGATTATTATATTGCCAACTCAAATACAACCGCGGGGCGGATTAAGAAATATTATGGAAGAGATTCGCATGTAGTATATCCACCGGTAAATATAAACAAATTTTCACCGACGAAAGCGCATAAAGGCTATTTTTTAATTGTCTCCAGGCTTTCTCCATATAAACGTATTGATGTGGCTATTCATGCTTTTAATAAGTTAGAACTACCGTTGGTAATTGTGGGAGAGGGCAGGGACTTGGAACGCTTGCAGGGGATTGCCGGCCCAACGATAACATTTAAGGGGTTCGTGAGTGACGATAAATTACCGGATATTTATGCAGGTGCTAGGGCGGTAATATTTCCCGGTGAAGATGATTTTGGGATTGTCCCCGTTGAAGCGATGGCGAGTGGTAAACCAGTAATCGCCTTACGTCGGGGTGGTGCGACGGAAACTATCGTGGAAGGAGTAACGGGTGAATTTTTTGATGAACCACACGAAGCGTTATTGGCAGAAGCGGTCCGTTCTTTTATGGAGAAAGAAAAGGATTATGATTGTCTTAAAATTCGCGCCAGAGCAGAGTTGTATTCAGAAGAAAACTTTAGGAATAATTTGGAGAAATATGTGGCAGAAAAGTGGAAGGAATGGCAGATGAGATAAAAATTACAATATCTAATGAAAAGTTTAATTATGTAACATATCGTTAGCGTTTGGTAATTTGCGCATTTCATTAAAAATTAGATATTAGTAATTAGAAATTAATGAACACAACAATGTATTTATTTTCAAAACTTCCCCTTGTCATTCATACTTATTCGTGGCAAGATAAATTATTGTTATGATCGCATTATTTGACCGTTTCATGGGCCGAGATTCGGCGAAACTTGATAAGATCAAGAAGATTGCCGACCGTGTTCTCGCTCTGGAGCCGGAGATGCGTAAGCTCTCTGACGCGGGTCTTCCTGAAAAATTGAACGAATTACGCGTTGTCGCAAAAGAAAAATCAACCGATGAACTGTTGCCGGATGCGTTTGCATTAGTCCGCGAAACAGCGCGTCGCGTGCTTGGTGAACATCCATTTCCGGTTCAAGTAATGGGTGGAATTATTTTACACCAAGGAAATATTTCGGAAATGAAAACCGGAGAAGGTAAAACACTGGTTTCGACCATGCCTATTGTTTTGAACGCTTTACATGGAAAGGGTGTTCATTTGGTAACGGCGAATGATTATTTGGCAAAACGTGATGCTGAGTGGATGGGTAAAATTTATCAAACGCTGGGATTGACTGTCGGGGTGACAGCGCATGGTCAGACGGCTTTTGAAAAACGCGCCGCATACGCTTCGGATATTACTTATGGAACAAACAACGAATTCGGTTTTGATTATCTGCGGGACAATATGGCGTATCGCGTCGAAGAAAAAGTTCAACGCGAGTTATATTATGCAATTGTCGATGAAGTTGATTCAATCTTAATCGATGAAGCCCGTACACCATTAATTATTTCCGCTCCAGACGAAGAATCAAGTAAACAGTACGCGGAGTTTGCGCGTATCGCTCCTCAGTTGGAAAAAGAAAAACATTATGAAGTGGATGAAAAAGAGCGGGCTGTTACGTTAACTGACGAAGGTATTTCGCGCGTTGAAAAAATATTGGGTGTTGAAAATATTTACGGTTCCGGTGAAGTGAAGGTTGTGCATCATTTGGAGCAAGCTTTGCGGGCAATGGCGTTATATAAGCGCGACGTGGATTATGTTGTCAAAGAAGGAGAGGTGATGATTGTTGATTCGTTTACCGGTCGACTAATGCCCGGTCGTCGATATTCTGAAGGTCTGCATCAGGCGATTGAGGCAAAAGAAGGTGTTAAAGTGCAACAAGAAAGTCGCACAATGGCGACAATTACTTTTCAAAACTATTTTCGTCTGTATAAAAAATTAGCAGGAATGACGGGTACGGCAAAAACATCCGAAGAAGAGTTTCAAAAAGTATACAACTTGGATGTTTTGGTGGTTCCAACAAATAAATCGCTTATCAGGAAAGATGAAGCGGACCGAATTTATCGGACGGAATTAGGTAAATTTAGGAACGTGGTGAAAGAAATTAAGGAGCGTAATAAAATTGGACAACCGGTTTTGGTTGGTACGGTGGCAATAGAAAAATCGGAATTATTGAGTAACATGCTCATTCGTGAAGGCGTTAAGCATGAAGTGTTGAATGCGAAAAATCACGCTCGTGAAGCCGAAATTGTGGCAAATGCCGGACAAAAAGAAGCGGTAACAATTTCTACTAACATGGCTGGTCGCGGAACGGATATTAAGCTTGGTGATGGAGTGCGTGAAATTGGTGGATTGCATATTATCGGTACAGAACGGCACGAAGCTCGTCGTATAGACAATCAGTTACGTGGACGCGCCGGGCGTCAGGGTGATATGGGTAGTTCGCAGTTCTTTATTTCGGCCGAGGATGATGTAATGCGTATATTTGGTGCCGATCGAATGAAAAATTTGCTGACGCGATTTAATATCCCTGAAGATGAACCGATAGAAAGCCGACTTGTTTCAAAGGCGGTTGAAAGTGCGCAGGCACGCGTGGAAGGATTTTATTTTGATTCAAGAAAACATGTTTTGGATTACGACGATGTGATGAATAAACAGCGCGAAGCTTTTTATCGTCTACGCAATAATGTATTGGAAACTCAGGGTGATAATTCAAAATTACGCGTAATCGTTACAGAACTTCTGGCGCAAACACTTTGCGAGGTGGTAAATACCGCACTAATTGCCCCGGCGCCGGAAGGCGGAGAAGCGGAACATGAGGTTGAACAGGAAGTTAAGAAAACCATTGAGAGGTTAATTAATCTCACTGATATCGAGTGGCAAGAGATTAAAGAAACAATTCCCGTGGATGCTACGAGTGGAATAACCGATAAAACAAAAGAAGTATTGCGCGTGTTTGTAGGGCGTCATTATGATGGGCAAGAAGCGCGCACAAACAAAGACCCAATGTTTTATGATGTGATTCGCAGTATTGTTCTTAGGGCATTGGATTTTCTTTGGACAGACCATTTGGACACAATGGAGTATTTGCGCACTGGTATCGGGTTGCGCGGTTATGGTCAACGTGATCCATTGGTTGAATATCGACGAGAAGGGCATCAGTTGTTTCAGAATTTAATGGCAACTTTCAGGCAAGAGGCATCAGCGGCGATATTCCATTTGGATATTCATCCGCAAACGGCGCCACGTGTCGAAGAAAACCAGACAAAAAATATTACGATGGTGCATCCTGATGCGGTTAAGCCGAACGAGGCCCTTGTTCCTGCCGGTTCAGTATCCGCAAACAATGTTTCCGAGCAATCTCCAGTCAAGAAGAAACCGACAATTGGTCGAAATGATCCCTGTTTTTGCGGATCAGGAAAAAAATATAAGAAGTGTCACGGGAAGGCATAATGGCTATTGTATTAAATTGTTATCTGGATTGATTGGTTTTGGAAAAAGTCCTTATTGATCCGCATTTCTCATAAATAAATGACAGTACAATTATGTTAGTTATATGACCCAACGCTTGATAAATTTTATTAAGTATACAAAAAGTCGTGTTCAGAAAACAGTTCAAATGTCCTATTGTGGTTTGGGTTCCGCTTCTGACCATTACTATTTGAAAAAGGACATTTCCCATCTTAATACCGTTTTAGATCTTGGCGCCTGTGTGGGTGAATTTTCCAGGGAGCTATCACTCATGAGGCCCGATGCGAGTTATATATTAGTGGAAGCTAATCCCAATCTTGCGTTAAAATTGCATAAATTAATAACGCCCAAGAATAAAAAAATTATCAATGCTTGTATTGTCGGGGAAAAGGATAGAAATAAAAAAAACGTTTTATTCAATCTTACAGACAATATTTCTTCAAGTACGATGAATGATGATTTTGCAAAAAACATATTGATACGGGAAAAGATTAGAGTGCCAACAATTACTATGGAAAAGATATTTAACCTATGTTCGATAAAGAAGATTGATTTATTAAAAATTGATATTGAAGGTGCAGAGTGGGGATTGTTGGAAACTTTTGGGAAGGATGAATATGAGCGAATCAAATCGATTACAATTGAATTTCACGATTTTATAGATGCACGTTTTCAGACGCAAACATTGAATTGCATAGAAAGATTAAAATTATTAGGCTACAAATTTATTAGCGAGAATAACGCTTATTTTGGGAAATACTTTAATTGTCTTTTTTATAAGCAAGATGAATAATGTAATTGAAAATTTACAGCGCATCAGCGTAGTTTCATCGATTGACCAAAATATGGTTTATCCGTTGGCAGTTATGTTGTTTTCGTTGATGAAAAACATGTCACCGGCATATACGGTAGAAATTACAATAATCGAAAATGGTTTAACTGAATCATATAAAAAGATTCTCTTGGATGCTGTTGCAAGGTTTTCGAATGCTAGAATTAGTTTTTTTCCTGCGGATTTATCATTGTTCAATTCTGTTTACTTGGGTCACTTATCGACAGCGACATATTTTCGTTTGCTTCTTCCGCGCGTTGTTGATGATAGTTTTGAAACATCCATTTACTTGGATGCCGATATGATTATTTTGGACGATGTGAGCAAGCTTTGGTCTATTGAACTTGGGGAAAATTTATTGGGTGCGGTGGCAGATTCATACGGAGAAAATAGTTTTAACGCCGGTGTTTTGATATATAACTTGCGAAAATGGAGAAATGAAAATCTGAGTGAAAAAAGTATTGAATTTGTAAACAAAAATGCTTCAATTCTTGTTTACCATGATCAGCAAGCACTCAACATGTTGTGTTCCGGAAAATGGTTGCCACTGGATATGGCCTGGAATGTTTGTAAACATCATTTTTCTTTTGCAAAAATCGATATTGAAAATTATTATTATATTTTTAAACCGCGCATCATCCATTTCAGTGGATATCCCAAGGTGTGGCACCATGGTTTTCATCCATACATGGTCGAATACAAGAAATATGCGGAGGAGATTGGTTGGAATATTTTCGAGCCGGTATCTTTTGTGGAACGAATTATGTATCAGTTTTCTTTTAGAACCATACTCAGTATTATGCGTCCATTGTTTGTGTTTAGATCGTGGTTGGAGAAAAGATTTTTAAAACCGACAAGAAATTTGCGTGGGCGGATGGGGATAAAAAAATCACAATTATTTGGTTGACTGTTTTTGGATTAAGAGTGCAAAATATGTATTATGGCTGATATAATAAAAAACAAAAATGATTTGAAGCGCGGAGTGGACTTTATCGGAGTCGGTGTCGTTTTTATTTGCCATGACGGTCATGGGCGTGTTTTGTTGCACAAGCGCAGTAACAAGTGTCGAGATGAACATGGTCATTGGGACAATGGCGGGGGAGCGGTGGAGTTTGGGGAGGATTTGGAGTCGGCGGTTCGTCGTGAGGTAATGGAAGAATATGGCGTTGAACCGATTGAATTGAAGTATTTGGAACATGTAAATGTGATTAGACAAAATGGCGATTATCAAACACATTGGGTGGCGATGCGATATTCGGTGCTAGTTGATCCTAAAAAAGTTGTAAATGGTGATCCTGAAAAAATTGACGATATCGGTTGGTTTACTTTAGAAAATTTGCCTTCGCCCTTGCATTCAGTTCTGGAGAAGGAATTGAAATTGGTAAAAAGAGTACTGGGGGTGTAATAATAAAGCCATGATGTAAGATGATAATTTCTCACTAATCAAGCAGGTGACGAATTATTTTTAATGAAAGACAACTGATATGAATAAAACAGAATTAAAGAAGAGTGATCCTGAGGTCTACGCAACAGTTGAGGGGGAAATGCAAAGACAACGTGAGGGTGTTGAATTAATTGCGTCTGAAAATTATGTTTCGCCGGCGGTGTTGGAGGCCTTGGGTAGTCATATGACAAATAAATATGCCGAGGGTTTTCCGGGAAAGCGTTACTATGGTGGTCAGGAATTTACGGATGCAGTTGAGACGCTGGCAATTGAAAGGGCAAAGAAGATATTTCGTTGTAATCATGCCAACGTGCAACCGCTTTCCGGTGCACCGGCCAACATTGCGGTGTATTTTTCTTGGTTGGAGCCGGGTGATGCAATTATGGGAATGGATCTTTCGCATGGAGGTCACTTAACGCATGGCAGTCCGGTTACTTATATGTCGAAATTGTTTAACTTTGTGCGGTATAAGATGGGTGACCTAGAAACCGGTGCAATTGATTATGACGACATGTTAAAGGTGGCAAAACAAGAAAAAGTTAAAATTATTCTTGCGGGTTTTTCGGCTTATCCAAGAGAGCTGGATTACGCAAAAATACGCGCTGTTGCTGATGAAGTGGGGGCAATCGCCATGGCGGATGTTGCGCACGTTGCCGGGTTGATTGCGGCCGGTGAACTTAAAAACCCGTTTGATTATGGCTTTAATGTTGTGACAACAACAACCCATAAAACCTTGCGTGGTCCACGGGGTGGCATGATTTTGTCACAAGGGAAAGTTTCCAATCCCTTAAAGGCGGTTGAAAAAACGGTGGAGAATTTGCCTACTCTGATTGATCGCAGTGTTTTTCCGGGTTTTCAAGGCGGACCGCACATGAATAATATTGCTGCGATTGCCGTAGCGTTGGGTGAAGCAATGCAACCGGAATATAAAGTTTATGCCAAGCAGGTAATTTTAAATGCAAAAACCATGGCCGAGCGCCTAATGTCCAATGGCTGTAAGTTGGTTACTAATGGTACCGATAATCACATGATGGTTGTCGATTGCGTAAAGTCATTTGGCTTGAATGGCAAAGAAGTACAGCACATTTTAGATGAAGTGGGCATCAGTGCCAGTAAAAGCACGGTTCCCGATGATACGTTACCGCCATATTCACCGAGCGGGTTACGTCTTGGAACTCCGGCGATTACCACGCGTGGCATGAAGGAACCGGAAATCGATAAACTTACCGATTTTATGTTACAAGCAATTCGTGAACATGCGGATGAGGCAAAAATGGCACAACTTAAGGTGAGTGTTCGAGAGTTTTGTTTGTCGTTTCCGTTGCCCGGCGTGTAGGGGCAATTCATGAATTGCCCATATAAATTATGATGCGTTTTCTTGTTTTAGTTATTATTTGTTGATTGGTGTGACAAAATGACATATTTGTGTTAAATTATTTTACTATGAATCCACAAATTCTCGACGGTCGAAAATTAGCAACAAAATTTGATGAACAATTGTCGAAGCGTATTGGTTTACTAAAGACTGCCGGTATTATTCCCGGGTTAGCTATCTTGCTAAAAGAAGGGGATAAAGAGAGCGCAATTTTTGTACGCCAGAAGGAAAAAAAGTGTGAACTTTTGGGAATTGAAGTTGTTATTGAAACGTTGCCAAAAGAAGGTTTTTTGGAGAATGCTACCAAGATTGTCGCAAGATGGAATGAAAATCCGAAAATGCATGGGATTGTTGTGCAGGTGCCACGGGGCGACGCCAGCGAAATGCGAGAGGTAATTAAATTAGTTGATCCGAAAAAAGACGTTGATTGTTTGCATCCCGAAAATATCGGCCTGCTTTCCTTTAGTAAACCCCGTTTTTTACCGCCAACGCCAGCCGGAATTCATCAGCTATTAATCAAAAATAAAATTAATTTTGATGGTAAGCATGTCGTGATTATTGGCCGTGGAAATTTGGTGGGGAAGCCGTTAGCGTTACTTCTTTTGCAAAAGAAAAAAGATGCCAATGCGACTGTGACCGTTTGTCATCGTCACACAAAGGATTTGGCCAAGCACACAAAGCAGGCCGATATTTTGGTAGTCGCTATCGGGCAAAAAGAATTCATTGGAAAAGAATATATTAACAAAGGTTGTGTATTGGTTGATGTTGGAATTCATAAAGTCGGTGACAACTGGTTTGGTGATGTGAAACATTCAGAAGTTGATAAGTTGGTTTCGGCAGTAACTCCTGTTCCGGGTGGTGTCGGTCCGATGACGGTAACGATGCTTTTGTCTAATGTAATTTTGTCCGCGGAGAATCTGTTGGCCTAGTTTGGTAATCATAAACTTCGCATATAGCAGTTTTGTATATAGTCTTTGGTATTTAGTATAAGGATTTAGAGAGCGATATTTCTCTCGAATTATTTTGGATAGAATTGGTTAAATAAAAAAAGACCGGATAGGGTTGTCTATCCGGCGGACTGCGCACTTGTTGCTCACCCGCTGACGGGTGGCGGATCGGTCGGACCACCGCCATCCTTGTCACAGCACCCCTTGATCGGGCAACAGCAACAGCCGAGAGCGAGTAGTGCCCACAAAATAATGCTTCTCATGACCATTCTCCTGACAAAAAAAAGAGTAACGAACACAGGTGGATTGAACTGTATAAATTATTCGATATTTAGTCAAATTGAAGTATATAGTAAGTTGTTAAGAAAAAACCGGGCAAGTGTTACTTGCTCGGGGGGGGGCTCCTAACGTTGCTACGCTCGTTTCTTTCTCGTTCTCAGGTGCACCAAGACCATATACGCGGTGAGGGAAACCGCGCCTACGGTCAACAGAAAGTTCGCAAAAAGGATTAATCCCGACACCAATGGTGACGCCATTTTGTGCCTCCTTGAAAAAGAAAACCGAAACTAACTAACGCAAATTGTTACCTAAACAACAAGACTGTACTATACACCCATCAGGCGAAATTGTCAAGCCCTTTAAGCACGTATGCACTCACAGGTTAAGGATTCTTCGTAGAGATCACGTCGGAGGTGGTGCATGCTTGCACTTCCTCCGACGTGGACGACGGTTCGCGTCGACGTAAACCTTCCACCACTCCCGAAGAAGTGCCTCGGCACCACTTCGGGAGTGAACGCGACGATTTGTTTCTTTCCTTAACCTGTGAGCGGTTACTTCCCCGTATACATCCACTTGATGAATGTTGTACGGGGTGTACGTAAAATTTGTTTTCGTTTATAATTTTTTTGTGACGACTAAGACTAAATCACTGCTCGGGGTATTGGGGATTGTTTTGCTGACAGTTTTGGCTGTTTTGATCATTATTCCCAATGGTCGTATTCCGGTTATTAATAAGATTTTTAATAAGAGTTTTCGACTTGGTTTGGATTTGCAGGGTGGAACTCAGCTTGTTTATCATGCCGATTTAGAATCAATCAAATCCGACAACAAAACCGCTTCATTGCAAGGGGTGCGTGATGTTATTGAACGCAGGGTAAATGCTTTTGGTGTTTCGGAACCGCGCGTGCAAATTACCGGTGGTATTTCGGAAGCACGTATTGTGGTGGAATTAGCCGGTATAAAAAATCCGGATGATGCGATTAAACTGATCGGTGAAACACCAATTTTGGATTTTCGAGAAGAAGGAAAAATTAACGCCGAGAATATTAAAACAGAAAATGGGGCGTTGCCTGTTGTGTGGAAGCAGACGGAATTAACGGGTAGGAACTTAACTAACGCGGCGGTGGAATTTAATCAAAACTCAAACGCACCGGAGATTTCATTGCAATTTGACAGTCAGGGCGCAAAATTATTTGAGGATATTACGGGACGCAACGTAGGCAAGCGGGTCGGAATTTTTCTTGACGGCTCAGTGTTAACAGCACCGACGGTTCAATCAAAAATTTCTGATGGCCGAGCCGTTATTACCGGCAGCTACAAGCTTGAAGAAGCAAAACAATTAGCTACTCGCTTAAACGCCGGTGCTTTGCCGGTAGCAATTACGCTTATTAATCGCACATCCGTTGGTCCAACCTTGGGGCGTGATTCACTTGGTCGCAGTATGGTGGCCGGCGTGATCGGGCTTTTGACAATGATCATTTATATGCTTGTTTTGTATCGCTACCCGGGGTTTCTTGCCGCCTACGCATTGGTATTATACGCATTACTTAATCTTGCTGTGTATAAAATTATGGGGGTCACGATGACCTTGGCTGGTATCGCCGGATTTATTTTGTCGATTGGGATGGCCGTGGACGCGAATGTTCTAATTTTCGAACGTCTTAAAGAAGAATTGCGCAATGGACGGCAATTAATTCCCGGCGTAACGGGTGCATTTACGGAGGCCTGGGCTTCGATTCGCGATTCGAACGTGTCTAGCCTTATTACCTGCGCGCTTTTGTATCTGCTTGGGTCCAGTATCGTTAAAGGTTTCGCATTAACGCTCGCGGTTGGTATTATTATTAGTATGTTTTCGGCGATTTCTGTTACGCGAACACTTTTAATGGCTTCTTCAAATTTGAAATTGTTTCGTAGTAAGAAAATTTATGCCGATGGATTAATAACAGAGGGTAAGAAGGTATGATTTTAAAGTTTCTAAGCATTTCTAAAACGGCAAAATATTGGTTTAGTTTTTCCATAATTTTGATGGTGTTGAGTTTTGTGGCATTGGGCGTTTGGGGATTGCGTCCCGGGATTGATTTTGTCGGTGGCAGTATTATGGAAGTGCGCGGTCAAAACGCAACAGTTGCGTCAGTCAGGGCATTACTGGAAAAGAATGATCAAAAAAGCATCGAGGTACAGTCTACCGGTAACAATAGTATTCAGGTGAGGATGCAACAATTGGATAACGATCAGCACACGAAATTATTGGCGGTTTTGAAGGATGCGTTCCCGGGGTTAGAAGAATTGCGGTTTGATAGCGTTGGTCCAATTTTCAGCAAAGACTTGGTATTTAAATCCATCTTGGCCATTGTGCTGTCGTCGTTGGGAATTCTTATCTATCTCGCGTTTGTATTTAATAAATCCAGCGCGGTTGTTTCTTCCTGGGCATTTGGCATTTTTGCCGTAGTCGCTCTTGTTCACGATGTGGTGATTATTGCCGGTTTTTTCGCGGTTTACGCTCATTACTTCAGCGCCTCCGCTGATTCATTGTTTGTTTCCGCTATTTTGACCGTGATTGGTTTTTCCGTTCACGACACAATCGTTATTTATAACAGGGTAAAATCAAATTTAAGAATTTTACGGTTACCGTTTGGAGAATTGGTAGACTTGAGCGTATTGGAAACATTTACGCGTTCCGTGAATACTTCCGTCACAACTTTATTGGTGTTGTTATCTTTATTGTTTTTCGGAGGCAGTACGATTCGGCCGTTTGTCGCGACACTTTGTTTTGGTATTATTTTGGGGTCTTATTCATCGGTTTTTGTGGCCGCTCCACTTTTGGTTTGGTGGCAAGAGCGTAATCATCCGATAAAGAAAAAATAATTTGGAAAATAGGATTATTGGCAATACCGCTCTCGTCAGTTTTCTTAATAAACTTGTAGACGCCGACAAAATGCCAACGGCCGTACTTTTGGCCGGGCCGGCAATGGTTGGTAAGGCAACAATCCTTGAAAGCATCGCGAAAAGAATTATTTGCACAGAAAGGACTGTTTGCGGGAAATGCGCTGGCTGTTTGGTTGGCGTAGGTAATCATCCGGACGTGTTACGACTTGGACCATCCGAGGAAGAGTCGTTGCGAAAGGGAATAAGTAATCTGTTGAAACGCATTTACCAAAAGCCGGTGCTTGGAAATAAATTAATAGTATTTTTGGAAAATATCGATGAATTTCATTGGGCATCATCACCACTATTGTTAAAAGTGTTGGAAGACGCGCCAACTTTCGTCATATTCTTTTTGACCGCGGAAAATTTGGATGCGGTGCTTCCAACGATTCGGTCTCGATCAATGGTGCGCCTCGTTAGTCCGATTGATCAAAAAACATTTAAAGAAGAGCTTTCTCAGCGGTTCGCTGTAGGGGAAATGCATGAATTGCCCCAAGCAGGAGAGGTTTCGCCGAGTTCTCAAACCGGCGTCAATGGTGTAGATTTAATAGACCAGATAGTTTCTTTGGCCGGTGGTCGGCCCGGTCTGGCGCTAAGGCTTTTTGGAGATAGTGAGTTGCGAGAAAAATATAAATCTTGGCGCGCTAACTTATCAAATATGTCCGACAAAACTATTGGCGAAAGATCGCAATTCGCGGAAACGATTGAAAAGGCCGGAGACGGAAAAGAAGTAATTAATTTATTACAAAGCTTGTTGAGAGATCGAGTGGCTGAAGTTGCCATGACGGAAAAAGAGCACATCGCAAATTCAAAGAATTTCTTTGGAACCATTAGGCGCAGTCGTGAGGCAACAGCGATGTTTAAGGCAAATATTCCACAAAGATTAGTTCTTGAGTATGTATTCTTTAATCAATAATAGAAATTATGAAAAACATTAAATTGTCTCCCAATTTTGAACCGGCGGTAAGCCATTTGGTGGAACAGTTGCGTGGTATTCGAACCGGGCGCGCATCTACCGGACTGGTGGAAGGTGTTACCGTTGACTACTATGGAACGCAAACCAGGTTAAAAGACATCGCGTCAATTACTACGCCCGGTGCCCAACTTATTCAAATAGAACCTTGGGATAAAAATGCCGTAAGTAATGTCGTGAAAGCGATTGAAATTTCATCATTGGGCTTGAACCCAACTGTTGCCGGATCAATAATCCGTCTTAATTTGCCACAATTAACCGAAGAACGTCGTAAGGAATTAGTTAAGGTGGTTGGCAAATACGTGGAGGAAGCAAAAATTGCCGTTCGCAACGTGCGTGAAAAACTTTTGCGTGAAATTAAAAATCAGTTAGATGCCAAGGAACTTTCCGAAGATGAGCATCGAGGCGAAAAAGAAACGATTCAAAAAGAGGTAAATGATGCTTTGCAAGTAATAGATGAAGAAGGTAAAGAAAAAGAAAATGAACTTCTTACGGTGTAATCAATGTTAACAATTATCATTTTTGTTTTAGTTCTCTTCGTCTTGGTGGTGGCGCATGAGTTTGGTCATGCGATGGCGGCGTGGTTGACAGGGTGCCGGGTTGAGGAGTTTGGCGTGGGTTTTCCGCCAAAGTTATTCGGAAAAAAAATTGGTGATACATTATTTTCATTAAACGCCGTGCCGTTGGGTGGTTTTGTGCGGATTACGGGGGAAGATGGGGTAACCGGCGCGGACGGTACTATTAATGTTGATAAAAAATCGTTTGCCAATAAAAATTTTGTTATAAAGTTGATTATCTTAGTCGCGGGAGTAACGATGAATCTGTTGCTGGCGGTGTTAATATATACGATTATTGCCGGGGTTGGTTCCAGTATTCCGACTGCGGGTATTCCGGCGGATGTGCCAATCATGAATAAGCGAGTCGAAATTGTGGCGGTTGAAAACAATGAGCTCCTATCGAAAACAGATATTAAAGTTGGTGACACAATAAGTAAAGTTAATGGTGAATCGGTGGGCGATTCGTCAACTGTCGCGTTAACCATTAGAAATTTTACCGGCACTGAAATGGCGTTAACCTTAGCAAATCGCCAGGGGACGCGCGATGTAAAAATTGTTTTTAATGGTCAGCACGAGGTTGGAAAACCGGTCGGTCTTTCATTGCTAGATGTTGGAACCTACAAAGTTGCTTGGTATAAGGCGCCTGTTGAAGGGGTTAGAGCAACTACGCGTGTTGTAAAAATGACTGCCGTTGGTATTGGCGGATTATTTAAGGATCTTGTTATTCAAAGACACGTTCCATCTGATGTTGCCGGGCCGGTAGGCATTGCTAAAATAGTTGGCCAAGTAGGTAGCCAAGGTTTTCTCCCTTTACTGGAGTTAATGGCAGTCTTAAGCGTAAATTTGGCGTTGATTAATATTTTGCCATTTCCCGCTTTAGACGGCGGTAGGGCAATGTTCGTGATTCTTGAGGCTTTGGGTATCCGTGTTTTCAGGGGGAAGATTGAGCAAATGGCCCATTCAATCGGTTTTGCCTTGCTTATTTTGTTGGTTTTGCTTATAACAATTAATGATATTCGACGTATCATCTATCCATGAATAAAACTAAAATTTCTCAAAAGCAATCAGAATTTTTTTGCAAAACCACAAGGGAAACACCTAAGGATGTTGAGTATGATTCACATGCCTATTTAATTAGGGGTGGTTATATTCGCGAGTCGGTCGCCGGGCGTTATTATTTTTTACCGCTTGGTTATAAGGTGCAACAAAAAATCATGGAAGTTGTTCGCGAAGAAATGAATAATGCCGGCGCGCAAGAAATGTTGGCTCCGATTTTGCATCCGTTGGAATTGTGGAAAGAAACAAACCGCACAAATACGACGGGTTTTGAGCTTATGAAAGTTACGGATCGGCGTGGTGGAGAATTCGCACTTGGCGGAACGGCCGAAGAAATGTTTGTCGACTTAGTGCGACAATTTAAATTGAGCTACAAAGATTTGCCATTTCAGCTTTATCAGTTCTCGCCAAAGTTTAGGGATGAATTACGCGCTCGCGGTGGGTTATTGCGTGTGCGTGAATTTATTATGAAAGATGGCTACTCATTTCATCGAAACGAGGAAGATTTTAAGGAAACATATGAAAAAATGAAAAAGGCCTATACGAAAATGTTTAGTCGATTGGGGCTTAAAACGGCGATTGTCGAATCCGATAACGGCTATATTGGTGGCGAATATTGTCACGAGTTTATTGTAGAATCGGAAATTGGCGAGAGTAAATATTTCACTACCGAAAATGGCGATTATTCGGCGCACGAGGACGTTGCAAAATTTATGAAATTTAAGGAAGAAAATACCAATGAACCGGAAAAAGCAAGAGAAGATGTTGAAGGTGTTGGAATTATCGGCGTTGAGGAATTGGCAAAATTCTTGCAAATTCCGGCCGAAAAGACAACTAAAACAATTCTTTTTGTGACAGAAAAAGGCGAAGTGGTTGCAGTCGCGATTAATGGTATTTATGACATCAATGAAACGAAACTAAAAAATATTCTTGGTTGCGCGCAATTAAAATTGGCTTCGCCGGAAGTGGTCGAAAAAATTACCGGCGCTACGGTTGGCTATGCCGGTATATTGAATCTGCCGAAGGAAGTAAGAGTTGTGATGGACGAATCGCTAAAAGGAAGAAAGAATTTTGAGTGCGGTGCCAACAAGACAAATTATCACTCGATTAATTTAAATTTTGGTCGCGATATCATTGAACCTGAAAAATATTACGATATTGCTCTCGCAAAGGCCGGCTATTTGGCGCTTGATGGAAAACAGCCTCTTGTTGAGAAAAAAGGCATCGAAGTCGGAAATATTTTTCAGCTTGGTTATCATTATTCAAAATTAATGAAGGGCGCGGTTTACACAGACGCGGATGGAAAAGAAAAGCCTTTTTACATGGGTTGTTATGGATTTGGTGTTGGTCGCACGATGGCGACCATTGCCGAGAAATATCACGATGTAAAAGGATTGATGTGGCCAAGTATCGTGGCGCCATTCGATGTTCATGTTGTTTCACTAAAAGACAATGATTATGCCGTAAAAGTGGTTGAAATGTTGAATGCTGAGGGACTGGAAGTGTTGTTTGATGAACGCGATGGCGCATCTGTCGGAGAAAAATTTGCCGATAGCGAACTGATTGGTATTCCGGTGCAAGTGATCGTCAGCGAGCGGGGCGCGAAAGAAAACATTGTCGAAATTCGCGAACGGAAAGACTTAAAAAATTCCCAAAAAATAAATCGTGATTTAGGGTTAATTTTGGCGGAAATTAATAAAATATTAAAGTATAATGATTAAGGTTTCGTTGTCGTTACCCTCCTTTATTAAAGGAGGGCGGGGGTGGATTTCGTCACAGTTTTCCGTCATTCCTGCAGGGGAGCAGGAATCAGTAGTCACCAATTTATCCAATTCTACATATATTTTTAATTAATGTTTGATCGACTGTTTGGAAAATTTTCACAGGATTTAGGAATTGATCTTGGTACGGCCAATACTCTTGTTTATAGTAAGGGAAGAGGGATTGTAATAAATGAACCATCGGTGGTGGCAATGAATATCAAAACCAAGCAGATTTTGGCAATTGGTACGGAAGCGAGAAAAATGGTCGGTAAAACGCCCGCCCACATTGTGGCAACGCGTCCGCTTCGCGACGGTGTTATTTCCGATTTCGAAATCACGGAACACATGTTACGCTATTTTATCGACAAAGTGCATCATGATTCATTTTCATTGGTGCCAAGACCGCGGGTAATTATTGGTGTGCCTTCCGGAGTAACCGAGGTAGAAAAACGCGCCGTGGAAGACGCGGCGATGCGCGCCGGCGCGCGCAAGGCATTTCTGATCGAAGAGCCAATGGCGGCCGCGATTGGGTCCCGTCTTCCGGTGCAAGATTCGGCTGGAAATTTAATTGTTGATATTGGCGGTGGTACAACCGAGGTTGCGGTTATTTCGCTTGGGGGTGTGGTTGTTAGTCGTTCCTTGCGTATTGCCGGTGATGAATTGAGCGAAAACGTGATTCAATACGCGCGTGATGAATTTAATTTGCTTTTGGGGGAACGCACCGCGGAAGAAATAAAGATTGGGATCGGTTCGGCGTGGGAACTTTCAGAACCATTGGAAATGCCAATGCGAGGGCGTGATTTGGTAACGGGACTTCCTAAAGAGGTAATCGTAAACGACACGCAAATTCGTGAAGCATTAAGTCGATCCGTAAGAACGATTATTAATAGTGTTAAATCGACAGTAGAAGAGACTCCGCCGGAATTATTAGCGGATATTATGGAGCGGGGAATTGTGTTGTCTGGCGGTGGCGCGCTTTTGCGTGGTTTGGATAAATTAGTTGCTTCAACAACACATATTCCAACACGAGTGGCCGATGATCCGCTTACGGCCGTTGTGCGTGGTACAGGCATTGTTTTGGAAGAATTGGAATCACTGCAAGAAGTCTTGGCCCCATCACCGTCCCCCAAGCCGTTGAGATAGTTAGTTCCTTCCCTTTGTAAGTGGCGCGGCGGATGCCCCGAAAACACTCGGTGAGTGTTTGAGAGGGTGCCTGCGCCGACATATCAGTGTCGTGCCGGGCGGGGATGGGTTTAGTCAGGATCACGCGCAGAACAGGGGCAGTTATTAGACAAAAAAAAAGCGTCTTTGCGAGCATCAGCGAAGCAATCTCCGCGTCGTAGCCGTCGCGCCGTATCTTTCCTTACCTAAGAACCTGTCCACAACTTGATTGGCGAGAAGGCGCGGATGGGTTTTGTCGTCGCCTTCCCCCTTTATTCAAAGGGGGACTAAGGGGGATTTCGTCGTCGTTCGTAGCGTGTTATTCCTGCCCGCGAGCAGGAATCCGTGTAGAGATAAAACAACTTTATTTCTTATTCAGAAAAACAATTTTTGAGGTGGTTGGTTTCGCTGTTGCGAAATTAATACCAAATTTCGAAATGTAATCAAAATATTTCATCGCGCTATCATCTTTTAAATTTTTCAATGTATCCCTTTTGCCGAATTTTATTTCTGCCTTGACTAGGGTCATTTTTTTTCTTTCTTGCGCTGATAATCCGGAATTATCCATGCGCTCTCGCAGAGCGTAAAAGTGCGCGTAAAGCATTCTTTCTTTCCAGTCATCATCTTTCATATATGCCATCTGCTTTTTCGCGAACTCATAATTTGGATTCATACTAAGCGCCAGTTGAAGCATTTTTTTACCCATTTTCTCTTCACCACACGCAAAATGGCAAACAGCTTTATTTGCGAACATTCGATAAATATCGTGGCGAACCACAAATTCCTTAATTAGTAAATCAAAGACTTCATACCAAGTATCCAGGGCGGAAACAAAACTATTTTGCTTCATTAGTTTATTGGCTTTCTCAAGTTTCATCCAACACTTGTCGCCACCTATTTTATTAACGTCCCAAATTAATTCGGCATCGGCGGACGGGTTTTCTAAATTCTTTTGTTGAGGCGACTTTCCATTCAAATCTTTTTGGGGAGAGGTGTTTTGAACATCAATAAAGGCGTGTGTTATTTCATTAATAATGGGGGTGTTATCATATTTGTCTGGAACCAGTCCCAAAATTATTGATACAAATTCAATCGGGTTTTTAGATTCAATATTTTGGAACCATTCAACAATTTTTTCAACCGAGATATATTGATTGATTTCCGCCTTTACCAGAAGCTCCGCAAGTCGAAAACGCGCTTGTTTGGCGTCGATTATTCTTTCGTCATTATTTGACTTTTCTTTTTTTTCTTTTGCAAAGCCAAATGCGTCCTTGGCGGTTAATTTCTTTTTATCTTTTCTAAAAATATTTCTAATATTTTCCGTTGTTTCTACAGTTGGAAGAACATTATTATCGGCTCCCACCAACTCCCAGTGATCTCCCACTTTGGCAACGCGATTAAAAAATATGTTTCCGGGGCGTAAGTTATGCGTGGCGGATTTTTCTTTTACTTCATAAATCGTGTCGGTTTTTAAATCGCGCATTGTCAATCCTTCGTCAATCCGTACTGAAATAACTTCAAAAAAACCAAAGTTCTGCGTTTTGATGAGATCGTCATAAAGACTCAATAGTGTCTGGTCTGTATGTTGTTTGGTAACCTCTCGATATTCCTGAATTAAGTTGTTACCATTTTCCAATTTAAAGTCGAAAAGAACCCATTCATTGAATATTCCTTCTTGCGTTGTTGACAGTTCAAGGTCAGCAAAATCCTCAATCTTTTTGAGGTTAAAAAATTCCAAAACCGCACCCTTTATTTCGTCGGAATAAAATGGGTTTGCCGTGAAGAAGTCAACTATTTGTTTGAGGCTTCCACTTGGTAGCATGAGATATTTGGATGGTATAAGTTATTGGGATAATTTTCAACAGGAGATAGTGTCTAATATGAAAAAGTCTCCTTAAGTAGTAAGCCGTCCGGATCCCTTTTCTTCTGCTTAATTCAATGGTACCTGAATTTACAAGCTTACCAAGTGCCAATACCGCGTGTCATTCCTGCCCGCGAGCAGTAATCCGGGTGTTAGGGTCCGTCACCGGCTGAAGAAGTAACCGGATCCTGGTTAGTGTAAACATGGAATTTTCACGGTTATGAGTGAAAAAACGTGAAAAAGTGTGTAAAAATCACTATTATTCACGCTTAACTTGACAAAACCGTGAAATAATGTATGATGCATGTATGCCCAAAACATCAAAAATGTTCAATCAAATTAACGTATTACGCAAGAGGTATTTCGAAGCAATCACCGGTAAGGAATCCTTGTTAAGGTTAATTTCCGAAAGTGAAGTTGCCGAACAGGTATATAATTCCAATGCCATCGAAAACAGCACGCTTACCTTTGAAGAAACAGAAAAAATTCTTCTTCAAATTGACTTGGATAGATTTATCACGGAACGTGAAATTTTTGAGGCAAAAAATCTTGCTCGCGTAGTTTCGTATATAGACAAAAGAGCAAAGGAGTTAGAATTGAATGTTGAAGTAATTTTGTCGTTACATAAAATGCTTCTTTCGAATATCCGTGATGAGGTGGCGGGTCGTTTTAGGAAAGAAAAAGAGTTTGTGCGTGTTGGTAGTCATATTGCGCCTCGCTCGGAGGAAGTGATTGGTCGGCTTGAAAAAATGTTTACCGAATATCATTCTGCTAGCCATGAAAATATTATTAAGCGTATCGCAAAACTGCATCTTGAATTTGAATATACACACCCGTTTATTGATGGAAATGGCAGGATCGGGCGCGTAATTAATAACTTCTTATTAACGCGCGAAGGATTTGTTCCGATTAACATTAAATTTATTGATCGGAATAAATACTATGACGCTTTTAGCGAGTATGATGAAAAAGGCGCGACGGGAATAATGGAAGAAATTGTGGGAAAAGCACTAACCAATAGTTACCACAAACGCTTAGCGTATTTAGAGAGTAAGAACATTACCACTCTTTCTGATTTTGCGAAAAATAATAAAATTTCGCACTCCAACTTGATCAATAAAGCCAACCGGCAAACCATAGAGGCGTTCTTGGAAAAAGGTATTTGGAAAATCGGAGAAGACACAACAGTTTAAAATAATCAGTCGTCTGTCATTCCTGCCCGCGAGCAGGAATCCGCCGTCGAATTGCGCCGTCTCCCTTCTTTCGACAAATGGCGCGGCGGATGCCCCGAGAACATCCTGTGAATGTTCGAGAGGGTGCCAGCGCCGGCACATCAGTGCCGTGGGTACGAAGAGGGGTTCCGTCGTCGTACTTTTCTTTTCTCGTAACTATCCTTATATCTTCCAACGTTCCTTCATCTTCGCCACCAGCGGTTCCGCAATCTTTTTACTTTCTTCAAAATTCAATCGTTCAAACTTATCCAACTTCCGTTGTAATTCGTTTGGTAATCCCTTATTATCCGCCCAACTTTTTAAGGCTTGTTGTAATTTTGCGTCGGCAAAGAAGGCGATCGCATCCGCGTCCCTAGGGCTTGGTAATTAATAAACGTCTCATCTTATGCCCAATCCATCTCCAAATACAACTGCTTCTCAATCAAAAATCTTTCAACGTATGTTGAATACGCTTCAAGATTTTGTTCAATCAAAGACAGTCGTCTTTGAAGCGTATTGAACATAATCTTGAAACGTTTATTAATTACCAAGCCCTTAATAATTTTATTTTCCAAACTGTCGCTTTCTTCCTTAAGAATGTTTATTAAAGCTTCATATTGATCTTCATCCAGATCCAAAGACTTCAGAAATTTCTCACTAAACTCAAAAGCCATTTTGCCGTGATTGGCGCGCAAAGTATCTTCATCCGCTTTCGACGCTTTTCCGATATCGTGCAAAAGCGCGCCAACAGAAACCACTTCCAAATCCGCGTCGGGGAAGTGGGTGGCCAGATGTAGGGCAAAACTGCACACCACAACACTGTGGTGGTACATAATTTCCCAGTCGTTAAAACTAAAAGCCGGGTTATCTTGAAAAGACTGCTTGAGAAATTTTTCCGCCGCCTCAGTATTGTCCATAGGGATATGGTAGCGTAACTGTTGCGCAAAGCGAATGGGGTCCAACATCGTCCGTCTTTGCGAGCCCGCCGATGTAGCGGATGAAGCAAGCCTCGTGTCGTCGTTTTCCCTCCCTTTGTAAGGGAGGGATAAAGGGTGGGTTTAGTCGTAGCGTGTCATTCCTGCCCGCGAGCAGGAATCCGTGTATTAGGGTCCGTCACTGGCTGAAGACGTAACCGGACCCTGGTTGGGGAGGTTTAGTTTACGATAATTTTTGTTGACATCGTATCTTACAATATCAACAAAAAAATCAATTACGTTGATAATGCGAAGAGCAATAGCAACAAACAATTCGTGGTAAGGATTGTTTAGAAAATAGATTTCCGCCGGGCGGAAATCATTGAAAGATAAATCTAACAAAACCAAACTTCCAAAAAACCGTAGTGAACGGTCATTTCGGAAGATCAGAGTTTTTGTGGGAAAAAGCGGTGTAGTGCCCCGCCTCCTTCCCTTATTCAAGAGAAGGCGAGGATGGGTTACGTAATCATCATTCTTTGCGAGGCGTTTCAGCGTCGAAGTAATCCCCTAGGTCATTCCTTTGTGCTAGTGAATAGGCACCTCTGTAATGTCGCAATATAATTGCCCAATTAACCAATTTGGGCGTATATTGAGCCAAGATTATGCAAAAAATTATTGGAAAAGAAAAGTCGTTGAGTGATCTTCTGTCTAATAAGAAGTACACGATTCATTATTATCAACGTGAGTATCGTTGGGGTAAAAAACAGATTGAAGAACTAATCGATGATTTGACCGGTGAATTTTATGATTCTTTTGATATAGAAAATTCACGCGATGAAGTTGAACGATATGGTCATTATTATTTGGGTTCGATTGTTTTTAGTAGTGGTGAAAACCAAGCAGCCATTATTGATGGGCAACAAAGGCTCACTTCTTTAACACTATTGTTAATATATCTAAATAATCTTCAAAAAAACAAAGTTGCAGAAAACAAAGTTGCGATTGATCATCTTGTATTTTCTGATAGACATGGCGTGCGATCATTCAATATACACGTTGATGAAAGGGAAAAATGTTTAAATGCTTTATATACAGACAATATTGATGGTTTTGATACAAGCAACAATGTTCCAGAAAGTGTAAAAAACATATTTGAAAGGTATAAAGATATTGCTGAAATATTTCCAGAGGACCTTAAAGATAGAGCCTTACCGTTTTTTATCGATTGGCTAATTTACAATGTCGATTTGGTTGAGATTTCCGCATATACCGAACAAGATGCTCATAAAATTTTTGTTTCTATGAATGATCGTGGGTTGAGCCTAACTCCAACGGAAATGTTAAAAGGGTTCTTGCTTTCTGAAATTAAATCAGATAAAAACAGAAGTGAAGCGAATGAAATATGGAAAAATCAAATCATGGAGCTTTCTACTATCGGGCCGAAAGAGGATGATGATTTTTTCAAAAATTGGTTAAGAGCACAATACGCAAATTCTATTCGTGAAACAAAAAAAGGCGCCGTTAATGAAGATTTTGATATTATAGGAACAACTTTTCACAAGTGGGTCAGGGAGAATTCTGAGGAAATGGGCCTAGAAAACACTGAAGCCTATGAAAAATTCGTGATGATATATTTACCAAAATATGCGAGGGTTTATAAAACCCTTAAAAAATATTCCATGGAGTTTTCTTCTGACTATGAGTGTGTATTTTTCAATGCTGATAGAAATTTTACGTTACAATTTCAAGTGATTCTCTCGGCTGTTGACCCAGAAGATAATGATGAAATCACTAAGAAAAAGATTCAAATAGTCAGCAGGTATGTTGATCAATATATTGCTCGTCGTAGTTTCAATTTCAAGATGCTCGGATACAACACGATAAAAAATGCGATGTTTACCATTTCAAAGAAAATACGTAGAAAATCAGTCGAGGAGCTGAAAGAGACTTTGCAAAAAGAGTTACAGAATATGGATTTTGGTTTGGACGCAATTGACGATTTTTATTTAAGTCAATTTACAATAAAAAATATGCGCCATGTGTTGGCTAGGATGACTTATTATATCGAAAATGGGAGTGGTTTAAATACAAAATTCGATGATTATGTGAATCGAGAAATCAGAAATCCGTACGATATCGAGCATATTATGGCTGATCATTTTGAGCGATTTGCAGATCAATTTCAAGAAGAAAAAGCTTTTCATGAGGCTAGAAATAAATTTGGAGATTTGCTGATTTTGCCACAGGACAAAAATAGAAGTTTTAATGACTCAAAATACGATGAAAAATTACCAATGTATTTTGGTGAGAATTTGCTTGCTAAATCTCTAAATGGAAAATGCTATCAGAATAATCCACAATTTTTACGGTTTATTGAGGGCGAGAGACTTGAGTTTAAGGCGATTGATGATTTTACAAAAGGTAGTATCCAATCTCGGCAAGAGCTTTATAAGACAATTTGTAAAAAGATTTGGGATGCTGAATTATTGAGTAGATAGATATGTCAAATTCCAAGGAAGCAAAAGCACGGATAAAGATCAATAAAATGCTCGAAGATTCTGGCTGGCGTTTTGAGGACGATAAGAACGGCAGAGGCAACATTCAACTTGAGCCGGGGGTAAAATATGCCGAACTTGGTGATGATTTTGAAAATGAAACTCACGGTTTTATTGATTTTCTTTTGCTTGACAAAGACGGACGCGCGCTCGTCGTGGTGGAAGCTAAAAGGGAAGCCGTTGATCCACTATCTGCCAAAGAACAAGCTCGCAATTATGCTCGCAATGTCGGTGCCCGTTTCGTGATCCTCTCAAACGGCAATATCCATTATTTTTGGGATACCAAACACGGAAATCCAGACACTATTTCACGTTTTCCAACACAGGATTCCATTACACAATACGAAAAATATACGCCGAATCCTGCCGAGCTAGTGCAAACAGTTGTCGATGAAAATTATATTGTTTCGACACAGATTCCAACCTTTGCGACGGATCCCGCTTTTCTGGACAAAACAACTCGTGTGGAGTTTTTAAAAACCAATAAACTTAAACAACTTCGTCCGTATCAAGTGCAAGCCATCAAGGCCCTTCAGGCATCAGCGCAGAGTGGAAATCAGAGATTTTTGTTTGAAATGGCAACGGGAACTGGCAAAACCCTTATTTCCGCGGCGGTTATCAAACTTTTTCTTAAGTCAGGTAACGCGCGTCGAGTTCTTTTCTTGGTTGACCGTCTTGAACTTGAAGATCAGGCGAAAAAAGCGTTCGTTCACTACCTTGGTAAAGATTATCGCTGTGTTGTTTATAAAGAAAACAAAGATTCTTGGGCAAATGCCAGCATTGTTGTTTCTACAATCCAAACTTTTCTTGCCGGTGATCGTTATAAAAAAGAATTTTCCCCGACTGATTTTGAACTGATAATATCCGACGAAGCACATCGCTCCATCGGCGGTAACAGTCGCGCGGTATTTGAATATTTTGTCGGCTACAAGCTTGGTCTAACCGCCACGCCAAAAAATTATCTAAGAGGTTTTGATGCCGAAGGTGCGGATAGCCAAAGGGAATATGAACGACGACTATTGATTGATACCTATAAAACATTTGGTTGTGAAGCCGGAACTCCCACCTTTTCATATGATCTCGAAAAAGGCGCGGATGAGGGTTATCTCATCAAGCCAACTATTGTTGGCGCACGCACCAACATCACCACGGAACTTCTTTCGGAAGAAGGTTACGCCGTTCATACACTCACTGAAAATGGCGAAACAGTTGACGAAATTTTCAACGAACGTCATTACGAGCGCAAAATATTCAACAAAGAAACTAACATCGCTATGTGCAAGGCGCTCATTGATAATGGTCTTTATGATCCGGTTGCCAAAAAACTAGGCGTAGATCTTTTTGGAAAAACAATTGTCTTTGCAGTATCGCAAAATCACGCCGCCGGACTGACAAACATTTTAAACAAAATCGCTTATGAAAAATGGCCGGAACAATACAGCGAATCAAATTTCGCTATGCAAGTTTCTTCACAAGTTGCGGACGCCCAGCAGATGACTATTAATTTCGCCAATAATCGTCTTGGTGGACAAACAAGCCGTCCCGAAGGTTATGACACCAGTAAAACTCGCGTTGCCGTAACTGTGGGGATGATGACGACCGGCTATGATTGCCAAGATTTACTCAATATCGCTCTGATGCGTCCGGTTTTTTCTCCAACTGATTTTGTACAAATCAAAGGACGAGGTACTAGGAAATGGCAGTTTGAATACAATGATTATCAAAACGATCCAATTACAGAATCAAAAGAAAAATTCAAGTTTTTCGATTTCTTCGCGACTTGTGATTATTTTGAAAATGAATTTGATTATGATGAAAAAATTGAAATTCCTTTTAATTATTACCCACCAACAACTGGCCCTGATGATGCTGACGTGAGCGCAGATGGTACAGGGGTTGTGGGTGATGAACCTATTGGGGCAAAAGGCCCGATTGATCTTGCGACGGGTGACGCATTGGCCACGCTTTCCGAAACCCCTGAGGGTGTGATTATGCGCATTGACCGCGAGGGCTTCAAGCGTGCCGTGGAAGAAGATGTGCTTGGCAACGAAAAACTCAAAAATATGTGGGAAAACGGTGACACCGAAGAAGCCGAAAATTTTGCTCAAAAGCAGATTTTTGATAAGCCAAAATATTTTCTCAATCTCGATAGAATCAAACGAATTTTCGGTGTTGATCGTCGTATTACTGTTAAAGAGTTTTTGCAGGTGGCATTTGGTGAGAAAGAATCTTTTGAAACGAAAGACGAGCTTCTAGAGTCAGAATGGGTGAAGTTTATGGAGGTGAATCCGGTGGACCAAGTGCACTACGAACCCGTAAAAATGTTTTTCAAGGCATATGTGACAGACGAAAAAGTTCGCGAAATTGTCGCGAGTCGTCAAATCGGTCGTTTTAGTACCGAGTCATCGTTCAATTCTGATGAATACACCAAGCTTAATGGATTTAAAACAGCTGTCCCACAATATATTCATGATTATGCTTATCATTTAACAAACTTATAAATTATGAACACCGACACAAAAAGACACATCGATTCTGCGCGCCAAGTTTTGGTTGGAGTCGTGCCAAATCCTACTTCACAAATCGATCAGATCACTAACGCGCTCATCTATAAATTTATGGATGATATGGATCAGGCTTCTATCAAACAAGGTGGCGAGCCAGCATTTTTTGTGGGCGACTTGGAGCTGTTCGCGTGGACGCGCTTGATGGATTCGCGAATAGGTAATCAAGAACGGATGAATCTCTATGGCGAGGCACTGATCAAATTTTCCCAAGCCAAACAATTACCGGAACTTTTTCGTGGTATTTTCAAATCGGCGTTTTTGCCATATCGCTCACCTGAAACGCTTGGGCTTTTCCTTAAAGAAATTGATTACTTTGACTACTCGCACCCTGAAGAACTTGGCAATGCTTACGAATACTTGCTTTCCATAATGTCTTCCCAAGGCGATGCCGGACAATTCCGCACACCGCGCCACATTATTGATTTTATTGTGGATGTAGTGAACCCGACCAAAGACGACAAAGTGTTGGATCCCGCTTGTGGCACTGGTGGCTTCTTGGTTAGCTCATACAAACATATTTTAGAGCAACACGACAGCAAAGACGACCCAGAGAAAAAAGAAAAGCCACTTACCCCCGACGATCGCAAGAAATTGATGGCGAATTTTGAAGGGTACGACATAGACCCAACCATGGTGCGCATCGCACAGGTCAATATGTATCTGCACCAATTCAAAAATCCAAAAATTTTTCAATACGATTCACTTTCCAGTGAAGAACGATGGAATGACAGGTTTGATGTCATTCTTGCCAATCCGCCGTTTATGTCGCCAAAAGGCGGAATCAAACCGCATAGCAAATTTGGTATTCAGTCTAGTCGTAGCGAAGTGCTTTTTGTTGATTACATAATTAACCATCTGCGACCAAGAGGCCGCGCCGGAATAATCGTACCGGAAGGGATTATTTTTCAGTCAGGCACTGCTTATAAACAACTACGCAAGAATCTCGTGGAAGAAGGCCTTTATGCCGTGGCCAGTTTGCCGTCGGGGGTATTCGCGCCGTATAGCGGAGTAAAAACCAGCATTTTGTTTTTCAACAACGAGCTGGCAAAAACAAGCCGAGAAATTTTGTTTGTAAAAATAGAGCAGGATGGTTTTGATCTTGGTGCACAAAGAAGGGTCAGTATAAAAAATGATTTGCCCCAAGCGCTTACTGTTTTGAATAAATGGAATACTGGTGAAAAAGTTGAAAACAAGCTAGCGGTTTATGTAGAAAAATCAAAAATTGGCGAGAATGGCGAATATAATCTTTCTGTAGAACGTTATCGAATAGCGACCGATTACACTAATGCCAAGTGGTCAATGGTTAAGTTAGAGGATGTTTGTGATGTCTATCAACCGAAAACAATCACATCAAACGAAATTAAAGAATCTGGTAAATATAAAGTTTTTGGAGCGAATGGTGTGATTGGATATTTTGATGAATATAATCACGAAGAGTCAGAAGTTGCCGTGACTTGTCGGGGTGCTACTTGCGGAACTATTAATTTTACGGAGCCGAGATCTTGGATCACGGGAAATGCAATGGTTATTAAACCAAAGGAAAATAATCTCAATAAAAGATACTTGTTTTTTCTTTTGCGCAGTACAGACTTGTCCTCTGTTATTACGGGAGCGGCGCAACCACAAATAACCGGCAGTGCATTAAAGCCATTTTTAATCCCTCTCCCACCTCTCGAAATTCAAGGGCAAATAGTGGCGGAGCTGGACGGCTACACCAAAATTATCGAAGGAGCCAAACAAATAGTTCGAAACTGGAAACCCAAAATCGACATTGACCCGGCGTGGGAGAAGGTTAAATTGGGGGAGGTTTGTGAAATTTATGGTGGCGGTACACCCTCTCGAACAGAAGAAAAATATTGGGGCGGAGCTATCCCATGGCTTTCGGCAAGATATTTTTCAGATGATCACAGAATTAAAGGTTCAGAAATGATTACAGAATTAGGTTTGAAAAATAGCTCAAGTAAAATTGCACCTAAGGGTTCAACTATCCTTATTACTCGAGTATCTGTTGGAAAATTTGCGATAGCTGATCAAGATTATGCAATAAATCAAGATTTAACTGCATTAGAATCTAAGGGTGGAAATCTTGATGCAAAATATTTGTGGCTAGTTTCTGAAATAGTTGCAAAAAAAATTAAAGATAATGCTGTTGGCGTAGGTGTAACTGGTGTAACGAGGGACTTTGTAGTAAATCAAGAAATCCCTCTTCCATCCCACGCCGTTCAAAAGCAAATTGTGGAAAAAATCGAAGCCGAGCGTGCCCACGTCGAATCAGCCAATAAACTGATCGCAATCTATGAACAAAAAACAAAAGAAGTTATCAGTAAGTTATGGCAAGACTAAAATGAACGAAGCTAAAGAAAAATTGTATAATTGGGCTGGAATTTTATGGAAAATAAATAATGTTTATAATGGAAATATTGATTTTGAAGCGCTGTGCCCAGTAGGTGGATGCCGCTGTAAATTAAGGGAGGGAGATGTCTCCCTTAATCAGCTGCAGCACACATACTATTGTTTTAAATGTGGTTTTAAAATTATTTTGAATTCCACGATTGAGGAAAAGGCAAGTGATTTAATAGATGTTTTAGAATCTGAAAAAAATATTGACGCTGAAATTATTAACGTTGACGGTGAGCTCATTAAGGTTCAACGTGAAGAAATTAAGGATTCTGATTATTGGGTTGATGTGAAGATCTCAAAAAATAAGAAAGGTGAGGCACAGTTGATGGTTTTGGCTGGTAGTAAAAAAGAAAAAGATAAAACGCAGTTATTTATTGATCCCAAAAAAGAACGATTAGCATTTGATCAAAACAATGATCACCCCGCCAAGGTGTTTTCCAAAGTCACAGCTATGTTTAAAAATTCAAAATCAGTAATTAAATCTCATATTAAATAATATTATAATGTTGTATTATGACGAGCTTACCTTTTTCTTTAAATATATTTAAGCAAATTGAGTATTTTCAGGTTATTGAACGTTTAGATGAGCAATTTGAACAGATGAAAAAAGATTGGATTGATGGGGGATATTTGAATAATGGGTTAAGTGATGAAGTAAATATCAATTATCCCACATGGGAAATTGAAAAGAAGATATTGCTTTGGACATCTAGACATCATAAACACTTAGGATCGCCACTTTCTTCTGGAAGTTTGAGTGATAAATTAAATGATCTACATATTTCACAAACAGAAATTGATTTTTCGTCAAGAAATGTAATTTTAAAAAATCTTGTTGTACGCGGACTGGGAAATCCGGATGGCGATGGTGGTACTGTAATATCACAAGTTGGGTTAGAATATGGGCTACTTATTAGCCAGCTTTATGGATTAGAGAAGGAAAATTCTATTAAAGAAGGGGATGTCAAGTATCGTGATGAAATGCTTGTGAGAAATGAGTTTGTTTTTTTTGGGTATAAACTAATGTATTGTGTGGGGGTTCTTGTTATTATTTTATCGTTGCTTCTGTTAGGTGCTAGTGTGTTTGAAAAACTAAATATTTCTATTACAATTGTCCCTGTTCAATTTATTGCAACAATTAAAATAATTTTAGGAATAATTTCTTTTTTACCCGTTAGTTTATTTGTTACTGGTTTGTATTTAATTAATAATAAATAAAATGTCAGGTATCTTTATTAATCTTCAAAAAGCGATTCGGTTTGCCACCGCTGTTCATGCCGGCCAAACACGGAAAGGCAAGCTGACTTTTGAATATTGTTAATCATAAAAGATTGGAATATACAAATTTAAAAAACACCGAAACGAGTTCGGTGTGGGAAGTAATTCGTCCTTGCCTTGCCGAGGCTAGTGTGGTGCGACGGCTTCGAAGTAGCGATTAACGGCGTCGAGTAGTGCGGTGGCAATGGTGACCAGTCCGTGTTGTTTAGCGTTGCCTGCCACGTTGCAGAAATCTCGGATAGCGTAAAGCAGGACGTAATACTTAATTTCGGGATCGCGCAAAAATATGATCCACGCTTCACTAACCTTCTCTTTCTGCACACTGATCAAACTTGCGTCAGTTGCTTCACGGGGCAACACGAGAGCCCTGATCATGCTTTCAATGTGTTGGATTGGCTTTTTTGCCACGACGATTTCCTTTCATTCGTAAAGATCAATAACCGGTAAAAACGGTAACTGTACATTATGCTCGTTTATTGTGTTATTGTCAATAGATGGGAATAATCATTCTCCAAAAAGCGATTCGGTTTGCCACTGCTGTTCATGTCGGCCAAACGCGGAAAGGGAAGTCGGAGGTTCCATATATTACTCATCCACTTGCTGTTGCTCTGATTTTGGCTCGGGTTGGGGCTTCGGAGGATGTTATTACGGCGGGGATCTTGCACGACACGGTGGAGGACAGTCATGGAAAAGTTGCTGTTGCTGATATTTCACGGGAATTTGGTGACGCGGTGGCTAAACTGGTGGATTACGTTACGGAAAAAGATCATGATTTGCTTTCTTGGGAAGAACGAAAAAGTACGGCGCGGGCGCATATTGCAGACATGTCGCATGATGCTCTGCTTTTGAAATCTGCCGATATTCTTTATAACCTGCGAGATTTGCTCGCAGATTTGGAAGAAACGGGCGAAGAAGTTTGGTTGCGTTTTAATGCGCCAAAAGAAAAACAGATTGAGCATCATATGAAACTGGCCGTGGTACTTTCGAAGGTGTGGCCGGAAAATCCTTTGCTTTCGGAGGTGCAGACGGCGGTGGGATGGTTAAAATCCCTCCCAACCTCCCTTTGAATAAAGGGAGGAGGCGACGCGGCGGTGTGGCTGAAATATTTAATTTTCATCAAGTAAACACGTCAAAAAATGGCTACGGAAAGGGAATAAATGTTTGCTTGACGTTACTAGTATAACCAAATATACTAGTAACATAGATTACTAATATATTTCAATATATATGAAACAGGAACTTATCCAATACGTTCAGAAGCAGATAAACACCACATCCGACCGACTAAATAAATATACACATGATATAAATGGGAAAAGACTTCCCGCCCGCTACATGTATGTAAAGTTGCGGAAATATGTTGATGATTTTTTGGGGAAGAATTTTGATAATCGATTGATAATCATTCCCGGTCTTCGCGGTGTTGGAAAGACAACTTTAATGGCGCAAGTGTGCAGTGAGGTCATGGAAAACAACAAAAATGTAAAAGTATTGTTTTTATCAATAGATGAGGCTAAAAATTTGTTTAGCGCGGGCATTTCGGAAATTGTGCAAGCGTATGAAGAAATTTTAGGCGAAAACGTCGAAAGCTTAACGCAGGATGTAATAATATTTTTTGATGAAGTGCAGGCCGATCCTAATTGGGCGAAGACATTAAAAACGCTCCATGATAAAACAAAACGAGTTTTCTTTTGTTGTACCGGTTCCTCGGCGTTGATTTTGCAAACAACTCCCGATATTGCACGAGGAAGGGCAATTTTTGAAAGAATGACGCCATTGTGTTTTGCGGAATTTGTAATGATTGGCAGTGGAATTCATCCTATTAAAAATCTCAAGAACAGTATTCGAGAGGCGATATATTTTTCATCTGATGCCAAAGAAGTGTTTGAAAAATTAAAGAAATTGGAAAGTACGGTAAATGGGTATTGGAGCACGGTGAACAGAAAAGACGTGGATAAGTTTTTAACGTTCGGTTCGTTGCCATTTACTCTGCGCTTACCGAATGAATCAGCAATTTACGACGCAATCTCCCTGCTTTTAGATGGTGTTATCAAGAAGGATTTGCCACTTTTGGGAAGCTTTGACGCAAAAACATTAACGCAAGTAAAAAGGCTCCTCTTTATTATTGCTGAAAATGATATAACCAGCTTAAATAGTTTAGATGAAATATTGGGTATTGATCGACTGACAATTCTTGGTTTGCTGGATGCGCTTGAAAAAGCGGAATTATTGATAAAGGTGTCGGCCTATGGCTCAAATATGTCTGTGGCAAAAAAACCGGCAAAATATCTGTTTATGTCATCAGCGATTCGGATGTCTTTTTTTGCTGTTTCTGGAAATGAGGGGACGCTTATGACGCGGAAGGGGAAATTATTGGAGGATTCTGTTGGATCGCATTTGTATCGTGAATTTATTTTGCGTGGTGGCGGGGCGTTTAGATATGACAGTTCACAAAAAGGCGCGGATTTTATTTTGCAAATTGCCAACAAAAAGCAAATTCTGATTGAAGTCGGTTTAGGTAAAAAAGACAGACGGCAGATTATGAATAGTATGAAAAGAATAAAATCTGATTATGGAATTGTGTTTTCGAGTAACCCTTTGGTAATCGATCAAGAAAATAAAATCGTGAATGTGCCATTGGATTTTTATTTCTTGATGTAATTGTTACTGATTCTGTTTTGATGAAGCGGAGTGAGAAGTATATTTATGGACGAGGCCTTACGGTTTAACGCCACCGAAGGAATAACAGATTGCGCACTGCAACAAACCTGTTGAGGGATTTACGACGGTTTGGCCGGAGAATCCTCTGCTCAGGGAGGTGCGCGACGCGGTGGGACGACTAAATCCCCCTTAGTCCCCCTTTGGATAAAGGGGGAAGGCGACGACGAAACCCATCCCCGCCCAGCACGACACTGATGTGTCGGCGCAGGCACCCTCTCAAACACTCACCGAGTGTTTGAGAGGCATCCGCCGCGCCACTTACAAAGGGAAGGAGAAGACTCGACGAAATATTTTTTGATGCCAATCAGGGTCCGGCCCTGGCTTCGGCCAGTGACGGACCCTACTGTGCGACGCGGATTTTTGCTTTGCTCATTTTTTAGTGGGTGGGTGCTGAGACCGGAAGGACGCAATAATAAAAAACCGCGACCTTTTTAGGAGGCGGTGGGGGCCGTTGTTCCTGCTACTTTGGCTTTTCCGTTGTGGAAGAATCGTCTTTTTTTTCACCAGGTTCTTCTTCCTTGTTGAGCTCGGCGTCGGGGGTTGGTGGAGTTTCACCTGGGCGCGCGTGTCCCGGGTGAGAACGATCGTATTTGATCCCGCTTTTTGGTCTGGCCACCTTGAATACTCCTTATGGCTCTAGAACAACGAAACGAAAGGAACTGAAATTACTGTCGTCCTACTTTACAATCCAATGATAAAACCGTCAATAAGAGGGTGTGAGTGAAAATCGTTACTATGGCGTATTTTGTTTTATATTTTATGGTGCTAAAATATAATTATGATTGTGGATATGTTGTTACGGGTTTTGGGGGAGAATCCTGCGGGGTATCCGAGTTTTTCAGATAAAATGGCAGGAATAACAGCTGTGTTATTAGGGTATTCAACAATTTATTTTTCATATCTATTTGCAATAATCCCATGGGTTTGGCTTTTGTGGCAAAAAAAGAAAAAAAGAACGATAACAAAAAAAAAGATTATTGTTGTGGTTATCGTTAGTATTTTATTGTTTTGGCTAGGTTATAATTTGCCATGGTGGATTATTGAAATAATGGGTGGAATTACCGTTCGGGGTATTTATGGCGGTCAAATATAGACAATTTATTTTCGTTGTTCTTTCCATTTTTGTTCTTTTGTTGCCTGTATTTTCTGTTCGTGCATCGTGTGACGGCGTTTGTCCGGTTGTGATTGTTCCCGGAATATTAGCGTCTTTTGATAAAAAATTAATGTATCAGGACATCGAAGATAATAAATGGAAATTTGTTCCATTTGG
>CAIZMI010000023.1 GCA_903934015.1 uncultured bacterium
TAATACAAAAATAGTAAAAATCAATAAAAAAGATTCTACGTAACGAACGATAGAAAAATCAAAATACTTTGCAAATATTGAAACAATAACAAACAACAAATACCCAATTATATTTAGTTGTAACAAGGAAAAACGTAAAATTGACTTATTATTTTGTACTGTTGTCATTTCTCAGCGTATCTTTCTGAACCAAGATGGTAATATCTTTTTCAATCCTTTCGATAATGGACATTAACCTAAAAATTATCAAAAATATTAACAAGAAACCAATCAAAATTACAGCATTAATATTTCCTTCCAATCCCACAAAATGCGCTATAACATCTGTTAAAGCTGGGAAAAAAGCAATAACAATCATACCGCACCACACAATAAGACGTGTAACAATTTTCAGAAACGATTGACTCGAAAAATTTACAACCAAACGAGCAATGCCTTGCGTGAGCATAACGGCCGAAATGACCAAGACGATTATCTGATAAAACTTCATTTGGATAACTTTTCTAAGAAATAATATTCCACACTAACCGGCAGAGAGTCTTGCAACCGTTAACTATCCCCTGTTTGTGCGCTTTTCCCTTCGAATAATCGGTATAATAAACCCTAATTGGTACCTCTGTATATTTTAAGCGATTACGCGCGATTTGACGAATTATTTCACTGTCATACTCATACTTGTCTCCAACATGTGCCATCACATCCAAAGCCTTCGCATCAAACGCCCTAAAACCAGACTGACTATCTGCTACCCAGAGGCCGGTCAATAGTCTTGTGAGAATGTTCGCGGTTTTATTAGCAAACACTTTATAGACAGAGATATTTTTTGAGTCGAACAGTCGCGTACCCAAGACAACATCTGCCTGATGCGAAATAATCGGGGCGATCACCGCCTGAATATCATTTGGATCGTGCTGACCGTCTCCGTCCATGGTCACCACGATTTTCGCATTTTTGATTTGTGCCGCAACCAGACCGGTTTTAACCGCCGCTCCTTTTCCGCGATTAATTCTATGGCGCAACGCCATGGCCCCGGCATTTTTTGCCGCTTCCAACGTTTTATCGCTCGAACCATCATCAATAATAATGATGTTTTCAAAACCAGCTTTTTTTATGCCAGCAATTACATCGCCGATTACAGTGGCCTCGTTGCGAGCCGGGATGACTACGTAAACATCATTATTATCAATTTGGGCTACAATATTTTCCATATTGCCTTGGATATTACATTAAGCGACCAAAATAGGGTAATCTTATAATAGTTTTATGATTATCGGGTTTACAAAAATTGGCGAGAAGTTTTTATTGACAATAGGAATATTCATTCTTGTTCTGTTGTCTTTTCAATATCCATTTTCTGTTACCGTACCCATTGGAGGTGATGCGCCGTCACACGTATCAACAGCCACTAGTTTGCAAAAAATTGTTTCATCGCCATACCCACTTTCAAGCGCGTTGTTTGCCGCCACAAGAATCATTCCCGCGACATGGCTAATGAGGTTTAACATTTTTATGGCAGCTGGCTACGCGCTATCAGGCATATTACTGTTTTTAGTTATACGAAAAATGACCAATACATTAACCGCGATTATTGGTTTAATTTTTTGGGCAATATCAACATGGGATGTTTTACCCTTCTACCGCGATGGCACCATGGCTCAACTGTGGAGCATTCCTTACCTGCTACTCTTGTTTTACGCAATCTTAACTAAAAGAAAACTCCTATTTTTTCTAATGCTTGTTTGCGTATACTTTGCCCACCCTGCCACTTTTGCAATCGTCGCCCTCGCTCTAACCCTAACAGTCCCCTATTATTTCTTGCGCAATACAAAAAACAGCACTCTTTTTGCAATTATTGCAACAAGTATCATTAGTTGCACAATTGTCTCCATTTTTCTCTTTTTTCCCACTTATTTACCCTATGCCAGCACCAATGAATATGTTCGCTATTTATCATTACGTGACTTTTTGGAATCACGAATTGGCATACTATTTTTTGTCGCACCAATCGGATTAACAGTATTTCTAGCCAACAAAAATTTCGGTGTTGGAAAAATATTTATATTTTCATTCACGGTATTATCGTTTTTTGCGACTTTCAATTCCCTTCTTGGCATAGGCGCCTGGGAAAGAAGATTCGCGCCATACTTTATTATTTCTCTAATCTTGTTTGGCTCAATAGGCCTCTCAAATATTTTAGATAAAACATTTAATTATAAATTTGTTCAATCTTTAATTATTTTTTTGCTTTCAGTTACTCTGGCATACAATGCCTGGTTTTCCGGAGATGGTTATTATCGTATTTATAGAGGAGAACGCGCATCCCTTCACGATTCAGAACTTGTCGCTTATGAATGGATTAATAAAACATTACCAAAAAATGCAACTATCATTCAATCAAACAGCCGTGGCAGAGGTGTAGAGTGGTTGCCCGTGTACGCAAAACGCGACAATTTTATTCTGGAATACCGTAAAAAATTGCCCCTTTTGAGTTCTTGCGCAGAAATTCTAGATGATTTACCTAAAACAGAACTTGAAAACCCATTTGTACTATTTTACACATGGACAAAACAACCGCCAAAATCCTACGGCAATAATCCAACCATCTTTCCTCTGGTATACAAAAACCCCGAAGTTGAAATTTATCAACTCCCCGCATCTTCACAAATCACTCCAAACATAATAAGCCAATGCCAATAATGATAAAATTACTAAATCGCGTAACGGGATACGCAATTATTACGCTTCTTATTTATTTTATTTTTACAATTCCATCGACACCAATGCTGATCACGTGCGGTGTGTTGATGTGCGCCTATTTAATCACGGGCAAATACGCGGGCACAGCATATCTTCTTTTGTGTTTTGCCATACCAACTATTTTCGCGCTTTTTATCCCCTTAAAACAATTAAACAAATATCCAAGCGTGGCGGTTTTTTACGTTTCATTTATTTGGACAACCTTATTCGTAGTTCTCTTGTTGTTTTTTAACAAAAAGAAAATCAAGAAATAATACCGGCCAAATTAATATAATAAAGACAATTAACCCGTCTTTTAGCCAAATAGATGCGATTTTATGATTCTCAGTAAATTGTTTTTTCATGTAATCGACCCGTGAATAAGTTGCAAAAGCCGATAAGCCAATATTTCCTTCTTTTTCAATTCCGGCAATAGCCATTTTACCGTCCCTGTAACCACGAATAGACTTTTCGCGGTATATTCTCGGCGCGTCGGTATCTTTAACTTTCCACGAAACTTCTGATGCAGATAAAAATACTGCCAAGTTATTGCTCGGTTTTTCGAACGCCAAAGGAAACTCCAACTCCTTCACCTCTGGCTTCATTTCAAATTCTTGTATCGCTATTTCGCCGAAATCATTTTGAACACTTACGTACAAAAGGCTTTTTGTTGCTTCCGGCTGACGTATCGGAATTACTACTTTATCCACATTCACAACCTCCTTAAGTTTAAACGTTTGTGTGACATTAAATTTTGAATAGATTGGCAATTCCGCGCTCTCGTGAATCGGAACGGTTAAGTTGGCAACTTGCACCTGCACAGTTCCCGAGAAATATTGTTGCACACGATTACCAACTAGAAGAATCCAGCCCAACCAAACGACAAAATAAATGAAAATTATCAGCTTCCTCAATGGCAATATTTTCGGCATAATACCATTATACCATTTTCATGAAAGTCAATGAGTGCAAACATTTCCCGGGAACATCCATAAATAAATTATTTTTATGTTTTCTGCCCGCTTTTATGCTCCTTGCGGTCTTTTTTGTTCCCATTCAATTAAAACGGGATAATAATCTGCCCCATTCCGACCCCAAATATATTCGGCGCGTTTTCGGATCGTCAACGGCGGGTCAATTAATAAACAGTGACTTTACTACCTATTCTATCGATTTATTAATCAGTGGCGCGTCAAAAAAATAATGCTCTGATAATTTTAAGCGAAAATGAACAATCAGAGCTCAGTCGCAAAGTGATACAAATATCGCCAAAACAACAATGGGTAAGATTAAATTTTAATTCTCCTCTCCCCCCGGGACCACACTCATTGGTCGTTAAAACTGATCCCGAAACCACCTTGGGTTCGGCAATTCTAATCCATTATCAGCCGGATTCAAGAAGATATGAAAAAGGTAATATGATCGTCAACGGAAACAATTCATATGGCGACATCGCCTTTCGCCTCAACGAAAAACTTCCACTCTGGAAAGCAATTATTGCATGGGGACGAATAAGCAATAAATCAATTACGCAAAACCTTTCAGCAATTATTACGGCTTTCTTTTTACCGCTATTTTACGTCCTTACGTATAAATTTAAAAATAATATTAAACCGATTCTCATTTATACCTTGCCACCCCTCGCGTTAATTTTATTAGCCGTTCTTTTAAATGCACCTCTCACTCAATTGATCGAAGGCGTGTTTGGCGGTGACGCCTTCAACTATCTTTCAAAAACAGAAGCCCTGTTGAATTTTGAGGACTTCTTTGCCGCAGACCCTAGAAAGGGGCCATTCTTATCATTACTTGCCTTACCCGGCTTTATGACCGCGGATCCGCTACTTTGGTCAAGATGGTTAGGCATCTTTGCCGCAGCCGGGACGGTTACTCTGATTTCTTTTGTAGGCAAATACTTTCGTTTGCCATGGGCACTCGCCCTCAGCACCGGATTACTACTCACATTGAATCAAGACTTCATCTGGGAAGCGCCCAATGGCATGGCCAACACACTTTTCGCGTTTATGATCACAGTATCGCTCCTAACTTATTTTTACGCGCTTGACTGGCACCGCCAGCTTCTACTCTCAATCTTTCTCGGTCTAACTTTTTTAACTCGTTATGAAGGAATTTTATTTATACTGATTATTCTTCCGGCATTATTCATTAAAGAAAAAATAAACTGGAAAAAAGCACTACTATTAATCGGCATTACAATCGCAATTTGCGTCTCTCCGCAAATTTCTTATTTTTGGTCCGGCCACGCAGGAATCAGAACTATATCCGACATCAATAATGACGGAGGACTGTCACTTGTATATTCCAAAGAAGTTTTGACACAAAATTTTGACATGATGAAATATATTCTCTGGAACACATGGATCTACTCGGAACAATTCGGCTACCCGCTTTATAGTTTGCTCGGCGGTCTTCTGGCGGGCGCTCTGCTATTATGGCGCGACAGAAAATCTACCAGGCAAAAAATTGTGCCCGGTTTACTGTTGGGTGTCCCCGCGTTTTTGATTGTCTTAACCCTCGTGTTAAGTATTAGTCTCCCCGCGCGAGCGGTTACCGCGGTGTTGCCCTTGTTTCTTTGCGGTGTCGGTGTGCCATTTCTATTCAAAAATAAACCTTTTGACACATCCGTTATTTTATTGGTAATTTTTTCGCAATTAATTTTTATTACGCTTATCATTCCAAAATCACGCTACTATCTGCCAATAATTCCTTTTATGGCGATGTTTATGGTTGCGGGAATTTATTTTTTCTGGAAACAAAACAATAATCGTTTGTCCGTTTTATTTTCTTTATCGGTAATCGGTTTGCTGGCCGGTTTCTTATATGTCGATGGCCACAATTCCCTAATGAGCCGTTTAGAAAAATACAATAACCGCGCGCAAGACACTAGTGTAATGATCCAAGCCGTGAAATACTTGCGAAGCCAGTATGGAATTATTGCTTTTCGCACCAACGACGAACAATCAATCCAAATATACATACCACGCGAAAGACGAAAGTTTTTCTCAACAAAAGGCGAAGAAAATATCGCACAACAGGAGTTGAGTTGGATACGAAGCAATGACATAAAATATCTCGTGGAAAGAAACCGCCCGGAAAACTGGCAGATTACCGCGCAATTCCCCGACGTTTTTGAACGTTTGCATACTTATGACACAATTTACGGCGACAGCCGAGTAATCATATATACAGTCCATCGAGACAAACTAAACCAAATCACACAAAAATAGCGCTTTAAAGATTCAAAATCGTTATGCGTCAAAATAAGTATTAATCATGACATTTTTTGTGATAATAGTATCCTTTTTCTTTATCTGGTTACTGGGACGACTTTTATAACAGCACCGATAGAAGATAAAAAAAACCGCACTCCTTTTTGGAATGCGGTGACCTCTACCCGACTGCCTTATTGACGCTATCAGCTCCAAATCGAATCGAGGAGTGCCCCATACGGATAAACCGCCTGCCAGATCGGTTCCCTGTCACCGCCGATGTAGTTCAGCTCCATCAGCTTATCGACTTCTTGCGGAGAGGGTGTCCGTCCCCGCAAATCCGCGGTATCAAAGTCATACTCATCACCGGCAACAGTGATGGCACCCAGGCTTCCTGTCCGCAAGACGCGGGAGCCTGCCGGGACAAAATCCGCCCCTGCCTGAAGCGAGTTTTCGCGGAACAGATCAAGGCCCTGATTCTGATATGCCAACATCCGCGTGGACGACGCTTCGGCACGCACTTTCATCCCATCGCGCCCCGACGCATTGACCGAGAAGTATCCAAACCCCTCTTTGTCGAACATCGAAACGTCGTCATTGCCAGGATAGATGACCGAATTCGAACAAACCGAGGACACGCCATCAACAGTCGCCGAAAATGTCGGGGCGGTAATACTGATGTACGTATACGCTTCCGTCTTGTCAGCATACGGAACATCGGGCAAATTAACGTTGCCACCGCCGGCATTCAGCGTCACCATATTGGAGCGAATCCCGCCACCAAGACCAATCTGAATGTTGGAGCCGAAGGCAAACACCGTTCCTACCTGTGACGTCTGGTAAGATTTGGCATCCTCATCGAAGTACCCACCGGCTTGTCCTTCCCACCCCGTCCTTTCCGTAATGGAAGTCTGGACTTCGTACTGCAACCGAACGTACGCCCACTTCGCACTCACGGCGACTTGCGCCGACGAGTACAATTGGGTTCCATTCGCATTCGTTGTCGTTCCATCGACAACACTGCTAGAAGTCATCCCGACGGCACCGGAAAAAACATCCGCCGAGACGGCATAGTTAATGCCGAAAATGAACCCGTGGAGAATGGCTCGCGTCAACTCGCCATCGCCGCGACCCGATTCGCCTTGCAATTCTTCGGATGCGACAGTCCGAGCATCGTTGCTTTCCGCGGTCAAAACCACGTCGAACTGCTTGTAACCATTTCCGGAAACGGCATAATGGTCTTCAGCGAGATCGAATTTATCCGCGCTCATGCCACTGACGTCTCCGACTTCGCCAGCCAAGAGATACCGCGATTCCAAGGCCTGAAAAACCATCTTGCGCGCGCGACCACCACAACGAACTTTGCTTCTCTTCTTCTTCATCTTCTTCATCATCTCGATTTTTCCTTCCTTGTGCATAGAACATCCCCTAAAAAACACCGCTAAATTATACACAAATCAGGTTTTTTGTCAAGTGGGCGACAATTAAAAACATTGGTAACATTACAAAAAGATGTTATTAATCGATTTGCTGTTCAGGCCCAAACTTAAAAAATTCTTAAGTGAAAATAAGGAAATTCTCATTTCCCTGTTTTTTGCGCTGATTCCATTTTTCTTTGTCTGGATACGGGGACGGCTTTTTTACGACTTCGACATGACTTTTATCACCGCGCCGATTGAAGATATGTTTGCGCATTATCAGCGCGCGGGCCACTTACCACTTTGGGCACCGGAGTTGCAAATGGGTTATCCTCTCATCGCAATCTCACATCTCGGCTTCTTCTACCCGCTTCATTTTCTGCTCCGAGAATTTTTACCCGGCGTAATTACTTTAAACATTTCCCTGTTCTTACACACTATTCTAGCCACCGTGGGAATGTACCTACTTTTAAGACATGAAAATTTTCAAAAACAATCGGCTGGGTTTGGCGCTTTTATATTTGCCGGTACCGGTTTTTTTGTCGGACGCTATTATCTCACCAACGTTCTCCTGCCACTCGCTTGGACTCCAATTTGTTTATGGTTGCTTGGAAACTGGCTGAAAAATAAATCGTACAAATCATTACTCGGTCTAAGCGTCGCCATTGCGATGCAGGTTTTGCTTGGCCAACCACAAGCGGCAATGATCGGAGCTTTCGCTCTAGCGCTTTACGCAATCGCGTATTTCATAACCGCCCCCAAAACCACCTCCTGGCGATTAATCCCCTTGATTCCCGCGGCCGTTCTCACAATTTTGCTTGCGTATATGCAAATTTTCCCAACCCTTTCCATTGTCCCATTCTCCGACCGTGCGGACGCAATGTTGCCAAGCGAACTTTACGAATTCAATTTGCCTTTCTCACATCTTAGCTCCTGGATTTTTCCGCACGCATTTGGTTATCACGAAAACTACATTGGTGCGAAAAATGAAACCGAAATCAGCTCGTGGCTTGGCTTGGTTGTTTTAACAATTATTCTGGTCGGGATATTCAGTATCCGACGCATGTCAAAACGCTCGCTGGTTTTTGTAATTCTTCTTTCGATTCTTTCATTGTTAATGATCACAGGCGAATCATCCCCGCTATATCGTTATTTAGTGGAAAATCACTGGCTTGATTCGTTGGGGATCCCCGCGCGCTGGCTACTCCTTTTAATTATTGCCTTTTCTGTTTTGGGTGCATACGGCGCAGAAGTACTTGTTTTGGCCAGTAAAAAGAAGCGAACAATCATGCTTGTAGCGGGCATGGTAATTATTTTGGTGGTTACATACTTCAGCCTGTTAAATATTCCAATAAGTATTCGTTCGCAAGTAAAGGCCAATCTTTTCCAAAATTATTTCCGCACATTAATCCCCTTCCTCACGATTCCTTTTATTATTTATTTTGGTCGCAAAATTTCTGAAAAACAAATTTACATTTTTGTCATTTTGGCGGCAGTAGAAGTTCTTCTCCCCAATTTAACAAGAAATGTCAGTGTCCCATTTAGCCAACCTTTTCTAGAGGCAAAATCGGAAGCCATTCTGAAAAATCAACCTGCGTGGGGCGAACGTCTTTTTACACAACGTGACTTGTCGCTCGAACGAGAACCGCGCCAACTACTGCACCAGTTCAAACGCATAGATCAAGGAATTTTCATAAAACAATCATTTATCGGCACAAACTCTGAGCTACGGGGCATTACTCTGGATTTGCGCTGGAGCAAGAAGCAAGAAAAAAACATCAAGATGTCACTAGATATTCAAGACGAAAATACCAAGGAACTTCAGAAGATATTTTTTTCAACCGCCAACTTAAACCCGCAAAAACCGCTTGAGATAATCTTTCCAAAATCTTTTAATAATGTTTTTGGTCACAATTTTTCTGTTTCAATTTCACAACAAGAAGCACAAGAAGGCCCCTGGATTTCATACGTTGGTTACCCGAATAATCTAAATACTGATTACTTGCCCGGAGGTCACGCAAGTTTCTGTGTCCAAGACAAATGTGAAACACCTGCATTCGATGATACTGCGGAGCCAGACATTGCATTAACCCCACTGTATTCCAACTTCAACCGCATCAAGCTTTCACAGGAAATTCTATCGCCACATATCGGCGCCAGCAAAAACATTCCCAGCACCCAATGGCTTGGTGCCCTTCAATTGAAAGAAGTTAAACGCTACTTGTATGAGATTGGCGATCAAAATGAAAATGCGGACGGATTTAATCCTTTTCTTGAAAAACGACGAGAGCTTCTTAATCGACTAGGCGTTGGGTACCTCCTTGGCTCCTATCAAAATAATCGCTCACTAGGCGATCTAAAAGAAGTAGAAATGCTTCAGGAATATCAAACTGAAGGCCAAACAGTACGTCTTTTCAAAAATCTTGAGGTTGCACCAAGAGCAGAATTTGTAACCAATGCGCAATCTGTGACCTCCCCGGACGGAGCGCGCGCGGTATTATTCGATGCGCAAAAACCCAATGATGCGGTACCAGTCGAAGACGACACGCTCTTAATTGGAAAAAAGTTGAGTGATGGCGATGTAATTATCACTTCGTATCAACCAAACGAAGTCATTTTAAAAACAACAAACAGGGGTGAAGGATTCGTGATTTTGCGTGATATGTTTTTTGAGGATTGGCATGCCTATATTGATGGCCAAGAAACTCGTATCTACCCGACAGATTGGATATTCCGCGGTGTTCTGGTGCCGGCCGGTGAACACACAGTGACATTCAAATACACCCCCACCAATACGATCAACGCAATCAAAATTAGTCTTACTGCTTGGGCAATACTAATTGTTTTTATCCTTGCTTCATTGACCAGAAAATACTTTCGTCGCCGGTCTTGAATCAACCTTCCAATACGGTATCATTAAGCAGTACAAGATGCTTTCTCTACACGACACACAAATAAAAGCTCTTTTAAAAAACAAGAACTTACCCACTTTCCTAACAATTGTGGTTATATTTATTATTTTTCTTTTTGTTAGCACATATAACCTTGGAAGCTTTCCCGCCCTGGTTGGTGATGAAGGATATGAAGGCTTAAGTGTCATAGACCACCTCAAAAACGACAAACCTTTTGTTTTTGGACGTGAATCTTATGTCAGCTATTGGAGTGATTACACTAGATTACCCTTCGTTCAATGGTTGGGGCCTACCGCATTGGCAATGCGCATACCATTAGTTGTGGCCTCCATAGTCACTTTTTGGCTTGCCTGGATTGTTCTCAAGAGACTTTTTAGCGATTACCTTGCGCTATTTACAATGGTTTTTTTATTTTTCTCGCCTCAATACACCCTATCGCAAAGAATAAGCTGGCCCATCTTTTTCCTTCCTTTGCTATTTTTTCTTTTACTTTTTTTTCTAACCGGTAACTCACGATACAAGTCATTATTTTCCGGCCTGGTAGCTGGTCTTGGTGTGGCAACACACATGGTTTTTATTGCCCCACTTAGCGGAATAGTATTCATTTATATTGTTTCACAAAGAAGAAAGTTTAAAGAATTCTTGTCTTGGTGGCCGGCATTAGTCGGTTTTTTTGCCGGTTTTGGCATGCAATTAAATATTCTTTCTACGTTTCGAGTAGAAAGTTCTCGGGTTGGATCCTTCTTTAATATCGGCGCACGCGTAAAGGACCTTTTTTTAACTTTGCTTTACTATTTTTCAGGATCCGCAAATATCGGTGAATATATCGGAGAATTTTCCGAAAACTGGACACGGATAATTTTGGTCTTTATTTTTACGCTCGCAATCCTTGCTCTCATACTAAAACCGGCACGAAGAAAAACCTGGCTTTGGTTGGGAGGAATATTAATCACAATAATCATCACCACATTTATCGCTAATTATTTTCGCAGTCGCTATTTACATATTGCGACAATTTGTTTCTGGGGATTGGCCGGTCTTGGCTTAGGAAAACTACTACTTATAATTACAAAAAATAAAATTATTATTGCTATCCTGCCCATTGTCATCGCAATAGTTTTTTCCACCTGGACATTCATTTTTGTTTACCGCCCATATACTGCAACGGCCGGTACGGCCAAATTTTTTCCGGATTCCGGTGCATCTTGGGATACGGCAGGACATTTTTCGGGCATAGAACCGCTGATCAATTGCGTCATAAAAACAAAGGCTACCGTATACGCACCGGAACCAAAAATACTCAATCGCCTTTTATTTTTTCATTACAACAATAAAAAAATTGGCGCCGTACAAACAATCAAAAAAGCTCCGTGGGTTATCGGCTACCGCAGTGGACCGGATGTTACTGATAAAACATTGCGCCGAAAGGATGAGCTGTGTCCAGAACTTGATAATTACATCGTTACCCCAAATAGTAGCTACACCGCACCAACTCCAACAACCCAAACACCATGACGCCGGCCCAAATACCCTATCTCCTTGGCAAAATCACAAACGCAATAACGTTTAAAAAGATCGTTGTTGCAATCATATTTTTATTATTCTTAATTTCAAGCACATTTCAACTTGGACAAGTACCCGGATTACTTGGCGATGAGGGTAGCGAGGGTCAAAATATTATCGAATTACAAAACCACAAAAAGCCGCCCCTTATGGGAGAAAGATCATACATAGGTGCTTGGGTTGATTATGCCCGCATGCCCCTCGTATACACCTTCGGATACAGTGCTTTTTCATTACGCCTCCTCACCCTAATCGCATCAATTCTGTTTTTTTGGCTAAGCTATTTTGTCCTTAAACGCCTCTTCGGTGAAATAAGCGGTCTCTTAGGACTTGTGGCAGTATCGTTTTCCCCAATCTATTTTACCCAACAAAGACTATCTTGGGCCATTAGCCTGCTTCCATTGTTTGCGGTTTTAACCATCTATTTATACAAAAAAGACCGCAAGTGGTCTCCGCTATTAGTAGGCATTGCCGCCGGGGTAGGCGCCAATACACATATTTTGTTTTTAGCCACCATCGCCGGACTGGCCGTTGCCGTTATTCCATTTATCGTTTCTGCTTTAATAAAAAATTTCTCCGTTCACTATCTTTCAAAATTAGCAACTAGTATCTTGCTCGCATCTATCGGTTTCTGGGCGGCATTTGGCATGCAATATGCAAATTTGGTTTTGTATAAAAATGACCAAGGCAATATTGAAAAAAATGCTCGCAATTTTTCAGCGCGACTTTCTGACCTGCCAATACTGGCACCAAAGTTCATATCAGGTTCAATTTATATTACCAGTTACACAGCGCAACCTTTTTCCCCCAATTTTGACGTAACCACAACCTCCATTTTAATCCCCATTATTATTAGCGGTATTTTATTAAGCAAAAAACGCTGGCTAATTCTAGCTTGGATATTGGGATTAGCAATACATATTGTGGTGCTAACATACATGATTGAATATTACGCCATTCGATATTTCATAATTACTTCCCTTTTCTTTTGGACACTAAGCGGAATAGCGCTTGGTTTACATTTTGATAGATACAAAATGAATCAAGCGGGCTATATCTTTGCCATCGCTCTTGCTTTAAGTCTATCAATTTTTAATTTTAAAAACATTATTTTTGAATTCAATGTCACCGGCGGTAGCACCGATAATTTTTCTATTAGCAATAGCCGTTACGATAGTGCCTCCGCGTTTGTAAGCATTAATCCGCTCCTGGCTTGTATCGCGGATAAAAGTGATGTATTTTCAAACAACATTCATATTCGAAACCGACTAATATTTTTGGCTAATGGCAATAAAAACATTAGTATCGCAACACAGAAGAAGGACGTCCGTTGGTTGGTAAAATATAGGATGCCTGACGACAAACCCCGACAAGCGGATTATTGTCCGAATTTATCACATTTTAGTGTTGAACCGGTTTATGACTCACGCAATGTAGAGTGGCCAGACAATAAATGATTTCTTTTCAATCAATAAAAGAAAAACGAAATTATTTTTTTGATGTTTTCGCGTTTATCCTAATCGCCATTTTTTCATATCTTTACATTAAACTTGCCTTTCTTAACTACCGCTTTTTTGAAACAGGTATGGACCTGGGTGGTTACACTCAGGCACTATTTAACCTCAGTCATTTCAGGCTACCGTTCAATACTTTCAAAAACATGGTGATGTGGGGAGATCACGCGCATTTCATTATTACCCTAATGGCGCCATTTTACCGAATCATTCCGGACGCACGCTTAATTCTTGTTGTTCAAGCCCTTGCCGTAACATTGGCGGGATGGCCACTCTACAAGATTGCCCGGCTAATTGTAAAAAACTACATATTATCGCTGGCCATACTTTATGCTTACTTGGCATTCATTGGAAGCCAATACGCGTTAAATTTTGATTTTCATCCCAGCGTCTTAACGGGCGCTCTTATCATCTGGTTTTTCTACGGTTTTCATTTCAACAAGAAAGGAATATTTTGGACAGCCCTAATTCTTGGACTAATCACCCGCGAAGATGCTCCACCAATCTTTTTCATGATTGGTGGTTATTTCCTCCTTCGTAATATTGGATTATTTCTCATCGAATACGGCAAACGTAAATGGCGCGACAGATATCGTTCGGAAACCATTACCCCCCTCGAAAAAAGCATTGCCCGTTTTAATATGAAAGAAATCAATAAGACTATTTCGGACAACTGGAAAACAGGCCTGCTTGTGATGATTATCTCTTTTGTCTCTTTTTGCATAATCGCGTACGGCATCATGCCTGTTTGGACAAAAGACCACGCCGCCTTAACTTACCTAGAAGACGGAAACAAAGACCCTTACAGTATCGTGAGAGGGTTCTTTGTTTACCCCAAAGCCATATTCCAGAACATGTTCGACACGGATGTTAAACTCAAAACGGTAAAAACACTTTTTTCTTCGTTTAGTTTTCTCTCTGCATTTTCTCCTTTTACTTATATCTCGAGTTTAACGATTTTCTACTCTCGCTTTACCAGCGCCGACTCTTATCGCTGGGTCATTAACAATCATTCTAATGCAAACATTGTTCCCCTTCTGGCCATTGGCGCAATTTATGGCGCCTCAAATCTTCGCAAAATCATTTCATTTTTATTTTCTCTGAGCGTTTTCACAAAAGACGAAAAAAGAAAAAAACAACTTCTCTTTTTAGGAAAATATTTTTCACACGGCCTACTAATCATTCTCGGTGGCCTACTTATCTACAGCGTTCAAATTAATGCCTGGAGTGACAAAAAAGCTCCTCTTTTTTTCAGTCACGAAAAACATATTATGCCTACCGAACTAATTGCAGGACACGAGAATGTAATGAAAAAAGTTGCGGAACTTATTCCTCAAGACGACATGGTCTCGGTATCCAGTGGTTTTACTGCTCACCTGGGAAACAGAAAAAACCTTCAAAATTACCCGGACATGAACGAAATGACAAAGTGGCTGGTCGTTAGCCCATTTGCTTACTCCTGGCCTTTTTCTCAGGGCACAATGAAACATGAAATAAAAGTTCTATTAACCGATCATGAGTTTGAGCAAGTTTACTACGAAAAGGGTGCCTATATTTTCAAACGCCGATTTGTTGGTAAAACCAATAACACACCAAAAGCTCCTCTGCCGAACGACGGAACGAGCGAATAGGGACCACAAGCAACCGTGGAATACCACAGGAAACAAAATGACATTAGTGTGTTATGTCTATACGACTTGTCCCACGTAACAACGTCGTGTCATTCCTGGCCGTGACCAGGAATCAGTAACGATTACTGGGACTGTCAACTTAATTGTGTCTGCTTCTCCGTTTCGTTTAAATATTTAAAATTTGGAATCGGATATTTCATAAAGTTTTTTTCTTCAAATTCTTTAATAATCATAAATACATAATCA
>CAIZMI010000024.1 GCA_903934015.1 uncultured bacterium
AGTGGCGATCGTCAAACAAGAAACTTGTTTGCTGATTTTGTTAGCAACAACCTTTCAGCTCACCCAGCGATCTTGGGTTGCATTATCTGGTCTCGGCACTGCCGATGTTGCTAATGGAATCAGTCCACTTTTGTCCCCCTCTTTCGCTACATCACTGATTTGATCCAACGAAGGAGGGAAACATTATCCAAGCGCGAAACGATTCACGCCTTCCCTAGAAAATTATTAGACCTACCACCTACGAGGTGGAGCACCCTTGCTCCACCTCGTAGGTGGTTCATGGGCGACAAAAACTCTCTAGGGAAAATTGTCAAAAGGTCTGACGAAACAGAACCCATCATCACTCAAAACCCATAATTACGTCATTTGAAAGTGGCAATAACGGCAGGCGAACAAAAGAATAGTTCGCAAAAAGTGGCCGTGCCTTCTTCCTACTAAACGTAATTATTAGGTTATTCCTCGTAATTATATCAATCAGCTTCGGTGTAATTGATTTATTTGAGGCGAGTGAATTGAGCGATCAAACTCATAACGGAGACTTCGATTCAGTACTGCGTATTGTAATCCCACCTTCTTTTTTTGTCAAGTTTTGTGACAGTTATGTCGTCTGTTTATTGGTTTTTGTGCTTTTGGAAGCCTCTTTTTAAAGAGATTTATTAGTTATGCAATGTGTCAGTATTAGATTTCAGGCACTTTAAGAGTTACTCCTAAAGTCGCGACTTTAGGAGTAACTCTTAAAATAAAAACAACCACTTGGTTTACCCTGAGTGGTGCATAAGCACCATCGAAGGGGCAAGAGTGGAGGAAGAATACGCTATAAAAAAAAGTAAACCCAGGTGATCTTCGAGAAGTTGCTTGAGGCAACTATCTCTTAGACCACCTGGGCTGAATTGACCGTCGCGAGGCCGTGCGGTAATCGGTGGTTGGGTGCGTTTGTTACCCCAACCTGACTCCGCTTCTGGGCGATGCAGCGAGGCTGACTTGTAAAATGGAGAGGTCGCTCCCCACCAAGTCAGCTTGGCGTGCCAAATGGCCCGATGTTGGCCTGCGACAGCCACTGACTGGCGCTACCCGATGATACGCCGTCTTCTCCATTCGTCCCCAAAAAAAAGTGGGACGGAGTCGACGTTGGCGGGCGCGCCTTCTTGTAGCACCGGCGGAGTTCCGCCGATGTTTGTCCGTTCCGGCCTATGGGTCGGAACGAACGATGGTTACGCCCACACACGTAGGAATGTGTGGGATCGAGGCGCGGTTGATCAGAAAATTCGGGATCAACCGGTGGCCGCGGCGTCGAACGAGCTCAAGCAATAAATGTGAGAACCGAGACCCAAAAAACTCAAGTCCGAACTCAAGGCACACCTCCTTTTTCTGTATCTCTACTTCTCCCATGAAGTCGTCCAAGGGAGCAGAGACCAGAAACAAAAACGAAACGAAGTTGAAAAACGGAACATCATCTCCGAATGCCTTTTGCCTTATCAAGATGGCGAGGGGCAGAACCCCCTCACCATGCGTCGAAACGCACGAGAAGGGTTAGCCACCCATACTCACCTCCTTTCAAGGATCGGGGCAATTCGTGATGTTTGATATTATACTCCTACTGTTTATTTTGTCAATACCTGTGGCGGTTTGATGGATTAAAATATGTAGGGCGCACCAAATTGTTACTATTTATTGGCTTTTATTTGCCAATTTTCTCGTTTTGTAAAAAGACCATAAAACCGTCCACTCCCGCACATACGGTAGTCCAATTGAGATTTTTTTATTAAACCCGTGGATCCCCGCCGTCGCGGGGATGGTGCTCTATATTTAATAAATTATGACACCAGAAGATATTACTTCCCTTTTTCTGCTTCCGCGCCTTTCCAAGCCAACTCAAAAATCGAGCTTAACGCATCCGCAACATCCTTATCTTCGATAATTACCGCGCGAAAAGGTTCACCATATGGCATTAAGCCGACGCAATTTCCGATGATACTCACATCGGCCGGAAAAGGGTACTTTGTTCCATTAATTTTTCTCGATTCTTTTTTATTTGCTGGATCATTTTCCGGAAAAGTGGCAACAGTGGAAACATAAATACTGCGACTGGCAACACCCTCATCCGTTCGCTTTTTCACAAACTCGCTGTAATTTCCAACGAAAGCGGAAATCTTATCATGATCAACAATTCCACGTACCAATTTCTGATCTTTTCTTTTGCTTAACAAATCCCTTCTAAATGAACCAAACGATTCTTTGCCTTCGTAATAGCGCACACGCGGTCGTTTTGATTCCGCAAATTGCCCTCGTTGTTCCAATTCCGGTATAAGCGTTTCGATTGTCTTCTTACGAATTTCAAGTTCATTTTCTTGTTTCTTTAACAAACCTTCCAACTGTGATGGGTGTTGAGCGGTAAAATATGTTTTCTTGCCATGTTCGTGTGTGGCCACCAAACCTTTCTTTTTCAGTTCTTCCAATATTAAATAAGTTGTAGCGCGCGGGACTTTTCCTCGTTGCGCGATACGTTGGACGGGAGATGGCCCAAGTTCCAACGAGGCCATATAAATGACGGCCTCATTTTTTTCTAAGCCCATCTGTTGAAGCTCATATGTTAAGTTCTTTTCCATAAAAACAATATATATCAATTTAAAGTCATTGGCAAAAACTGAAGACTAATTTCCAATGATCAATTTTGCAATTTTCAAATAATTATCAATACTCAATGTTCAAAAACGTTGATGCCGTTTTGATAATTGGTAATTGAACATTATTTGAAAATTGGATTTTGGAAATTGAAAATTTTCCAAACACTATTCCTTCACCAAAGGTACAGCTGTTCCACCTCTAGCAAATATATAAGCAGGCACCACATCTGCCCTCGAAACATCCTTCCACCACGGCAAAAGTTCGCGTAAATAATTTTCTGCCGACAAGAATGCTTGTCGCACTTCGTGGTTCACGCTGTATTTGGAACGTTGCCAATTACAGAACTCCCATTGGCGCAAATTGGCTCCGACAGAAAACCCGATATTCCAACCCAAAGCCAACGGATACTGACGCACAATTGCCGGCACACCCTTGCGTTTCATTTCATGTTCCAGCCAAACTCCATCTTTGGCCGAAGCCAAAAAGGCTTTCTTCAGTGGTGCGTAATCAACTTTGTCATATTTGTAATAACCAAGATCGGTTGTTACAAAAGTTCTCAAGTGCGTGCAGAATCCCATTCTGTGCAAATCGCGCCACCCGCGAAAAGTCATCATCCCGCGCATCGCCATTGTAAACGCTTCAAATTCGGCGGGTAATTTGTCGAAGGCCGAACGAGTTGTACCCATCCCCGCGTTTGCAAAAACAGTAGCAAAATCACCACTTGCCTTCACACCGTCACGCAATTGCAAAGATGCCATTAATGATGTTTCAACAGCAAACCGATTATATCCCACTAACGGTTTTGCTTGTGTGCGCTCTTCTTGTGCAAAATCCAAAAACTTCTGTGTGTCCAAATATTGCCAATGTGTTTCTTTCCACTTGGTTGGCTCGAAGTGTTTGGCAAATTCACGCACACCAATTTGGTCCGTTTCCTTAAGGATAGCTTCAACCAAAACAATATTTTCGGGCGTTGCATCCAGTAATAAATGTGATAACACTTCAGCAAACGCCTCCCCACTCAAACACATGCCGACAGAACTTAGTGAAGACGAAGGGAGTAAATTTCCAAGCACATCGCATGTTTCACCAATCACGCCCATTTCCAAATCTTTTGGAACAGAGGAAAAAGAAGCCCCAAATTTCTCCCGCAAGAAATTCGGAAATGGACCATCGAAATTGGCACCGGCCAAGGCATCATAGGTTGCAAAAGCGTCATTGCGCGCTGAAATAACAATATCCGGATCCACTTTCCACCCTTCTTTAAGCTCGTTTTCAACAGGATAACAACCGGCCGATGACATATCTACATAGCGAGTAGATAGCTCGATATACCCAGCACCGGGACGACTCCATTCCATTGTCTTGATCGCCAAAATAGAAATTTTTTCACAGCAGAGCCAAACCGAACCTACTCGGGCAATGGAATTGTGACCGTATTTTTCACTTAACCAAACGCTCAAGAATTTTTGCGCCTTATTACTTTGTGCCAACACTTTCAGATATTCTGGATCCAGTGCGCCACGCTTTAAAAAATCTTCAAACAAATTTCTTGCTTCTTCCGAATAATTTACAAACGAATCCAATGTACCGATTTTTCGATCGCGAATAAATTTTGCTTCATCACCACCGAAATTTTTCTCCACCTCGGCTAATTGCGTTGCCAAAAATTGCGGCAAAAACGCATCTACGAAAACACCGCGAACACCGCGTGGATTTTTGATCCGCGAGAACATGGCAAGAAGGGTTGTTCCGACAGATGCCGGCAATGTGTGCATGAAAAACACACGACGATCACGGTTTGTAAAAAACGGGTCAATTGCACGTGTTTCGTTAGACGTATAATTCCACCCCATCGGGGTGTTAATAAATTGACGCGCTGAATCCAGGACTCCTTCAGTGAACATGGAGAATGATTTATGAATAATGATTGACGATTGATGAATGTACAATAAAGATCATGCTCTGAACAATTATTCAAAAGTTATTTAAACCAACCTCGTATTTTCTTTTTTAACGAGCCCTCCACAAACATGATATAATGACAACAAATAATTAACAAACTAAACTCATGAATGAAAAACATATCTTTATAACAGTAATAATCGGTGGCCTCCTATATATCGGCGGACAATACGTCACCTCACAACCGCAACGCATCCAAAAAGAGACCGAAGCAAACCGTGAAATTTCAGTGCAAGGACACGGAATCGTAAAAACAAAACCGAACATCGCCCATATCACACTTGGCGTCACCACCGGAAAACAAGTTACCGCCGTCACTGCCATGAATCTTTTAACTCAGCGCTTTAATGCGGTATTAACGGCAGTGAAACAACAAGGCATTAAAGACGGTGATATCAATACCACTAACCTTTCCATTAATCCGGTTTATGATTGGAGTAATGGTAAGCAAACACTACTTGGCTTTGAGGCCAGTGAAAATATCGAAGTTAAAATTCGCGATCTTTCAAAAATCGGTGAAGTGTTGGCAAAGAGTACTCTTGAAGGCGTAAATCAGGCTGGCAATATCCAATTCACAATTGATAATCCCGACCAACTGCAAATTGACGCACAAAAAGAAGCAATCGAAAACGCGCAAGTGAAAGCAAAAGAGCTGGCTAAATCTCTCGGTGTCAGTTTAGGAAAAATAAAATCATTTACCAGTTCCAGCTCCGAAAACTCACCCACACCGCTTTACCGCAACAATGCCATGCTAGGAGCAGGAGAAGCCGATCTGGCCAAAGCACCGGAAGTACCAGTTGGGACGCAAGACATCACAGCTGACGTAAGTATCGTCTACGAAATTAAGTAAAATTTCTCAAACTCCTAAATAAACTAAACTTCTCTCCAGCAAAAGAGCGAAAAAAGATTGACATATTAGAAAACTCCTGGCATGTTTACCGTGCTCATTTTTAGAAAACACCACCAAAAAGGATCAAATTAGACATGTTCTTCCTTGGAATACTTCTTTTGTTGATTGGAGTCATTGCTAGTATCGGCGGATTAATCATGATCGTTGTCAAGATAATCCCCCATGGCCTTATCCGACTTGAGGATGCGTTTTTTCCCTGCCTTACTTTAGTCGGCGGAATTGTTTTCAGTTTAATCGGTATCTTTTTCGTCATCGCCAGCTTTATGGCGACACAGTAATACCGACAAAAAGTCTAACCAACCAAGGATCAAATCCTTGGTTTTTTTCGTTTGTCTTACGCAATTGTTCTATTAAATGTAGACTTAATCCAATTGCCATGTGTTCAAAACAAATACGAGTAACTTTTCTGGCAACACTGCCATTAAATAGCTCCACAATTATCGGTCGCACCATACCACTCGCAACCGAACTACAAAAAAGAGGCCATGACGTAAACTTAATTACTCTTGGTAAAACCACGGATATTTCTGAAAACCAATCAATTCCGACGAAAATTGCGGGGCCCACTTTTCGCATCGATTCCAAAAAGCCATACTTTTTTCAGCTTATTTCACGCTATGTATCTGCAAAAAACGGTCTCCGCTTAGCCTTAAATGAGCAGGAAACTGATGTCGTGGTTTTAGTGAAGCCACATCCCCAAAATTACTCGGCCATTAAAAAAATACCTGTTCCATTCATTCTTGATTCTGATGATGAAGAAAAATACTCCTCGCGAACAAATTATTTGGAAAAAGTTATTCTTGGATCAATTGATAAACACGCCTCAAAAAAAAGTCAACTAATCACGGCATGTTCCCCTTTTCTCGTTGCAAAATACAAGCAAATTTGTCCCAATAAACCGGTTGAGTTTATTCCCACTGCCATTTCAAACGAAACCTCAACCGATTTCTTGGATTTGCGTCGCTATTTTGACCTTGATTCAAACTCACAGATAATTTTATATCTTGGCAGTCTTTCTATTTCATCCGGCCATCGAATAGATCAAATATTAAATATTTGGAATGAAATTTCCACCCAAAATCTAAAATTACATTTAATTCTGGCCGGTGACGGCATTGATGCCGATATTATCAGAGCGCGAGCAAAACTTCTTAGCAACAACAACCGAATACACTTCTTCGGTAGATTTGACAATAATCTGGCAGACTGTTTTACGCGCCAAGCGAATTTGCTTGTCGACCCGGTGGATAACTCAATCACCAATCAAGCAAAATCATCATCTCGAACACTTCAGGCATTAAAAAATGGTACACCGATTGTTACCGGAAATGTAGGTATTCGCAACTTACTTATCCCCGAATCACTACACAATTGGGCTCTCTACGACCCCAATAATCCAATAACATTAGTCAACAATATTAAATATGGGCTCACCGACGAAGCAAAGACTATTTTTAGAGATAATACAAAAGACAATTGGAAACAGTGGACATGGGACGTCGTTGGCGCTAAATTTAGCTCTCTAATCGAAGAGCTAACACTATGATGACTATCCTCTCACTATTAGTAATAGCCTTTATTCCCGGCATACCTTTAGCGGCCGTTTTATCACACAAACGAACGCCAATCGTGGGCTTTCTTGGTGTTGCCGGTTCTCTTGGAATCGCTTGGACAATTTTTTATTCCTACACAACAAGTCTAATTCACATTGGTCTTTCAAATGTCCTCATATATGTAATCGCGTTTATACCCACTATTGTTTGCTTATCAACCCCCCGCTTGAGAAAACATGCTTTTTTTACAATTAAAAACATTTCATGGCCCCCAAAAAGTTTTGTTTTTGTCTACATTCTCATTATCGCTTTTCTAACACTCCCTCTATTTACGGTACATCGACAATTACCAACGGGAGACATCCAAAAAGCCATCTATTGGGCAAACGATATTCTCCAAAATAATCGCCTTCCAAACTACCAACAATCGCTCGCACTCAACCGCGATCCATCCGACTTTATCACTCCCGGTCTTCACACACTTACGGCGGTTGTAATTAAAACGGGTGGAAATCAATTTTCTTCTCCAGCTTGGTTTTCTTTTTGGACGGGCATTATCCTCGCAACTCTGGGAGTCGCGCTTACCACACTAATTAGCACAAATAATATTGCCCAACTTTTGGTCTTCTTTTTTGCGTCTACAAATATTCGTTTTTTACGTTACGTTTTTTATCCCGGCTACCACTACCAAAACCTTATTGGAGAAATTTTATTGTTTTTAGCGATTTATCTTCTAATTTTTGCAATCGATAAGTGGCAATCAAGCCATCAAAAAACCGCCGTTATTATTTCAGTTTCAGTCGCGCTGTTTTGTCTTTTACTGCTTCCACTGGTGCACCAGTTTACCGCTTTCTTAACTGCATTCGTCGCACTGGGATTAATCATCACCCTTTTATTGATTTTACACGCGCGCATAGGCGCCCTAATTAAAACGAATAAAAGAATTTTTTCTCTCCTTACCGTCGCTACATTAATAGTTACTATTATTATAATTTTCTTTTCACCGTTAACAAAAAAATTATCCGCCATATTTAATCTTCACCCGCACTTAAAGCCTTTCACTATTTCCTTGATGGATTACCCCTCGACCTTTGGCGTCACCTTTTTTCTTTTAGGCTTAACCGGCTTATTGATGACCTACTTCGTTATTAAAGAAAAAAGAAGTATTCAACGAATCCTGCTTGCAACCATCTGTCTAATTTTTCTTTTTGTCGGACAAGGATCTAATCTTTTTATAGATATTCCATCCGCAAGAACACTCTTCTATGCCTGTTTACCGCTTTCTATCTTCGCTGGATTATTCTTAACAGAAATATTAACGCTCAAAACAAAAAAAGCTGGCCCACCATCATTCATTATTATCGCCGTCGCAATCGCCATTGCCACCCAAGCAAACTCCATTTCTCAACAATTAATAGCAACAAATCACTCCACGCGTGTTAACGCCAGTCTTACCAAAGACACTCTCGACATGCTTGCTTTCCTTAAACAGACAGCCACCGATAAAAAAGAAAATTTCCTTATCGACGACTGGAACAGGCGTCGTTTAACATGGGGCATTCTTTCGCCTTTTAACATGATCACGCGCATTGGCGGAGATTTCGGCGTCATCGGTCAAGAATCAAACCAGTCTTTGTTACGAAAAAAACTTTACGATACAGGTTTAGATTATGAAAAAATCTTTATGCTTGGCAACAACCCAATCATTGCCAACTTGCTAGTGTCCCAAAATATTAAGTTAATCGGTACTTCGGCCGACGCATCGGCGGAAACTTTTAAATACAACCCATATTTAACTTCTACGTTCACCAACGCCGAAACTACCATCTATTCATTTCAAGTACCCGCACCAAACGAACCCAAGGATTCGGAAGCGGATTTTCTTCTTCAGCCGGCAACCATCGCCAACGAACTTGGCGACACCGAAGATACTCAAGCGTATTCCGCAATTTCCATTACCGCCACGCGCCTTTCTGACCCCATCTATCGCAACGACCGCACCTTGCGTGAAATTCAAAGCAACGACGGCACAATTCACTTAAACATTGGTACATATGTTAAGCCCCTTTGGGATCCAACGGGTTCTGAAAAAATCAACCTTCCATTAAAATTACTTATTCGCCTGTATAACAATGGCGCAAGTGCTGTTATAAAATATAACGGCAATGAACTGGCCAACATCGAAACAAAAGAAACTAAAAAATATACCGACGAAGCGATCATTATTCCCGCCAATACATTAAGTTACAATAAGAAGGGTTTTGTTGATCTAAGTTTAAACATAAAAAAAGGTCCCTTGGTTCTAGACCTCATCGCGGTTGGACCAACCAAACAATAATATTTTTTGCACGCCAATATGCACCAAAACACCATTAAAATTCACCGCACCTCCAAACTTTCTGGCGCGTTACTCCTGGCCTCCGCGCAAGCAGTTTTGCTGGGACTTGGTTACATCACCCACATTCTAGTCGGCAAACTGGGTGGCCCCTCATTATACGGAGTTTACGGAATAGTGCTGTCTTTTATGACGATCCTAAACATGCTGATGACGCTCGGTATTCCAATCGCCGTTTCAAGGGAAGTTGCCCAAGATGAATCAAACAGTGGCGCAATTTTGAAATCTGCTCTTTTTGGACAACTGGGTTTAGCCGTCATTCTTTCTTTGAGTACCATCCTTTTTTCAAAATCGATTGCCGGTATTTTGGGCGACGCATCACTTGCCCCAATCATCGCTTTCACTGCCATTGTTTACCCCCTCACCGCGGTTTATTCTGTCATTACAAATTATTTTAACGGCCTGCACGCCTTTGCTCTTCAAGCAATGATTGTTTTGCTATATTCGCTTGCTAAACTCGCCGGCTCAGTCGGCCTGCTCGTGCCATTCCGCGTTTACGGCGCACTAAGCGGTTTTGCGGTAGGTGGCGCTATCGCATCAATCATAGGCGCGCCATTCGTTTACAAAGCAACAAAAAAACATTTTCAACAAGCGTTCCCTTTAAAAAAATTACTTACGTTTGCCGGCGCGGTGGTGGGAACATCAATTGCTTTACAAATCCTGATGAGCACAGATCTTTTCTTGGTAAAAAAGTTTTTGCATGACGATACGCTGGCCGGTTATTACAACGCCGCGTCCACTCTTTCACGCATTCCATATTTTATTTTGCAGGCGCTCGGATTCATTTTCCTCCCAAGCATCGCTCGTCTCATGAAGGAAAATGAGGATTTAGCGCGCGACTTTATTCGCGAAATTTTCCGTTACCTTTATTTACTGTTATTACCCGTCACTGTACTTGCCGCCGCAACCAGTAAAAGTTTAGTGCACCTCTTCTATTCACAAGTTTATGAACCGGCCTCGCAACCGCTTACATTACTCATGATCGCACTTGGTTTACTTTCCGCTTTTTATCTTCTTTCCACCATTGCCGCCGGTGCCAACAAAGCACGCGTACCATTAATCATTTCATGGTCGATGTTAGCTTTTGATATTTTACTCGGTTCAATTCTCATCCCACGCTTCGGTCTTGAAGGAGCGGCTCTTGCCACAATCATCACCGCCGCCATCGGAACAACCATCATGGGTGGCTACATGATCAAACGTTTTCGTTTATCTTTTCCCCTTTCCACCCTCACAAAAGGCATGGTCGGTACAATCATTGTGGTAATACCAACCTACCTGATTAATGTTCGACCGTTGTTTATGCCCATTATATATGTGGCGCTTGTCGGCTTATATCTATTCTCGCTGGTCGCTTTGGGTGAATTAAAGAAATCAGACCTGAAACACTTAAAAACATTAATGCCAAAAGGGAAAATAAAAGATACTGATAATGGCGAAACAATCGTAACACCATGAAAAAAAGATTCATTATTTTCAACGCTAGTATTATTACCTTACTCGTCTGTGGGTTAATTTTCTTTATCAATTTTGCAAAAGTGCGAAACTACTCTACCGACTTTGCCAATAATAAATCTAATTTCGGCCCCTTTGAAACCGTTAATGGTATTCCCTACGTTTTCAGTAACAATAGAATAACCGTTAACGACGGACTCGCTCATTTACGTGTTCCATACAGCGCTTATAAAATTGGCAAAGAGCTAACATTAAATACCAATTACCAACTCGATGGTGCGTCAGTTCTTGAAGCCGGATTGCGCAAAAGTTCTTTTTGGCTAGACTATGAACGCAAACCGATTCGCAATAAAATCCTCGACGACATGGTTTTCAATACAAAGAAAAAATGGAAAACATTAGAAAAAAATGGTCAAACAATTTTTCTTAGTCCCTACTTCGGCAATGATTTTTCTTCTTTCGACGACTTTATTAATAATCCGCCAAAAGAAGGCGCGATCGGTTTATATGGCTCGGTGCAATTCAATTGCCCGGAAAACACTTGTCACACCACACCCTTTCAATACTGGACGGATTTAAAAGCCTACCAAGCAATTTATGCGGATTACATACCGGTAAAAGACACAACCTTCCAAACCTCAACGCTACATTTCGCCTTAGACAATTCCTACCAAAACACGGATGGTTCGTTTGATGTGATGTATTTCAGTTTTTCGCAAGGAGACGTCACGCCTGTCGTGATGTACCGCGACATAAGTGGCGCAATTTCCCCGATGCCACCAAGTTTTCCGGAAATATCCACTTCTTTTAAAGACGCGCTTAAATCAATTATTTTTCGACCACTCACACAATCATGAAAGCGATTCTCCAAAACCGAACACTGCTTCTCGGAATTTCGTTTGGCCTTTTAATTGGCTCTGTTTTAGTTTTCTTTTTCTCTGCACTTTTTTCTTACACAAACGAAACAAACCAAGTTGGAGCCTTTATGCTGGCATTCTCACTACTCACTTACTACGCTGTCGAAACTGCAAAGCAAAGCAATATCCCCGACAAACAGGCAATTGCGAACAACAAAATCGCCCGTATGATTTTAGCCATCACTGCTCCAATTCTTGGATCGGTAATATTAATTCAGGGCGATATTCGCTCATGGTTACTAGTAATCATTTCAGTCATCCTCACCTGGGTAATAATTAGGTAAGTATGCGGTATGTTGTATATAGTATGCGGTATACGCATACGTTTTTAAAATCGCGTACAACTTATTAACTCTTCATGTCATTCCTGCCGCAAGCAGGAATCAATATATTTTTCCTTCCCTTATTCAAGAGCCTGTCCTCGACTCGATCAGGGAGAGGACGAAGGTGGGTTTCGTTGCCTACCTCCCCGTCCCAAACCACCGACCTACTTTTTCTTTATAAGAAAGATACTCCGCGCCAAACTCATCAGAAAGAATTTGTTCCTCGTCGGGAATAGTAATAAAGTTTAACGCCAAAAACAGAACAATCGGCCCAATAAAGGCGGTAACACTTTGCGCGACCGCGGCAAAACCAACCAGAATTAAAACGTAACCCAAATAGATCGCGTTTCTACTGTGCGCATAAGGACCACTTTTTACCAAAGTCGCCGGCTTCTGATTTTCGGCCAGAGGTGTTCTAGCTTTTCTGAATTCCTGTATCGCCCAAAAATCCAAAATAATTCCAACCAACACCAAGAACCAGCCGAGCTTTTGATAGATCGCATTATTTACGCGATACAAAGGCAAATAGAAAGTAACCACCAAAGCAACAATCAGGGAGAGTAAAAAAATAATCGGAGGAGTTAAAAATCGTTTGAGCATAAGTGTTGGATATTATTGGTAACCAGCTCATTATACCGCACTTTCGTTCAACAGATCATTGATTGTACCCACAACAACCCACTCGCGTGAAAGTTAATTGCTTTACAACGTACTTAAATAATCCACCACCCCCGAGAAATCGGGGGGGGTCCATGCTCCGTTTTTACGTGGATTCCCGTCCCCGATCAGGTCGAGGACAGGCTCTTCGCGGGAATGGATGATTTAGACAAAGTTTTGTTTGTGGTTAGCATTATCTTTCATTGCAGTGAACAGCTACATTATACCCATACGGTCAAAACTTCTTAAAGTGCACCATTCCCGCTACGGCCATTCGACCCCGAGCTCATGGTCGAGGGACGGGAATCCAAATCGATCGAACATGAATCCCCATTTTCATGGGGACGATATTTATTTGATAATAAATATCGATTGATTATCCCCTCTCGCCTTGCTACCATAGCTATAATGACCGAAACAGCGAGTACGCTATACTTTTACAATCACATTAAACATGTTGCCGTCACGGTAACAAAGTTTATTTTGCCTTGGCTTCCTTGGATATTAATCGGATTTTTCACAATCCAATATGTTCGCTTGGGAATTACCAATGAAGTTCACCTGCGAAACGGATTGGACCTTGGTACATACACGCAAATTCTCTACAACATCAACAACGGCAATATCCCACCGTATAACACCCTAAAGGGCCAAGTGGCCTGGGGCGATCACGCCCACTTCATCATGCTACTATTGGCACCAATCTTTGCCCTTTGGCAGGATCCGCGAATGTTAATCATGATGCAAACAATTGCCATCACCACGGCCGGATGGGCGCTCTACAAAATCGCCCAAGACAAAATTAAAAACATCCTATTCTCGCTCAGCATTCTCTTTTCTTATCTTCTTTTCTTTGGCGTCCAATATGCGTTGAATTTTGATTTTCACGCCAATGTTTTAACGGCCGCAATTTTAGCGTGGTCTTTTTATGCTTGGTATTTCAAAAAACATGTTCTGTTTTGGTTTACTGTTATTCTAGGACTGCTTTCCCGCGAAGACGCGGCGCTGTTTTATGTAATGTTTGCTGTGTATGTAATTCTGTTTGAAACAGGCGCACTAAAAAAACATGCTTTGCTGGCTTACTCGAAAATCAAGAACGTCGTCTTTGCGAAACGCAAAAACGTAGGGTCGGACGTCCCTGTCCGCCCGCGCGTCGGGATAAAACTTAAGAAATTTGTTTTCCACCCCTTCAACAAAATTTCCACTCCCGCGTTTATTCTAATAATTATTTCCGTAATTTATTTCTTCGCCGTCACCTACGTCATCATGCCCAAGTGGACACCCGGCGGCGGTGCCCTCACCTATTTTGACGCGGCAGGATCAAACAAGGGACCGCTACATCTCGCCCTATGGTTTGTTTCGCACCCTATTAGCCTGGCAAAGGATCTTCTCGCCACACACGCCAACCGCAACACGTTTCGTCATTTGTTGCAGTCTTTTGGCTATCTACCACTGTTAAGCCCGGTCGCATATTTAATGGCAGCGCCCAATTTGGTCGCTCGCTTCTTAAGTCCGGAATACCAGCGCCATCTCTTAGACTTCCACTACAATGCCAGCCTTTCCTCCATCCTTTGTTATTCGACGATTTTAGGAGCAGCAAATATTCTAAGACTTCTCAAACGTTTTACCTCCAACATTTATATCAAGTTTTTTGTCGTCATCCTTATTTGTGCAGGATTGCTCACTGGTACCTATTATTCATCTTGGAAAGACAGTGATCTACCCCTTCACCAACTCGGCCGTCCGGAGTTTACAGATGTACGCTACCAACCACGCCTTGCCGCCGGTGCATTGGATATCGTCAAAGAAATGATTCCAAAAAACAAATCCATTTCTGCTGCCAGCGGTCTAGTTCCCCAATTAAGCACCCGCCAATACATTTATAATTTTCCGGAACCACTTCCAAAACAAGCACAGTGGGTAGTGCTGAGCGAACAATTCAGTACTTGGCCGTTACACAAAGGCGAAATGATTGAATACATTGATAAATTCAAAGAGGATAAAGCCTACGAAATGGTGTATAGCGAATACGGCATCTACGCCTTCAAAAAAATTAACAATAAACCATTGGGGCAATAAAAGCGCCGTCAGAATTTCTCCCCTTATTCAAGGGGAGATTAAAGAGGGGTTTTGATGTGTAAAAAAGCCCCGCGCCATTGACAACCAGGTATAACGGAGTATAATAATCTCAGTATCAATAAGAAGAAGCCCTTGCGCAGGTTCCGTCCTATGTGAGGGCTTTTTCATTGCTTACCAATAAACTCCAACTTTCCTCTCAAATGTTCAACATAAATATGCCGAATTTTGTTAGACAATCTTTTTATTAGACTTGAACACCATTTTACGTTCGGACTAATAACCGCCTCCAGTTTATTATTCTTCTGTAAGTAATCAATTAAGCAATAAAAATCACCATCGCCGGTAACGATAACGGCCTTATCGTACGAGTCATATTCGACCATCGCTTGCAATACTAACTCCGCATCACAGTTGCCTTTGGTAGACTTTTCTGTGGGAATGGTCGGTTTGAAAATAATTTCGTATCCTCGATTCTGTAAATCCCTATACATTCCTGCATTAGTAGCAATGAAACCCATAAACATATATGCCTTTTTAACTCCGTATCTTTCAGCTAGAAGTTTCCTAAATTTTTTATAATCCAGTTTCCATCCTAAAGTGTCGCTTACGCCTTTATGTAAATTTGTGGTATCGATAAATGCGAAATTATTTTCTTGCTTTTGCATACTTAAATAATATCACTTATTGACGCCAAATACACGCAGATAAAAAACTATTGACAAATCGCAAAAACTAGAACAGCTTAAAATATTCGCTACGAAAAAGCCCCCTATATGGTTCGTCCATATCGGGGGCTTTTTTAATAATTAAAAATTTGACGTCCCACCACTCCCCCGATAAACTAATCAAGCAGTTTAAAAACTCAAAGTCTATTTAAGTGAAGCGGGTGAAAATCCCGCACTGTGCCGCAACGGTATACCCAAGGCTGTCTTGGGAAGTCCGGTCCTTATGTAGAATCAGACCCTGTCAGGAAATTCTCTTTCGGAACGAAGTTTTAAAATCTTGAGCGAAAAATGTGCGTGTCGAGGAAGGGCTACAAATGTAGCTCGACGAGTGACGCACATTTTGCAGCCAAGATTTTGAAACTTCGAACGAATATGGAATTTTTTGGCAGGGTCCAGTCTCCCGAGCAGGAAAAGAATGTATTTGTGTCTAAATACACTACTGAATTCTGTTCACAAGAACGGTATTTTTTTATTAATAATAATTCTATGGATCAAAAACAAGTCCGTTTCCGTGCCTTAAGTACCGTTGCCGGTGTTGCAATTGTGGTTTTTTTAATAGCAATATTTTTCGGCATCAAATCAAGAAACATTCCTGAAAACGTTACTCAAACTACGAACGATACAATCTCCCAGACCGCACCCGCCAAAACGCTCGTCTACTTAATCGTCGAAGGCCCGCAAAAAACTGTCTCCTACGACATTCCAGCAACAGAAATTGGAAAAGCAATCGATGTATTGCGATCAGCCGAAAAACAAGGTTTAGTTTTGCAATCAAAAGATTACGGAGGCGAACTTGGAATTTTCATTGAAGGCATTAACGGCCAAGCAAATGATATGAAAAACAATCTTTATTGGACGCTTTATGTGAACAACATACAATCCGCAACAGGCGCTTCAACGGCAACAGTTAACCCCGGCGACACAATCACCTGGAAATTTGAAAAATCGAAGTTTTAACATGCTCCGCTCGTTTCCATCTTTTTTTCAAAAAAGAGCCAGGGTGGGTTACATCATCGCGTCGTCGCCTCCTTCCCTTTGTAAGGGAAGGTCGGGATGGGTTTCGTCGCAATAATTCCCCTCTTCCAAAATCTCAATCTTAACCACTATCATCAACCCACATGCTTAAAAAACTCTCACCACTTGTTTTACCAATCGGTCTTGTGACATTAACGGTTCTGGCTCGCCTTGTCCCCCACGCGCCAAATTTGGCCCCCATTGCAGCCGTTGCTTTACTTAGCGGCACAATGTACAAATTTCCAAAGTCTCTTTTCCTACCCCTTGCTGCAATGGCAATTTCCGACTTCTTCATTGGTTTCAGTCCATGGCCAATCACATTGGCTGTCTATGGTTCATTCGCCATAGCAACACTTCTGGGAACTTTTCTCCGCAAACGTGGTTTTTGGAAAGTGCCAGCCGCAGCATTAGCCAGTTCCCTTCTTTTCTACGTCATTACAAATTTTGTCGTGTGGCTAACATCGGGCATGTACCAACCAACCTTCGCCGGTTTAACGTATTGTTACATCAACGCCTTGCCATTCCTAAAAAACACCATCGCCGGCGACATGATATATTCGGTTGTGTTGTTCACCTTGGTAAAAAATTACCTACCATCGTTTTCAATAGTAAAAATCAAGACTCGTCTCGCGAGCAAGGCGCCTGCCACTCCGTAGCCCTGCGTCCTGCGAAGCTTTAGCGAAATTGGAAAGAGGCGGAGGGTGGAAGCAATCTCCGGTATCATTGTAATCTAGTCATTCCTGCCCGTGAGCAGGAATCCGCGTCACACAGTAGGGTCCGTCACTGGCCGAAGCCAGGGCCGGACCCTGATTGGCACAGCAATCGTTATTATCGCAATCCCGCGTTTCCTAATCGTTGTACCAATGCCGTCAAAACATTCACGGTTTGTTTATTCAATTTCCCGTTCGCAATCAATTTCTCAACCTTGTTAGCAAAATCACGATAATCACCTTTTATGTCCTGCAATAATTTCTCAGCAACTTTTATCTTCTTCCCAGCCAAGGCCGTTTCATAAGCCCGTGCCCGCGAAAGCATTTCATTAACCGGCCCAACCAGTAAAACGTAGTCTTTGCGAGCCATCCGCCCGTTTGGCGGAGGCGAAGCAATCTCCCGTTCCAGTCGTTGTCGAACCCCCAAAATAACTGCTGACAACTTCACCCGCACCGTCGTCGCGCCCAGCACCGTACCACTTTTATTTTTAGAAGTATTCGCGCCGGATGAATTACTGGTTTTATTTTCTGTCTTGTTGTCTGTGTTAGTCGTCGTCGTGTCACCGGAACCTTCATCGGTCTCATTCGCAGGCAAATCAACACCCGATGTTTCTGAAACCACAGCTTCAAAAGTCTTTTCTTCTCCTTTTTTTATCTCACCCTCGTTACTGTCATCAAACACACCATTATTGTTTACAAAAGTGGAATCAATATAGTAATCGCCGGCGATATTGCCAATTATTTTGAGCGTATACTTCCCCACTTTTGGATTACGAATAGTTACAAGAATAATATCCTCACTGTCTTCGGGGTCATCATCAAAATTGGCGTTGTCTTCACCCAGTTGATTTTCGGTACGAGAAAGAACCTTTCCATCGGGATCAGTAATTTCAAAATTGACGTTGGGAGAGACGGTAAAGGAGAGCATTGAATCAGGGGCAGTATATCGATCGGGATCAAGTGTCGGCGGTTCTTCGTCTTCCTCTTGCGCGTAGACGGTAAAAATATTCGCCATTCGATTGAAGAAATCAACGAATCCGGCATATCGAGACGATTTTTCATATCGCCCCTGCACAGGAGGATTTAAAAACCATGCGATTGAACTACTCGCGTCATCTGGAATCAACGTATGAGAAATCCCAGGC
>CAIZMI010000025.1 GCA_903934015.1 uncultured bacterium
GGGACCGTACACTAAATTGTGTCTAGCGCATTAATAATTAATCGCTAACATAATGATCATGCCAACACACAACAAAGTATTAGAAGCCAGTTTGAAAAATTTAAGAAGTTCGTTAACGAGTTTATCGTTGGATCAGTTTCTCGCTTCGACGATAGATTCGCTTATGGAAATAGAAAGAGGAGAATATCTGGAACAAGCCAAAGAAACGGATAACACCAAAGATAAAGGAAACGGATTCTATGGTAGAGCCTTCAATTCTTTAACTAAGAATTGTCTCAAGATAAACGTACCGAGAACGAGAACCGGCGAGTTTAGTCCGGATACCTTGGAACTCGTAAAAATCAACCAAGAACAAGTGAACGAACTGTGCTTGTCACTCTATAAAAAAGGGATGACCAGTCGGGATATTTCCGACCTTATTAAGCAGATGTTTGGAGAAGGAGTAAGTGCCACAAAGATTGCCAATCTCTCCAAAGTGTTTCGACAGTTCCGCGAAGCCTGGGAAAACAGTAAACTGGAAAGCCATTACTTGGTGATGTTTTGCGATTGTATTTTTATCACCGTCAGAAGAGGAGATAACTACTCCCGAGAAGCGGTATACATAGCGTACGGCGTGCGAGAGGACTTTAAGCGTGAATTATTAGCCATTTATATCAATCCGACAGAGGCCTCTTCGGAATGGGCGGAGATCTGGGAGAAGCTAAAAAACAGAGGAACAAAGAAGATTGATTTAATCGTTGCCGATGGGATCAAGGGACTGGAGAATGAGGTTGCGCGTGTCTTTCCCGGTAGCAACTTTCAGAAATGCGCGGTGCATAAAATGCGTAATGTCTTGGATAAAACCAGGCCCCAAGACAAGGAAGAAATGGCCAAAAATTTGAGAGAAGTTTTTGATAACTTCGACGAGAATTCCACCGTGGAAAACGCCCTTAAGAAAGTAGACGCACTCTGCGCGAAATGGAAAGATAAATATCCCCGTCTTGATCGGTTTTTCAAAGAAGAAACTATTGAATACTATTTCACGTATATCAAATTTAACCCGAAAATCAGAAGAATGATCTATACGACAAACAGCATTGAAAACTTAAACAGAGCGATTCGCAAAGCAACAAAAAACAAACTATCTTTCGAGAGCCCTGAATATTTACTTGATTATGTATTTATGATTATTAAAGAATTTGAAGAAAAAAACTTTATGAAATATCCGATTCCAAATTTTAAATATTTAAACGAAACGGAGAAGCAGACACAATTAAGTTGACAGTCCCGCGAAGCGACCACGTGGCGACGGGGGATTGTTTTTACAGTTGACGAAAGGCTCTTAACTTGCAATTCCTTTATAAGACCGCGTCGTCCCTACACCTTAAACACTACTTCCTACACCCTCGTCAGACAGACCCCACGCGTCCTACTTCGTCGAACGTTGTTATTCCATCGAGCATTTTGATGACCGCGTCTTGGGTAATCGTGGTCATACCTTGTTTCAATGCCGCTTCACGAATTTGATTGGTGTCGGCGCCGTCGATTGTTAGTTGTTCCACTTCTCCTTCCATGGAGAAAATTTCAAATACCGCCATTCGTCCGTGATAGCCATTCATGTTGCAAGCTTCGCAACCAATAGCTTTTTTCAGTTTCAATTCCGGATTATCTAAAACGGCCGGATCGAAAACTTCTTTTTGTACGCCGATCATCATTTTTTTTAGGGAATCGCGTTCGGCTTGTTCCGGTACATAATCTTGGCCGCATTTTGGGCACACACGACGCACCAAACGCTGGGCAATAATCGCATTAACCGCGGGGGCGATAATAAACGGCCGTACACCCATATCAATCAGACGGGGAATCGAACCCGGAGCGTCATTGGTGTGAAGGGTGGAAAATACCAAGTGACCGGTAAGGGCGGCATGCATTGCTGTTTCGGCTGTGTCGGTATCGCGGATTTCACCAACCAGAATAATGTCGGGGTCTTGGCGCAAAATAGAACGAAGACCGGCACTAAAAGTATATCCTTCCGCTTCGTTGACCTGGGTTTGTTCGACACCCGGGATGCGGTATTCGATCGGATCTTCCAGAGTAATAATTTTTAAGTCGGGCGAATTAACATGTTGCACAAAAGCCGCCAGGGAAGTTGTTTTACCGGAACCCGTTGGACCGGTGTTAAGAATCATGCCATCCGGCTTCTTTAAGACAGCATGAATTAGTTCGATGTCGCGTTTTTTCATTCCCAAATCTTCGATGCTCACCACGGACATATTGCGGTCGAGTAAACGCATGACGATATTTTCGCCGTAACCGCCTGGTAAAATAGAAACACGGACATCGATAACGAGGCCCGAGGATTGAATAACATATGAACCGTCCTGTGGTGTTTCGTGGATGTTTAATTTGAGTGCCGACATTACTTTAATACGGGAAAGAATTTTCTTATATCCCTCCAATGAAAAATTGGTGATGTCTTGTAAAACACCGTCGATGCGATAACGCAGGCGGGCGTAGCCTTCTTTTGGTTCAATGTGGATATCGGACGATTTTGTTTTTACGGCACCGGCAACGATTGTGTTTAATACTTCGGTGGTTGGCAGTTCCATGATGCGCTTGCCTAGATCTCTCAAGTTTTTTATTTCCCGTTCGAAAATTTCCAATTCCTCTTCCGGAAGTTGCATGTAACGGTCTTTTTTACCCTCGGTTTGGTAGGTTACATGGGAATAAAGTTGTAGAGCAATATCTAAACTTCTTGGTGAGATGAGAAAACGGCGAACATGGTAACCTTCGCGATCAACCAGTTCATTTTCGATGTCGATAACAGCACGGGAGGAAGGGTCGATAGCGGCAAGTCGCAGGTCTTTTCCTTGGTGCCAGAAGGCAATGGCTTTTGCCGCTTTCGCGTCGTCTTCTCGTACTAACGCCAAACTATCCGTGTTGATTGGGAATCCGAGAAGATTGATGTAGGGAATACCAAGGCGTTCCGCTTTTTGCATTGCCAACATTTCCTCTTCGTTTTGTTGGAGTTTTTTTAGAGCGCCGGAAAGTTCTTTCTTTTCATGTTTGAATTCTTCTTGCGTTTCGCGCGCGACGCCGGGTTTCTTTTTTTCTCGGTCCGGAAGATGTGGACGTAAATCTTGTGGTGTAGCCATGGAAGTATTTTAGCACAGATGTTAAATTTCGAATTTCGAAAGACGAATTTTGAACAAAATGCGTCGATCACCTCCGAAGTGGTGCCGAGGCACTTCTTCGGAGGTGGTGTTGGTTAGCAGTGACGACGAACCAGATACCACATCGCAGGAGATGCTGATGCACCACCTGCGATGTGATTATTGCTACTAATTTTATAGATTTGCGAGTGATAACTTTCAATAAAATAAATATTGTGTTTTAATATATTAATTATGAACCCCAACATCAAACAACAATTTACGACAGTAACAACATTCTCCAAAATTGTAGCAGGGATACTATTTATCGCATTACCATTTATTGGTTTTTATTTGGGGATGCAATATGGCAAGGAAATAAAAGCGCTTACGTCAATGTCGGTATTCGATGACAAAAATGGGTTAAGTCCAAAACCACAAGAACCTGTCGCTTGCACGCAAGAAGCAAAAGTGTGTCCGGACGGTTCCGCAGTTGGTCGAACAGGACCGAATTGTGAGTTCGCGGAGTGTCCTACGGCGATCAAATAAAACGAGGATTCTAAAAGCGGTAACAGGAAATTCGTTCAAACAACAAAATTTGTTTTTGATTTACAGTCTTTATTCCCGTAAACTGGTTTTATGCCTGAAAAATTAGACCTGCTCGCGATTGGTGACACAACCACAGATGTTTTTATGGAGCTCAAAGATGCTTCTGTAATAAAACAGCCGGAAAAGCGCGGGGATAAACTATGTTTGCGGTTTGGAGATAAGATTGCGGTTGAAAGTGTTCTGGAAATTGAGGGTGTTGGTAATGCAACCAATGTTGCGGTGGGCGGTGCGCGTCTTGGACTGCGCACGGGAATTTGGACCATTTTAGGAAATGATGATGATGGAAAGCGGATTGTTTCAGATGTATTCGAAAAGGAAGGTGTGTTTTCTGAAAATGTTACTTTTGATCAAAAAGAACGAACAAATTATTCATTGGTTCTTACATTCAATGCTGAGCGAACAATCTTGAGTTATCACGCTCCGCGTGTTTATGAGTGGCCAGGTTCTCTTCCTGAGGCGGAGTGGGTTTATTTTACGAGTCTGGGGCAAGGCTGGGAAAAGATTATTCCGGGGTTTTTAGATTATGTTCGAATGTCCGGTTGTAAGGTGGCATTTAATCCAGGAACAATTCAGCTCCGCTCTAATCGGGAAGACTTAAAAAAAGTTTTGGCGGTTACGGACATGCTTTTTGTGAATCGCGAAGAAGCCGAAAAAATATGCGGATGTAAAATTGAATCTATGAATGAGTTGTTGGAAAAAACAAAAGCAATGGGGCCGAAAAATGTGGTGATAACTGACGGCGTAAATGGAGCACACACGTTATTGAATGGAATTTATTGGGCGATGCCGGTTTTGCCTACAAAAGTTGTTGAACGCACGGGTTGTGGCGATAGTTTTGCCGTAGGGTTTTTGACGGCTTTAAAATTAGGAAAAAGCGAAGATGAAGCGCTTTTGTGGGGTGCGGAAAATGCTTCATCCGTTATTCGCTATATGGGTTCGCGTGAGGGATTACTTAAGCGCGACGCGCTTTTGCAAGACGTGGAAAAACAAACAATTAAAGCTCAAAGGGTATGAATTTTTTTAAAACATTATTTGAACGTAGGGTCGGTCTCTCAAGTTCGCCCGCTAATCCAGGCGAGGCTCTTTCAGGTGGGCAACTCGAAGGAGCACACAGAGGTGCTCCACTACACAGCGACAAACCGTTCTTGCAAAAACAAACGGACAGTTACGACATAATTTCCATTGGTGATTCCACAACGGATGTATTTTTGGAGTTGATGGAAGCTGATGTTGTTTGCGGTGAAAAAGAAAAAGAATGCTTGCTTTGTTTTGATTACGCCGGAAAAATTCCAGTGAAGAAAGCTACTGAGATTGATGCTGTTGGCAATGCCGCCAATAACGCCGTTGGATCGGCCCGACTTGGGTTAAATGTTGGTATTTGGACAATGCTTGGTAAAGATACCAACGGTAGACAAGCGCTGGATCTTTTTCACGCAGAAAATGTATTAACAGAATTTGTTGAGGAAGACCAAAAAAAGGGGACAAATTATTCTGTTGTTTTGAATTATCAAGCCGAACGGTCAATTTTGGTTTATCACAATGATCGTGATTATCAATTCCCGAAGTTGCCAAAAGCGAATTGGGTCTATTTAACGAGTATGGGGCATGGCTGGGAAAAAATCATTGCGAATTTACTTGATTACGTAGAATTAACCGGCGCGAAATTGGCTTTTAATCCTGGTACACATCAATTGAATTCAGGCTTGGAAACAATGAAGCCGTTATTGGCTAAGTCGGAATTATTTATTCTCAATATTGAGGAGGCGCAGAAAATATTAAACACTAAAGATGACGTAAAAATTTTGTTGAATAAATTGGCCGTACTTGGTCCCAAAAATGTTGTGCTTACAGATGGTCAAAACGGTTCGTATGCTTGGCAGGGGGGTAAAATGTGGCAAGTGCCGATTTATCCTGATTTGGGCCCGGTTGTGGAACGTACCGGTTGTGGTGATAGTTATGCCACGGCAACAGTTGCCGCTCTTCATTATGGTCGGCCACTCCAAGAGGCGCTAAAATGGGGCGCAGTCAATGCACGGATGGTAGTGCAATATATAGGGGCGAGAGAAGGATTGCAGACAAGAGAGCAGATAGAAAAGACGATTCAGGAATTCAAGAACATACAACCTAAAACAATTTAAGTTTCTTGTTATAAAAAGGTGGCGCGGTGATTTGTTTGTGGTTTAAATATCAAGTATTGTGCAAATCAACTTTTCATGATAATAATATAAATCCGATTGTCACGCGGATAATTATTTTGAACGTTTAACAATTACATAAGACGAGGGGGAACGTTATGAGTGAAGAACAAGTCACTGTGGTCGTCGGCACTTCTTCTAGAGATTGTCGGTTTCGCAAATATCAAGGAAGATCTGGGCTTCCACCGGAGGAAAAAAAGCGCCGTGAAGATTTGGTTTGTCATTTTGTCGGTCAGGGCTATTCTTTGTCCGAAACGGCGGAACTTGTTAGCGCAAGTTTATGTACAGTTTGGGATATTGCCAAAAGGCTTTACAAGGCGGGAAGGATTCCAAAACAGATACAAGGCAGAATGGGCAAAAAACGTCGCGATAAAAGGAAAGTTGATGAAGAAAGAATCATTCTCATGCGAGTGAATGGAAAACCGGACGCAGAGATTGCCAGTGAATTGGGGATTTCAGCGAAGCTTGTAAGTCAAATATCTGTAGGTTTGCAACGCGAAGGGAGAACGCAAAAAACTGTGAAAACCAATGCTTATGGTCTCGACACCCCGCGCACGAAGAAGTTAATTGCTCTGGTAAAAAAAGGGAAAACTCTGGAACAAATTGGGGTTTTGCTTGGAGGATTGACAAGAGAACGGGTCAGACAGATTATCGCTACAATCGTTTTGTTGCATGGCGAGGCAGTTTTCGCGGTGAAAGACTGCGGTGATTTTCTTACCTATCAAGAAACAGCCGAAAAGTTGGGGATTCCCGTTGAGGCAGTGCGCAAACTTTGCAAACAAAGGTTGCTCAATGTTTTTCGCAGAATTTGTAATGGGAGAACGAGGGTGATCAGCGAAGTCAATGTTGAGTCGATAAGAGATCATCTCGTGGTGCAAAAAATGCGAACAAAGGAGCGAGTTTGTGTTGTTTGCCAGCAAAATTTTGTGCCATCTTTTCGACGACACGGCAACCCGCAAAAATTTTGTTCCCCTGAATGTGCAAAAAGACACAAGAAACAACAAAGACAACGGAAATTTGCCAGCGTTCCTGACGCTGATTCCCTAAAGGGGTGGAGAGCTATTTTGTGGGAAAGACTGCGTGATCACCAGTTGCCAGTTGGTGATGACTTAATCTCGCTAAAGGAAGCGAAAGCAAGAACTGGCCTGACCTCAATGGTAATTATTTGGTTGCGAATGACAAACATTCTTACCGGTCATCCGCACCCGACATTTGTTGGGCGTTCTGGTAAAAAGGTAATGTTTTACGCTGAAAGTGAAATTGAAATCGTCCGAGACGTTTACTCGACGTTCATTGCGAGAAAAAAAGCAGAAACCAACGGAAGCTAAATTTGCTTCCGTTTTTTATTATCAAGCCATTGAGGGAGACCTCTATTGAATAGTTGGAAGCTGTGGAAGAATGATGTCGCGGATGTTTTTTTCAAGATCCGTTAAATTAATCTTTCCTAGTGCCACCAACACAAAATGGCCGGCGATTGTACCGTTTAGTTTTTCACGCAATTTTTCTCGGTCTTCCTTGCTTATTCGTCCTGGGAAAATTAATGCTTCCATTGTTCCACTGGTACGTTCAAAAACTAAAACAATTGGTGTGTTTTCGCCGGCCCGTTCTGTGATTTCTTGCAGTATTATTGGTAAGTCATCCGGTTTGGCGCCACTATCCTCAAAATCTTTTTGCAGGACAACAGACCAAAAAACATTTTCTGAAATTTCATGTAAGCGTGCCAAACTGCGACCCATTAGACGTAGTTCTGGTAATTTGTGTGTCTTAAATAAGTTGCGTGTAACCGTCTGGCGATCGGCTTCTTGTTCCAAAAGTTCTGAAGCGATGGTAAAAGTGCGAGGAGTTGTAATGGGGGAATGGAAAGAACGAGTTCCCGCAAGAATGCCGGCAAATAAAACGGTTGCTACTTCAGGTGTAATAATGTTTACTCCGCCTATAGTATTAATCAGTTCGTAGACAACTTCGGACACAGTACCGGTAGTGGCAGTAACCAAATTTACCGCACCAAAAAAATCATTCGCCGTGCCGTGGTCAATGTTGAGGATGGGAGTTTCATAAAAATATGAAGCATGTTCCGTGAATGGCTTGCCAAGGGCGCTTAATTCCGGCGCACCTACGGTGATAATCAATTTCCAAGGATACAGGCCACTTTGTGCTATTGGCATTGGATTGGAAAAAGTACGGCCACGTTCCGGGGTGATTACAAAACGCAAAGAATTTTCTACTTGTTTCCAAGTGATATTGGCAGGGCGGATTCCGTTGAGTGGTAAGTCGATTACTAGATCCGTTGTCTTTTCCAAATAGTCTTGTACTTGAGATGTGCCGGGTAAAAACTGGAGCGCTTGGGGTACATGGGAAGCGGAAATCATTTTTACTTGCTTTCCCATTTTCTCCAGCGCCATTGAAAGTCCCACCATCGCGCAGAAGGTGTCGGCAGAGTTTTTTTCCGGTGCCAAGATTAATATTTCCCGCTCTTTAGCGAGTAGTTCGGTGGCTTGGTCAAGGGCGGTAAGTTCCATAAGCGATGGGTCAATATAACGTAGAGATTATTTTTATGCAAGGAGGAGTCTTATCCAACGCAAGATTGGTATGAACGTCCCACCTGTTTCCACCACAGAATTGGTCTGAAACCTGTGGATAACAAAGCGCGTGTCGTAGTCTGGGATTATGAACATCACCATGCTAAACACGCGCCCAATAACA
>CAIZMI010000026.1 GCA_903934015.1 uncultured bacterium
GAAATTTGTTTGTATCAGCAAATTTTGACGTCGTGTTGTGATCTTCGTGCATTAAGGTCCGACCTTTGCAAAGGTCGGACCTTAATGCGTTGTTTACCTTAACCTGTGGGCGGTTACGGCATTATGTCTCATAAAAAAGTTACCATCACCCAAAGTTAATTAAGTTACGTTTAGTTGTTCTACTACCTGTAAAGTGAAGCACGTTTTCTCCACCTCGTAGGTGGTAAAAGAAATTAATAATCTTTGGCGGAAGTATCAAAGCACCAACGAGAATAGTTAATGGAATAGTTTTTCATTTTTGGGTATTTTTGATTAGGGCTTGAATTTCATGGTGCTCGAGAGTACTTTGGTAAATGGTTTTGTTGTTATTTTGTTATTTCAAAAACAAGGAGCTTGTCATGCAAGGGTTACATATTGATTATACCAACGCCACTATCCGAATGGTTACTGCCGCCAACAATTATCTCCTACAGACTCCCATCCAGGATGTTTTGCGGGAGGTAAAAACTTATGGCAAAGTTGATACGATTGATGGTGATGCACGGACGGAAATTTCTATTCGTGAAGAGAAAGAACGCTTTGATCCAAACGCACACTTGGTAACGGAAGAAAGGTGTGCCAGAATTATGCTACGGTCGTCGGTCGGAACGAGCAGTTTTGGTCCGCAGGTAATATTTGTTGCGGATCCCACTGATCGATCCAGCCCGCTGAAAAAATATTTGTCGGCGGTGTCGAATCAAAAACGAACCGTTGCCGACGTTGTGGCGAAGCCGAAAATGCGCGCGTTATGGGAAAAGGATTTTGGCGGTCCGGCCGTAGTTACCGGCGCGTGCTCTGCTGTTACTTGTCTGATGAACGGTCAGCCAATTTGTACGGCGATAGTGAACTATATTACCCAGCAGTTGTTTGTTGCGTGCGCGGCGGGTATTCGCTTGTTTGATCTTAAAGTTGGGGTTCAAGAAACCCCAACACTCGATCGCGTTCTGCGTGAAGGCAAAAAAGTGGAGTTTCCAGAAATCGTGAATCGCGATGTGGGGCAGATGCGTCATTTTGTTACTTTTCTCGGCAAAGAAGGGTATAGGGAAAACTTTCTACAAAGCGGATTAATGGATGAAGACGAGATGGTGAAGCGGTTGTATTATGATCTTCCCGGCGGGCCATTGCGAGTTCTGTACTTGTCTGATTTATTCACGGACGCGCAACCGATTGGTTTTATTCTCGCAAACGGTGAAAAAATCGGAGAGTGGATCCATTGGTTATCATGCGTTCTTTTCGCGGTTCTGGAACACGATCAAAGTGAACCGGCGCTAAAGTTGTTTGAGATATTTCAGGAAAGACCGCAAATGAAGCAGACTGTTAGTATGGCTCCTTCTTCCGCGTATAGTCCATTGAGTCTGATCCCGGGATGTGATAACCAATACTTGGTTGATCCAGTCCGCTTGTCGTGTCACGAAAATCCTAGCAGGGTGAGGGCCACACTTTTGGTCGCGCCACGGCGCAATCAAGAAGTGCGTCGCCTGATGGAACAACATGGGTTTCGCAGGATTCGGTTTCCTAAAGGTGAATAGTGGTTTTCCGTCCCGCGCATTTGTGCCCGGGCGGTTTTTTATTTATAGACGTGTCCTTTGTGGTTCGCGTTTGTCGGTCTTGGATTTTCTTTATTGTTTTTTATGCGCAAAGAAATAACCGACCTCGGGGTCATTTCCGGGAAAATCCAGATGGTAGAAGGGAGCAAGATATTGTTTAAGTAATTGTACTGTTTCGTGGCCGTGCCATTCACCGACGATATTATTAATTTTTGCAAAGTATTCTTGTGGTAGAGAAGAAAATACTTCTTTTTCTCCTCCCTCAATATCAATTTTAAGAATATCTACTTTTTCAATTTTTTGTTGCATCAGGATTTCAACCAGTGTAATTGGTATTGCTTTTTGACAAACAGGAGGCAAGTTTACTGAAGTGGCTTCTAACGCACGATAATGAGTGGGTAGTTTTTTGTCCGGACTGCAGAGTAAAATCTCGTCAGTATTATTTTTCCAGACCGCATTATTATATAAAATTGTTTTGGGAAAGTTGGAAAGGTGTTTTTTTAATATTTGAAAACCAACACTATCCGGTTCTACGGCGATTACTTTTTCTGCTCCGCGTTGATGTGCAAGTCTTGAAAAAACTCCGATATGGGCACCCAGATCAATAATTGTTTGTCCTTTGATGGAAGGAGGGATGTTGTAACAATTTTCCAAATATACTTCCTTGAAGATATAATCGTCGTTGGTTTCGGTGCGGAGGTCGATATTTATCTCTTTGCTGAAAAGATTTATCAAATCCCTGTATTCATTGTGGGATTTTTCTACCGTGGATACTTTTTGAATTTCGTAACCATAGCGGTTAAGCGTTCGATGAAAAAAGTATTTTAATTTTAATACTATTCCAGAATTCGGAATTAATTGGGGGATCATTCTTTTATTCTCATTGCTCGCGCTATTTCGCGGTTGGCTTCTTGTTTCTTTAGTGATTCGCGTTTGTCGGCTTTCGATTTGGTGCGGGCGATGCCGATTTGAATTTTGATCTTGCCACGAGACGCATAAAACTTTAACGGCACCATCGTTAATCCCTGGGCTTTATTTTTTCCGATAATCTTTTTTATTTCGGCAGTGTGCAGGAGGAGTTTGCGTGAACGAGTTGGGTCGTAGCCTTCGGGCGCATTGCCGGGCTGGAAACTGCCGATGTGAGCATTTACCAAATACACCTCTTCCCCTTTCAGTGTGGCGTAAGCGCCTTTAAGCGAAACCGTGCCTTTGCGGGCCGATTTAACCTCGTGGCCGGTTAAAACAACACCCGCCTCAAGAGTTTCCTCAACGAGGTATTTGTGGTGCGCTTCCTTGTTTTCGGCGATAGTAGACATGGCTATACTGAATTATGAATGATGAACGATGAATTGGGAAAGGGAGCGACTTTAATGGTCAACCCTAAAGAAATCTTTAGGGTTGACCATTAAAGTGACGCAATATTGAATTTTGTGGGTTGTAGTAATAAAATTGAAATATGGAAAATAATGCAGAGATAGAACCTAATAAAAATATAGATGATGTCGGTGATTCCGGTGGCGATATGGAGAAGATACCTAATTCTATGTTGCTTGATGAGGGTCAGTCATCAGATTTTTTCAAGAGAAGAGAAGAAAAGATTAAGGAAAACGAAATTCGATGGCGTGCGGGATTAGACGAATTAAAAAAATTAAGCGACGGAGGGGACGCTTTTTGGGAGGATATGGTGGATTGGCACCAACAGTATTCTTCGACAAAAAAGGAAATGAGTAGTCAGCACGGTATTGATACGGCGCACGATGAAGCCTCCGGAAAGACAATGAAGGAATATGGTTCAAAACCTCAAGCAAAAAATGAAGCTAGTGGTGAGGACGATCACGAAGATGAAAAAAACGCCTTGCTTTCGGAAATTGGAAGGATGTCGTAACTGTCTACAAACAATACAAACATCCAAACTGGAACATTTTTCATGTTTAGTGTTATAAATGTTACACTAAAACCATGATAAATTTGCGGACGGAAATTCAAATATTATTAAAAAATGCCATTGAAAAGGCGGTTTTGTACGGAGAATTGTCGGAATTGAGTTTAAAGACATTTACTGTTCAGTATCCTCCGGAAAATCAAGGCAATATGGGTGACTACGCATCGCCGGTGGCATTGATGATTGGAAAGATGTTGAAAAAGAATCCAAAAGATGTGGCGCTGATTATTTGCAAAAATACTTCGTCGGTGGAGTTTATCGAAAAAACGGAAGTGGTTGATCCAGGATTTATTAATTTTTATCTTAATCCCGCATGGCAATCGCTTAAATTGGATGATGTTACTGAGGAGGGTGAAAAATTTGGCAATAACAATCTTGGTAATGGACAAACAATCAATCTTGAATTTGTTTCCGCTAATCCGACAGGGATGCCAACTTTTGGTAACGGGCGCGCGCTTTTTTGGGCGGATACGTTGGGTAGAATCTTGGAAAAGTCTGGCTGGGCGGTAACGCGAGAATATTACATTAATAATGTTGGTAATCAAGTGCGTATTTTCGGTGAGTCTGTTTTGCGGTCAATTTTGCGTCGTAAGGGAATTGACGTGGAATATCCGGAAAACATGTATCAAGGAGAAGATGTTAAAATGATCGCTCAAAAAGTTGAGGAACTTTACGTGGAGGATTTTGCGCATGAGTTTTTAGAAAAAGATCTTGCGGACGAAGTTTTTCTTAATGATGTGGCGAAAAAATCCGGTGCAATGATAATTGAAGAAATTAAAAAAATGATTGAGGATAAATGTAAAGTGCATTTTGATGTTTGGTTTTCTGAACAATCATTGCACGATAGCGGGGAAGTAAAAAAGGTATTTGATAAATTGAAGGAGGCTGGTTTGACTTATGAAAAAGAAGGGGCATTGTGGTTTAAGTCGACGGAATATGGTGATGATAAGGATAGAGTATTGGTGAAAAGTGACGGGCGACCTACTTATTTTGCTCCCGATATCGCGTATCATCACAATAAAATTGCTCGTGGTTTTAATAAGGTTGTGGATTTTTGGGGTGCTGATCATCACGGTGATGTTAAACGACTTTTGGGTGGTTTTAAGGCGACCGGTGGCGACACTGAACGGGTAAAAATTGTTTTGACTCAAATGGTTGCTGTGATAGAAAACGGTGAACGTAAAAAAATGTCGAAGCGTGCCGGCACTTCTATTCCTTTAGATAAAATGGTTGACGAGGCAGGTCTTTCGGCCGCGCGGTTTATTTTGAATATGAACTCGCTTTCTTCTCATTTGGATTTTGACGTGGAGTTGGCCAAAGAACAAAGTGACCGTAATCCTGTTTATTATGTTCAATATGCGTATGTGCGGTTAGTTTCGATTTTGCGAAAAGCTAAGGAATTAAATATTTTGGATGGGGTAATTCCGCCACCGGTGCGAGAACCGCATGAACTAAAGAGTAAGGCGGAACATGAATTGATGCGTCAGATATATCGTTTTCCGGAAGTGGTGGAAGATGTCGCTGATCAGTGGGAAGTGCAAAGATTGCCACATTACGCGACTGATTTGGCGCGCGCGATTCATTTTTTCTATGATACTGTTCCCGTTTTACATAATGAAAATCGCAACGAACAAATTACACTGATACTTTTGGTTTTGGCGGCGCGACAAACACTTGCCAATGTGTTTGATTTGTTGGGTGTTGAAAAGATACAGGTGATGTGACGGTTGAATGATGAATAATGATTTGTGAATAATCAGGTGGCATGGTGTGGTGCGTAAATCATCCACAAAGTAACTGCTCACTCAAATGAAAGTTGGTACAAGTTATGTATAAAAACCTCTCTAAATCATCCATTCCCGCTTGAGCGGGAATCCACGTCGTAACAATAGCGCGTGGACCCCCGTTTTTACGGGGGTGGTGGTTTTTCAAGTAATTTGATAATAACAACGAACTTTCAAGAGAGTGAGTAGTTATTCCACATATTGTTGACAAAAACAGGGAAAATTATTACTATCCGAAAGTTGAAATACCCTATGGTGTAATTGGCAATACGTCTCCTCCGTAGGAGAAGCTCCTGGTTCAAGTCCGGGTGGGGTAGTTTGAGTGTTGATCTTTTGTTGATCGGTTTGCCTCTCGCAAGCCGTTTTTTTGATCAAAAATTGCTTAATGTTCGAAAGTGTCAGTCTTGGGCGACTTGAAAAAAGGTTATATAAAAATAGGGTGTAGAATAAGGTCATGGACAACTATTTGAACAAGAGCGATAATAATAGTCCAAGAGCATCAAGCCTAATCCTTTAGAAACAAAAACCATGAGAATAGGTATCGACGCCCACATCCTCTCGCCGGAGCACCATAAACATCATCCTGATATTGCTGATTACACGCGCAGTCTTTTGCAGGCATTACTTGAGCAGGATAAGGAAAATTTCTATGTAATATTTGTGGATGCTAGACTACCGAAGGCGGAATTGGATTTGTTAAAAAAAGATAACACGGAAATTCGTCATTTTCCGTTCGCGCAATATCGCGCGTATTTGCCGTTCTTTTATTCTCACATGTTGGTGTCATCACTACTCACCACTGCTCGTCTTGATCTTTTTCATTCTCCAGAAGGGCTGATTCCTTATCTTTATCCGGGAAAAGTGGTTACTACGTTTCACTGGGTGCCTACTGGCGAGCGAGATTCAAATGTTTTTGTGAATACTTGGATGTTGGGTGCGAGAGTCGGTTTTTCTGCCTTGTGCCGGAAGGCGAGCCATATCTTACTTAGAAATGGAAAAGATCGTGATATTCTTTGTGGGGTGCATCATTATCCGGAAGGGCGTGCGCATGTAATTCAATGTTCCGATTGCAAAACTGTGGATTGGAAAGAACACGCGAAAGAAGTTGTGGATATTTACAAAAGCACAAAAAAAGAAAAGCCGATTAAGGTTGTTGTGAAAGATGAAAACACTAAGCCAACGTTGGTACAACGCGTTTTGCGGTTTAAGGCAAGCAAGAAAAAAACGCTGTAGGGGCAATTCCAGTCGTCGTCAAGACTATGGCCGGCAGGCATAAGTTGTCCTTTTGCGTTCGGTGTCCGGTTGACTAAACTTACTTGTTGATGTATCACCATTAAGTTATTGTTTTTTGCGTCAACAAGTAAATTTCGAAGGAGATCGCAAGTGGTTGGTCAATCACAATTTCCGCGTGTTTCGGACGAAGATCTGCTCCGGCTCAAGCGAGCGGTAGCGGAAAACTGTCATGACAGACCGATCGTTGTTAGGGCGTTCTGTTGGCTTCTGGACAAAACGGAAGGACTGACCAAACAAGTCGCCGTTTATGCCCCGTCTAGTTACAGGTATATGGGAACGCAAATTGCTCTGGGTTTTCATGATTTAAGAAGCGCAACTTGTGTCGAGTCCATCGCGATACTCATGAAAGAGTTTGGAAATGGATTTATCACCTGGTCGTGTTGTAATCGTCACATTTGTGGTGAGTATGACGATACGACCGGTGGAAATACGTTTCGACTTGCCATCACCGAACACGGTAACAAGGACGAGATTGAAGTGCAATTTGATTTTCCAGAAATAATGGACACTCCTCTGCCGGAGTAATGCCACACAAGGTGTGGTTTTTTTATTATCGATAAAAAAATACTGATGCTTGCCGAAGTGCTCTATTTTTCCTATGCTCATTGGGTATGACTGAAGTCAAGGGTAAATTTCAACTGCCAGCCAAGCAATCTTTTCCGGCAATGGAAGATGCGACATTGAAGTTTTGGGAAGAGAATAAAATTTTTGAAAAGTCGGTTGAGCAACGAGATGAAAATAACCGCTTTGTTTTTGTCGATGGTCCTCCGTTTGTGAGCGGTAACCCACATTATGCTCATTTATTGGTTTCGATTGCCAAAGACTTGGTGCCACGTTACTGGACAATGAAGGGAAAACGAGTTCGTCGCGTTTGGGGTTGGGATTGTCATGGCTTGCCCATTGAGGCGAAGGTTAATGAAAAACACGGTTTTCGAAATCGTAAACAGGTGGAAGATTTTGGCGTTGATAAATATGTTGCTCTTTGCCGTGAATTCGTTGAGGAGCAAATTAGTGATTGGCGTTGGTATATCAACAAAGTTGGTCGCTGGGTGGATTTGGATCACGCTTACAAAACGATGGATGGACAATTTGGCGAGAGTGTTATTTGGGGCTTCAAGCGTCTGTACGAAAAAGGCTTGATTTATAAAGGTAAACGTACTTCGCTTTATTCCACGGAAACATCGACACCGGTGTCTGAGTTTGAAGTGGCGATGGATCCGGATAACTATCAGGAAGTTGAAGATCTAAGCGTGTTTGTAAAATTCAAGGTTAAAGATGAACGTTTTAAAGATGTGGCAAATGGTTTGCCAGCCTATTTCTTGTCTTGGACGACAACACCATGGACACTTCCTTCTAATTTTGCGTTGGCGGTAAATTCGGCATTTACATATGTTTTGGTGGAATCGGGAAACACATTGTTTGTTTTGGCTGAGGATTTATTAAAAAACGCATTCCAGGAAAAACCTGTAAATATTTTGCAAAGATTTAGCGGAGAATCATTGCTTGGTCTTTCATATGAACCGTTGTTCAATTATTTCGCTGACAAGTGCAAACCGGCGGATTATAAGGTTTATGCTACTGATGGTGTAACAAACACGGAGGGAACAGGTGTTCTGCATGTTGCTCCGGCTTTCGGTGAACTCGACTACAATTTGGGCTTGCAGTTCGGGTTATCCGATCTTTCCGATATTGATGAAGAAGGGAAGATGTTGATTGATCCATGGCGCGGAGTATATATCAGGAAGGCCTCTGTGTTAATCGCCGAAGAAATGGAAAAGACGGGCCAGCTTTATCGAAAGGAACTTTATAAGCATCGCTTGCCATTTTATCGTAGCAAGTCACCTCTTATTTATGTGACACAAGAAGCGTATTTCGTGAATTTGCGTGAAATTAACAAAAGAATTTTGGAGTTGAATAAAGATGTACAGTGGGTGCCGGAAGTATTTAAAGATGGCCGTTTTCGCGAAGTTGTTGAGGGTGCGCCGGATTGGTGTATCAGTCGAAAGCGCTATTGGGGCACAGTAATGCCAATTTGGCGAAGTGTAGATGGTGAAGAAATTGTGATTGGCAGTATCGCGGAGTTAATGAAGTACACGGATCAGGTTGCGGAAAAAGTCGAAGGCGATAAAAAAACATTTTACTTCGGTGACCGGTTACTTTCATTTCACCGCGATATCATGGATAAAATTATTTTGAAAAAAGATGGTAAAGAATTTCACCGTGTGGTCGATATCTTAGACGTGTGGTTGGATTCAGGTTCTGTTCCTTTTGCCGAGTATCATTATCCGTTTGAAAATAAGGAGGTATTTGAAAAAGGATTTCCGGCTGATTTTATAATTGAGTATACAGGGCAGATTCGGGCTTGGTTTCAAATTCTTTTTCGCATTAGCACAGCGTTGTTTGATCGCGCGCCATTTAAGAACGTAGTTGTTACGGGTGTATTGGCAGGCACCGACGGTCGTAAGATGAGTAAAAGTTATAACAATTATCCCGATACCAAAGGTGTGCTAAATACTTTGGGTGGTGACGCCCTACGCCTTTACTTCATGTCTTCACCTTTGATGTTGGGAGAAGGTGCCAACTTGAACGAAATAGAAATGACTAATAAGGTACGCGGTGTTTTGAATATTCTCTGGAATTCGGTGGTATATTTCCTTACTTATGCCGTTGAGCACGACTTTGAAATTTCTGATGCTAAGTCGGATAATATTTTGGATCTCTGGATAAATGCGCGTCTTGAGCAGACTGTGCAAGCAATTGCGACCGGCATTGAAACATACAATATTCCTCCGGCAGTAAGAACAGTAGAGGAATTTATCAACGATCTATCCACCTGGTATATTCGTCGCAGTCGGGAGAGAATTTTTAATGGCGATAAAAAAGCGCTGGCTACTTTGTATGTTGTGTTATTAAAGACTGCGAAAGCAATTGCTCCAATTGTACCGTTTGTTTCCGAAAACATTTATCAGGAACTGAAAAAGGGCGGTAAGGGAGAATTCAATGAATCAGTGCATTTGGAAGATTATCCGGTAGTTGATATTGATTTGTTTGAGAATAACTCGAGTCTGTTAAGTGATATGGAAAAGCTTCGTGCAGTTGCTTCTTTTGCGCACGCGATTCGCAAAGAAAATAATCTTGCCATTAAACAACCGCTTGCCACGATGTGGATTTCGGAAAATGTTGGTTTATCGGACGGTTTGTTGGAAATTTTACAGGAAGAATTGAATGTCAAAGAAATTAAACTTTCTCTGCCTCCGGATAATCTAAAAAAGTCTTTGAGGTTTAACGAGCAAGAATATGTTATCGGTCTTGCTGTGGAACTTTCAGAAGAATTAAAAATTGAGGGCGATCTAAGAAATCTTGTGCGTCAAATTCAACGTATGCGTCAAGAGGCGGGGTTGAATGTTGGTGATCGAATTGCTTTGACGCTTGAGGAAACCGAAGTAAATAAAAAATTGCTTGGTACTTTTGAGGAAGATTTGAAACAGCGGATTGGCGCGTCGGATGTTTCATTTGGAATAGTAATGAAAATTGAAAAAATCTAGTAACAGTTGTCATTCCTGGCTGGCTTGTCCCTCGTAGCCAAAAGGCGAAGCGGGATGACCAGGAATCCGTAGCGACTGTAACTACTGGCTCCTGCTCACGGGCAGGAGCGACAAAGCGTGATCATTCTAAAGTGACCATATACTGGAGATAATTTTGTTTGTTTCTATCCCAGTATTGCGTGTGATCCCTTTTTCGTTATGTGCGCTTGACAGTATTTTTTGAGAGCGTATATTTGGATCAGATAGTTCTTTAGCAAATATGCGGGTTGCAAGGAGTGGATGAGGCCACCTGGTTGCATGCTGAAGCCTAGTTCGTTTGTGAAGGAAGTGACAAAGACGTTTGGGAAGTGTGTTTGAAGGGTCTGTGCGTTGTCGGCTTCGGCGAAGAATGGGTGATTTTTGGTCTGACCTGTCTCTCTCTGCTTCGTGGCCACTAATGCTCATTCTGTGCTTAGCTCTTAAGCTTCTTGCAACCCGCTCCATATACCACTCATGAACGCCTTCATGAGTGTTTTTTTGACTTCTTTTGTAAAAAGGCTAGAATTTGATTATATATATATTGTTCATTTGAGCTGAGCCCGCCGGACGAGCGGATCGTAGAATCAGAATTGGAGGCAAAGATGCACGGCAAATCTGCTAAGCGTCTATTGTCGCCGAAAACCGACTCAAAATCGGGGATCGGAAAAATTGCTGATTCCTCCGCTCGTTCTTTTTCTCCCCCACGCAAACTCGCGTGGGTTTTTTCTTTTCTCAAAGCCTTGTATTGTTGATTCATGAGCTCCGGATTAAGGCGTCTAAAAGGTCTGATCATTCACCGCTCGATGGTGCGGGAGAAAGATATGATTATTGAAGCCTTTACGCGCGAGGAAGGGCGTGTCAGTTTCTTCGCACCCGGAATTAGGCATGTTTCATCAAGACGTGCGGGGCACCTTGAAACTTTGATGGAAACAAATTTGGTATTAGTAAGTTCCAAGCGGGGGAATTCTCTGAGTGAGGCACGGGTCATAAAAACATTCCCTATGTTAAGAACTGACTATGATCGTTTGGAGGTTGTTTATGATATCGTTAAAACATTAAGACACTACACTGGCGAAGGGCAGGGTGATACAAAATTATATGATGTGGTTATTAATTGCTTGACGTGTGCGAATGAAAGCAAAGAAACGCCCCGTTTTTTGCGTGAGATTGTGGCAGTGCAGTTGCTAAGATTTTTAGGGGCGCTTCCTGATTTATATTCTTGTACACATTGTCGCAAGCGGTTAAAAGCAAATGATTTTTCGTTTAAAAGCCATGAGCGTGGTTTTTGGTGCAGTGACTGTGGTGAAGAAAAGGATGAAATTATGACCGCTGTGGTTAAAATTATTCGTATCTTTTTAGCGGGTAATGAAAAAATATTTAAATTACAAATATCCGACGGAGTTTTACAGCGGTTGAGACAAATTTCATTAGAACTTTTGCGCGCGCAGGGTGGTGTTGCAAAATAGTAAAAAGGTGTTATGACTTGTAGGTAGTTATGGATCACCTTGTTGTCTATCCCGAACGAGAAATAAATAAGCTATGCAAAAAGCGTCATGCGCGAATTGTTTGGGTGCGAAAAAGACGCGAGCCACCTGTGGGTGTGGTGACCAAAGGTGATTTGCTTTATTTCAAGGGTTCCGGTGGCGGTGTTGTGGGTATAGCGCGCGTGTTGAATGTAAAAGATTTTCTGCGGGGTGGCAGGTATCTTGTTTCGCTTAGAATATCAAAACCGCGTTTATTTAAGACGCCGTTTTCCGTGATTAAACGCGATCGAAGATCGTGGGTTGTTTGCAATAGTAAAAACAATGATAATCAACAGCCATTATTTGCTTTACTGAGTCCTACGCTGGCCGATTGTATTAAGGCGGTAAAAAATCACTATCGCGGACTTCCCGGGAATAAAATAATTCTTGAAGCAGTTCAGTACCTTTCTGAAAACAAGAATGTTGCAAAACAATCGTCGGGTTTACTTTTTTTACTGGCAATAATTTCGGCCGAAAAAAACGGTATCGATCTGCAAGACGAACTGCGTCGTCTGCTTGCAAAACAACCAGAAAGAGTTTTTCCATTAGCCATTTTTAGGGGGAAATAATACAAGCAAAAATTGATGTTAAGTGCTACAATTACGCTGTATCATTGTGCATAAATACGTAACAAAAACAGGAGCTTCTAAGATATACGAAGGATTTAAAAAAGTTTTTCTTCTGACTTTAGTTTCAGTCTGTCTTTTCTTATTCTCTTCTGTTAATTCCGCTTCCGCTGCCGTTAAGTACTGGATCGGTCCGGGAGGTGGCAATTTTACCGCAAACAGTAATTGGTCAACAACAAGTGGTGGATCTAATGATACAGTTGCTCCTACCGCAAGTGACATCGCGACATTTGATAGTGGAGGAAACACCAACTGTACAATTGATGGCGCGATAAGCGTAGCCGGTATCGATATTAAAGCCACATATACATTAGGAACTATCAGTCAGGGAAGCAGTACCGTTGCTGTCGGTACCAGTCACTTCACTCAAGC
>CAIZMI010000027.1 GCA_903934015.1 uncultured bacterium
CTGGTAAAGATGAAATACATAAGTAACACTCCGGAAAGCGTTTTCCGTCGTATTTATGTTGCTAAAAAAGTGTAACCCATGTATCTCATCGAGATAACCTTATTAACTATATGAAAACCATGCTCAAAACAATCGGATATTACCTAATACCAAGAGAGATAGTATTGCTCAATAAGTACGTCAGATGGCGTAAAGTAGCGGATATCCTGAAGGTGTCCAAAGAAGCCAAACTGAGGCTGGAATGGTTTATCTATTATCAAGAGCAGGGAGTGAAGGTTGCCTCAGTCTGTCGTCACTTCGGAATCAGCCGGAAAACCTTCTATAAGTGGTACCAGCTGTTTGACGATGATAACCTGTACAGTCTGTTCAAGCTGCAAGACCAACCAAGGGTTCCAAATAAGCGAAGGCAAAGAGAAGTTACCCTCACGGAAGAACAGCGAATTATCAAGCTAAGAAAGGATCATCTTCGCATCGGGAAAGATAAGCTCCCGACGTATTATCGAGATGAATACAAAGAGGAAATAAGTGCGTGGAAAGTACAGAAAGTGATCGAGAAATATGCGCTCTATTATCACCCCGCCAAGACTAAACGAACGGCCAAGAAGCGTTTATCCGCCCAACGGAAGAAACGGATCACGGAACTGAACAAGAATCTCCATGACTATCAAAAGAAAGCAGGATATATCATCTGCTTGGATACAATCACGATCTATTGGAACGGCGTGAAAAGAACCATCTATACCGCGATTGATAAATACGGGAAGGTAGCTTATGCGAGGATGTATAAAACCAAAAGTACTGTTAATAGCCGAGACTTTCTCCTGCGACTGTATTTTCTATTTGATGAGAAGATTGAAAGAGTTGGTCACGATAACGGTTCCGAGTTTTTGGCCTGGTTCCAAAAGACCTGTCAGGAGTTAGGGATCGAACAATACTTTTCCAGGGTGAGAACGCCAAAAGACAACGCTGTTAACGAACGGTTTAATCGGACTCTGCAAGAAGAGTTTATCTCCCAGAAAGGCTTCAATCCGGACCCTGAAATCTTTAACAAAGAACTGGTTGAATGGTTGATTGAATATAACTTCAAAAGACCCCATAACTCGCTTAATAATCAGCCACCGCTTAATCACCCTGATTTGTCACCTATGTACTCATCGTGTACATGCCCTTGACCAATGTTCTCTATTTAGTATTATTGTTACTTCTTTGGTTCTTTGTCATGTCAAAACGAGGTCACAGAATGACACAGGAAATTTGCCAGTTTTGCAGAAGAAACGGAGCCACTACCCTAGAAATTCCGGCCATGTATGTGATTTGCATCTTGGAAACACCGATATTTTATGTTTGCGAGGCCCACTTAGCATCGGCAAAAAAAGAATTCGTTGAGCGATATGGTACTGCATTGGCGTGTCGAGTTGTTCTACTCAGTGACGACACAGAAAGAAAGTTTCAATTCGTTCTTCAGGGATTACCGGCAAAAGAGCGACCGTTGGCTTCCGCTCGCATCAGTTTAAGAATGATCAGAAAAGCAGGATCGAATACTGGAATCTGTCGCGGGTGCGGAACACACACTAGAGTTACCAAGAAAGAATGGGATAGGGTGTCTAATCCAAGATGTTCGGTGTGCGGAGGCATGTTGGATCGCGCAGAACCAGCCATGACCAAAAAGGAACTGTTGCGACACGAAAGTGCCGTGCGTCGCAACCGTAGTTAACCGCCTTCGTTTGAGATTTGGCGGTTTTTTATTTCTAAGATCCTTAGTTCTAAATTTGTTAACCAAAAAACAATATGTCTGTTTTATTCTCGGTTCATAAGTACAGTTGGATGGTTATAGTTAATAATGACAACATGAATCACTTCACAAGTGGAGCACGCTTGCTCTTTCTGTGAAGTGGATTGTATTTTGATATATATTCTTTTCAAGTTTTTTATCTTTGCAAAATTGGCCAATGCACGCAAAAATATCTTCGTTTTAAAAGCGATAAAAATTTTTTGAATCAACGAACTTTGGGGATGCGCGACAAGATGTGTGAATTCGCGCATTTTTGTATTTAATAATATTTATCGTTTGTGGAAATTATTGATTATTTTCAAAAGAGGTGCTACGAATAAGTTGTTCGTGTTTTCGTAAGCTCTTTTGGAATTTTTTTGGGGGACGAACAATGATTGAGTTTTTTGGACATCGTCACAGGAACTCTTTGAGGTCGGAAGATGAATATGCATTCTGCTTGAGTGATGAAAAGGTTTATTTTTCTGGTAGCTACCTTTTTGACGCTCAAACGGGTGAAGTGTGCACGATATCCGCAGTTTTTTCAAAAGCGCGATTTGCGTGTTTCCTGACTGACTTTTTCAAAATTGGGAGAGCTGTTTGTGAGGACGGCTCGAATAGGGTGGAGTTTGTGAAGAATGAAAATGGTGTGGCTGTTTCGGTGGACACTTGTGGGGAGGTAACTATGAGTATTCCTTTTCCAGAATTCCCAAAAAATGTTTTTGGTTTGATGGGAATAATTGTGACTGCCGATACCTGACCAGTTAGTGGTCAGTTTTTTGTTTTATCTTATTCATAACAAAGAAAAAAGATGTAAAAAAACTCCGCGATTGGCGGAGGGGATAGCTCAATGAATTTCTCCGTTTGCCCGTGACCCAGGCGATGTCGTGAAGTTCCTGCCAATTTGAGCCAACTCGTACGTCGAGAGAACTGTTACACGGTACACATTCTCCCACTCACAAAGTTCTTCTCTGGGGGCTTTGTCGTTCCTCCAGTAGAATATTTGCGTGGGGGTGGAGTGGTCGAAAACACAATACTTGGTGTGCCCACTCTTGAACTCGATACTGATTGGCGCCCCTGGTGTGAGGTGAAGCAGTGCGACTTCGCTGTGATTTGTGACAACAGTGTTTTGGAACCAGTGTTCCGGAGGGGAATCGACCGTTCGAAATACTGGTATTGGCGTAAAATTGGGCGTTCTTTTTTTTGCCATTCGATTTCCTTTTTCTTTTTGTGGGTACGGGCCAATTTCGAAAAACTACTATACAACACGACTTTTGTCAAGAGTTCTGAAAGTACGCGCTCACAGGTCAAGGAAGAACCATCGCGTCCGATCACGGAACGGAGCAAGGTTGCTCCGTTCCGTGATCGGTGTTGATTAGCGTCACAAACACGGATCAACAACGCCGAAGCGATCGACATGTCTATTTCCTCAACCCGTGAGGGGTTACTTCTGAAAGTAACCGCCCACAGGTTAAGGATTTTTCGTAGAGATCACGTCGGGGGAAGTGAAAACGCGCAACACCTTCGACCTGATAGCAATAAAAATCTTGATTGTGAGTGATTACTTAGAGATTTTATTTACCTTTTTTCGAAACGAGTGTAGCGTATTTATTTAGTTGTGTTGTGTTCCTTAAATTTTTTCGGGGGGGGGATGAACATGGATAGCATATCTTTATTGATTGTCGTTGTTGTATATTTGGCATCGGTGCGTGTGATTGGTCTTCCGCTTGCAATGTTGGCTTGGAAGACGTGGAACAATATCGATGATTCAAGTTGGCGTGCGTGGCTTCTTTTTCCCGTCAATACGTTCTTTGAAACAATCGGAGAAGATTCATTTTCTTTTAGCTTGTTGGCTCATCCTTTTTTGCCGATTGTGTGTTTCCATGGCGCATACTCCGGAACCGGTTTTGGAGAAATCAAAAAAAGACCGAGGGCTAAAATCTTCTACTTTTGTCTGATTGCTTCTTTTTGGCCAGTGAAGGCTCTGTCATGTGTCGTTGGATTGGTGGCAGTTGGAGTTTGCTTCGTCGTCAAGGGTTTCTATCTTGTTGGTTGTGCGTTTTGTTGCATGATGACGGGGGTGCTGTGGCGACGTCTTAATGACGGACACATCGAATCTCACCACTAATCCACTTGACTGATGTTGGGGGGGGGATGTTCAAAGAAAGAGTTAGTTTCCGCTGATGTTTCCAAGCAGAAGCGGTTTTTTATTTGGTGAATCATTTGGGTGTGATAATATAAATATATGACAGAATCATCACCAATTAAGCCTGAAGCGGAGTCAGTCCCTTCTTGGCATGTTAATGAAGGACTGAGAGATTCCTTGGCTTGGCTTACAAATGTTTATGAGGCCGAAAAAAGGGATTCATTATTGGAAAAAGATAGTGAACTCGCGAAGTGGGAAAAGGATGCGCCAGTGGAAGAGGTGGCTCTTTATTCTAAAACAGAAGAAGCGCTTGAACATGAAGCGCACATTGCCATTTTGGAAAATTTTCCAGATCGCGCAACTGTTCAGGAACAAGAATTTGGTGTCGATAAATTTCTGGAATATTTGCGCGAGCGATATCAATCGGCAATGCAGGATATTTCGGGTGAGTATGGACAGCCTGTGATGGGAGTGAAATACCAAAGAGCGGAAGTAGTAAAAGGTTTGGTAAAAGCGGTCAATGTTGAACTTGCAAGGCTATCAGAACGCTTTGCTTTTGTTAGACAGCAGGTTGAAAGAAATGAAATTGGAATTGGCGCGGTTTTAAATTTTAACCCAAGAGCACTGAACGTTAATAAAGTTGGTGAATATCCTTTTGATGAGCCGAGAAGATTTGTTGTTGGTGACGTAAATCTTTTTACCGGTCAAATTTCCGGTGAGTTTGAGGGGATTGCCCCTGGGGTGAAGTTTTCTGTGGATTGTCGATCGTTGGAGAAAAATAAGTAGTAGTTGAGACTTTTTGAGAAAAAAGATCGTTTTTTTGTTGTGTAAAGAATATGTTGTATGTCCATCAGAAAGTGTTGCGGATAAGCTCTTGAGCAAAAAAAAGGGGGGGGCGCGACGTTTTTCCTTCTTTTTAAGGGTGGGGTTAGAAACAAAACACCTATTTCCTTAATTGCCTAAATTTATTGCGGTTATAGCCAATTTAAAAAAATGTTTGCACTACATTTGTTTGAGGGGAGCCAGTGAGTGTTGACATAATAATGCATAAGCGCATATTGAAATTAAGAGAAATTTTAACGGGGTTTAAGTAATGAGCGTATTGTTCTATACTTAACATAATGTGGTGGAGGGACTCGCATAGAGTTTCTCGTTTAAAATATGAAAGGAGGTGAAATAAATGAAAAAAATATTATTGAGTTTAGTAGTAATTCTTGGCGTCTCTGCAGTAGTCGCAGGTGCGACACGCGCTTATTTTAGCGATACTGAAACAAGCACGGGCAATACGTTTGCCGCAGGGACAATTGATATCAAGGTGGATAATCAAAATCCATGGTCTTCAACAGCGCAGTACGCTTTTTCCAATCTAGAGCCAAGTGATTCTAATGACATTAATGTGACGCTATCAAACGCTGGCACAAATGATGTTGTTATTTGGAAAAAAGTTAAGGTTACAGCGGAAGAAGACAACTTGCAAAGCGAACCGGAGTGCGCTGCAGAAAGCGGAGTTTGGTCTGGAACGGCGTGTACTACTCGATCAACTCCTAAGGATGATCTTTCAACCCAGTTTGTTTACAGTATGAATATTGGTGTGAATACCAATATTAACAAGACTTGGGGCGTGAAAGTTTCTGACATTAATGACCTCTGGATTCCAGTTGGAAAGCTAGCTGTGGGTGCAAGCGTACCTGTTGCTCAAAATTATTATTTTGATGAAAAGGCTGGAAATGAATATCAAGGGGACAAAATGACCGTTGATATTACTTTCTATGCTGAACAGCTAGGTGCTCCCGGACCGGCAAATACAACCAGAGGCGTTGTTCTTGAAAACAAGGACACCACAACTTGGACTCCGATTGTTGGCGATGGAACATGGGGAATTCTAACTTGGGACGCGGCAGGAAAATATACGGTTAAGGCTTGGGGATTAGCTGGAGCGAGTTATCAATTGGATAACTTTGTTGAACCTTCAACTGATAATTTCTTTGGTAGTACTCTGTCAGGACCAGTTGTGTCTGACACTGGAACAAGGGCGACTCTTAATAGCGATACAAAAGCTAAGTATTGGTTGAGAGACCTTTCGTGGAGTAACGCTAATACTCTTTGGGAAGCTAACTTAGTTCGCTAAGTCGCTAGTTTCTTATCTCTCCTGTTAATAAACGGGAGAGAGATAGAGCCTAGAATAAAATTAATTAAAGCAATGAAAAGTACTCCAAAAATTATTAAAATTGTAATATGTGTCGTTGTGGTTTTTGTTGCCCTGTGGTTTTTAGTGCCTGCTAAAAATGGCCCTCGACTTTTTATTGTTTTGTCAGGTTCGATGCAACCGGCAATACGTACAGGCAGCGTTGTGGTTGTTAAACCGGCTGAACAATACAACATTGGCGATGTAATTACTTTTGATTCGGGAAAAGGCACTTCCACAACCCACCGCATAGTTGCCCTAAATGATGTTTCCGGGGTTTCCATGTTTTCCACAAAAGGAGATGCAAATAATACTGACGACGCTGTTCCTGTTTCCAAAGAAGCGATTAAAGGAAAAGTACTTTTTTCGGTGCCGTACTTTGGCTATTTGATATCTTCTCTAAAAACCAAACAAGGGCTGCTGGTAATAATTGTTATAGGCGCGATCATTATCTATAGGGAAATGATGCGGATTCAAAAAGAAATAAAAGAACTGGCGCGCAAGCGAAAAGATACCGTTGTTAATAAAGAAAAAAATGAATAATCTACTGTTTAAATCTGCTATCATAGTTTTCATTGCGAACTTCTTTTTCGTTGGATCCACTTACGCGTACTTAACTGATGGTGAGAGTTCCATGGCAAACACCTTCAGCGCAAGTTCGCTAGATTTTTCTTTGCTTAATCCACCTGATAACACCCCAATCACGCAATTATTTTCTGTAACAGGGTTAACACCAGGTGATAGTCGCAGTATGTCCGCAAAAATTAATAAAGAAGGAAGTCTATTTTTCCAATATAAAGTGACAGCGGTAAAAACATCTGGGGATGATGGTTTGTGTAACGCGCTAAGAGTGCGTGCTGTTGCCGATGGCAATGAACTTTATGATGGTAATTTGTTAGGTTTAAGCATTAGTCCATACAAACTCCTTTCGGGAACATCTGATAATTGGACGTTTACCGTTCGCCTTGATGACACCGGTGCTGAATTAAAAAATAAGAATTGTAATTTTAATATTGTTTATCGCGGTTGGCAGATAAGCGGAAGTAGTACATCCGGTTTTTATGATGTCGAAACGTTGAGTAATAGTGTTGCAACAGGGTCTTGGGCAAGTCCCGGTGATGTGGTAATTAACGAAGTGATGTGGATGGGTAGTGTTGGTGAACCTGAAGACGAGTGGATTGAACTTCGTAACACAACCGATAACGCGATTAATTTGGCCGGCTGGAAAATCGATCGTGCCGGAGAAGGCGCGGGGGCGATTACAATTTCTTCTGGTTCTATTCCGGCGCACGAATATTTCTTGATTGCGAGAAAAAGCGCGACAGCATCGGCAGTTAAGAATTCGATTACGGTGGATCTTGTTGCTTCCGGAATGCGTTTGGAAAATGGCGGAGAAGCATTAGTACTCAAAGATGATACTGATTTTGTTGTTGATTCTACTCCTGCGGGTTCATGGCCGGCGGGGACGCATGTTACAACTGTTCCGCAGTCAGATAAATCGATGGAAAGAAATGACGATCCGGCGACTGGTTGGCACGCTTGCGTAAGCGCGGAGTGCAATACGGAAGAGTTTTGGGATTCGCCTGTTGGTCAAAACTATGGCACACCGCGTTCTCAAAACCACTCTGATGAAAACATAAAGGGCGTGCAGGAAAAAGACGAAACGTCGGCTCCGTTGGTTGTTCCTGAACCGGCACCGTTGGCACCTCAAGAAAATGATCCGGTTGCAGAACCAACTCCTTCACCTGATTCTTCTCCCGTTGTTCCTTCAGAACCATCACCATCGCCAATACCGACACCATCGCCAATACCGACACCAGAATCTTCTCCTGAACCAACACCGGCGCCAGAGGTAGTGGTTGATCCTACGCCAATACCAGAAGTCATTGTAGAATCAACGCCCGAACCTGAAATTATTCCAGAGACTCCGCAAGAAGAACCAGTCACCCAAGAGACGCAGAGCGAACCAAGTTCCGATTCCGGAGATTCGCAAGCCCCGTTAGAAATATCGATTTTTGATTTAATAAAATATTATTATGCATAAAAATTTGTTTGGAAAAGCAATATTGGCTGTTATTTTTTTAGTTGTCCTGTCGGGTGGGTTTTATATTATAAACGCGCAAGCTGCCGATCTTGCGCTTAGATGTCGGGACGATGGCAGTGGTTGTTCGTCTGATCCAGACAATGTACCGCTGTTCAACGAAACCAATGTTGTTCCTGGACAAGCAATTTCAAAAACATTTTCCGCAAGAAACGAAAAGAGTGGTGTTTGTGATTTGAAATTATTTGTTACATCCGAAACCGCCAATTCGGATTTTAGTAAAAATATGTATACTTCAATCACGAGTGAAAGAGGCGATGAATTTGGTGTTTCGGTTGGTGGCGTAGCAACTTCCGCAAAGAATTTTTCCGATGTCGTTTCCGCTAGTCCCATTGATTTAGGGTCGATTGATCCGTATAATTCAAAAAATTTCAGTTGGAATATTAAGTTTAATGCCGGTGCCACGAATGCATTACAAGGCGCGAAAACTAATTTTGATATCGGTCTTAATTTTCAGTGTGATGAGCCAAGCGGAAATTCCGAAAATCGAGGATCTTCATCATCTTCCGGAAGCGGAACAACGGGGCAGGTTGTGAAGAAGACGATAAAAAAAGCACCAACAGCAACACCGGCACCAACAATCGCACCAACTGTTGTGCCATCAATTTTTGGCAGACTTGTTGCAAAGCTTAGGCCGAATGCCCTAGTGGCTTCAGATAATAGCGCAAACACACCTTCACCGACGGTAGTGCCTGATGTGGCTGGCGCCAATATTGAAAATAATGCGGTTGCTAAATTTTTTACTGCCGGCTTCTGGTGTAAGTGGTCATGGATAATAATTGTTATCCTGATTCTGATTATTTTATATCTTCTTACCGACAAGTATTTGAAGCGGAAAAATATAAAGTAGTATTAACTTTATTCATCGGCAGGTGATTAGTTAATTTTGGCTGTATGCGATAGTTAGTTAGAAAGAGATTGTGTTTTCCCATCACAATAATAACGAAACCGTTTGGATTATGTGCTTCTTTTAGGCGACAATTTAATTATTTGCCATCCGCCGGCTAGTGACTTGCTTAGGGAACTAGTATTTATATCGTATTTATGGATATTAATTCTGTTTTTACCATTAATCGGCGCCAATTGGTGCCGATTGGCCAACACGTGACAAGAGTCATTTCTGTTTTTGCTTGTTGTTCGATCATGCGGGCATCGGTATCTTTGACCACTTCTTTGCTTGTGACTTTAAATTGAGCTTGATAAATGGGCTTTCCATTTTTTTTGTAAACCACAAAAATATCTTTGTCACCAACGCTTAGTTCGCCAAGCTTAGCAAATGCTCGTTTGTACGCGCCAGCTTTCCAGGGATAATCGCTGGAATGTGCCGTGATAAATGAGTTGCCAAAGTTTCCTGGTTTGGGTGTGTCGGGGTAGTGGATAGCGCCATTTTCTAAATCTTTTTCTAAGGAAGTGTTGTTTTTGCTGGTTGACCAAACAATTGGCACCCCAATCGACAGATGTGGAATTACGACTTCTGCTTCAAGTTGATCGTTGATTATCGTATCACTAGGTTGAGCTTGAATACTGGGCGAAACAACTGGATTGGTGGGCGCAATATCGGGTAGTGGGTTATCTTGAATAAGAAGGACGCTAGAAATAATGATTTGTGAAAAAATAAACACAAACAATGCGATAATTGTCGGAATAAACCACTTCTTATGATTTTTTATAAATAACCTTAAATCCATTATATTTTGATTATAACAGAAAAACCTCACTTGTTATGTGAGGTTTTTCTTCTGACAATTCGTCTCTGATTAATTTTTACTTTTTTGAGAGATAAACGCTGCTCCAAATGATGCTAATGATAAGAGAATGGATGGAATAACAGACATACCGGTTACAGGAGCTTTAAAGCCCGTGCTGGCTCCTAAAATTTGCGGTGCCGGGGTAGCCTTTATTTTTGTCGCACCCAATACTTTGCCTCCAGAAACTCTATCTTCGTCCTTTGCCGTATTTGGTCCGGGAGGGGTTTCTGGTTTAGGTGTTGCAGTCGGTTCTGGAGTAGGTGTCGGAGTTGGAGTTTGTTCTGGAGTTGGCGTGGCAGTTGGTTCTGGAGAAGGTGTCGGAGTTGGTTCTTCGGTTGGAGTCGGTGTTGGAGTCGGTGTTGGAGTCGGTGTTGGAGTCGGTGTTGGGACATGGGCAATACACCATTGATTTCCTCCATTAGTGGGTTCGCCTTCGTGTGTTGGACCACCGTACAAAAAATCCCCATGACTCAAGCGATGTTGTAATTCATCAGCGTCAATCTGCTGAGCCTGCCACCTATTGCCATCTTTGTGACAGATATTAACTTTTTCTGAATCCGAATGATCGTTTTTGGCTTGGGATGTTGATGTGCCATACTGAATAAAGGCTGACACAAGCGAAACCACCGCTAGTGCTGAAACGGTGAGGAGGATTTTGTTTCCTCGAATAAGATATTTAATAAACATACTATATGAATTAATAATAATTTTTAATGACTTCTACTGACCTTTCCGCATTAGCTTAACCTTTCTCCGTTTCTGTGCGATAATAAGCACATGAAAACACAAACAATTA
>CAIZMI010000028.1 GCA_903934015.1 uncultured bacterium
ATGCAAAAAGAAGGGAAAAGTATTTTAAGACAACAAAAGGCAGAAATGTAATTAAGATTATGTTGAGGAGTTATTTTTCCGGGATCGTCTAAAGGCAGGACAGCGCTCTTTGGAAGCGTCAATCTTGGTTCGATTCCAAGTCCCGGAGCCAACGTGTACGAATGGAGTCAATTGCTCCATTTTTTGCGTTACCTACGCCCATTTTCGCCGGTTCTAACCTTTTATATTCTTTCTCTAGCGCGGGATATTGATTTATGATCGGTTGAAACCACTCATTTGGCTCAATCGTCAGTTTTCCGTTAAGCATTATGGGTGTTTTGCCTAATGACATCAGGATTTCTTTTTTCAGTTCTAACCCTTCTTTTCCTTTTGCTGCAATAAAGGCCTTTCGGGCATAAGTTGCGAAATTAAATGTTTTTTCTGTAAGTTCCAGCCACTTGTCAGCGCGTGTTTCGGTTTCGCGTAGTTTTTCTTTAAGTTGGTTTAACTTGCTCTGTAGTTGGTTTTTCTCTTTTATGAACGCTTCATCGTCAATAAGTTGGCGATATCTCATTTTTGTCAGTTCATCCAGTTCCTTTTGCGTTTCCGATACGCCCTTGTGTTGCATCTCGTAGATTTTCGATCGGTCTTCAATCTCTTTATCGTTCTTTTGATTCAAACCTTCCAACGCCCATGCCAAAAATTCAGGCAAAATAGTGTATTTTTCAATTTCTTTCTCAATAAGTATTTCCAAATCCTTAACCGCCACGTTTTTTCGTTGGTTACACTTAATCTTTTCCGTTCTTCTTGTGCAATGGTAATAAGTATATTCTTTGATTTTGCCGGTTTTCCGCAGAACCTTCTTTTTATCTTCGGCGGTGTAAAAACAACCACACACGCCACATCGAATTGAGGAAGTAAACGCAAAATCGTGAGTTTTTGGTCGTGGTTTTCCTTTTCTGCCAAGAAGTATTTGGACACGATCAAATTCCTCTATCGTAACCATTTTTTCGTGCTGGCCTTCAAACTGCACGCCGTTGTTATGTATAACGCCGGTATAAAACAAACTCGTGAAAATTTTGTACAACAAGCTTTTAGTTATTTCCTTGCCACCCATTCGTTTGGTTTTTCTCGTTCTAAAACCCCACTCATTATTCGCTTTGTCCATAATTTGAGTAACCGTGTAGTTGCCGGTGAGCATTAGATCCCACATTTTACGCACAAGATTAAAGCGTTCGGGATCACTGATGATGATTTTATTATCCTTGTCATTAAGATAGCCGGTAGGCGAGACACCCGTTTGCCACCCCTTTTCGTACTTTGAAAGCATTCCGCGTTTAGTGTTCTTGCTCAAGTCCAGAATAAATTGATTTGCCGATCCACTTTCTACGCTAAAAATCAGAACATTATCATCCGGAAGATATTGGCGGTCTATTGTTTGAATGGATTTAATAATGTTTCGCTGTAAAAGCCAGCTTAACTTTCCGCTATCAATTGGATTGCGAGACAAACGATTTATTTGCCAGCATAAAATACCATCGGCCTCGCCGTCTTCTATGCGCTGTAACATTTCATCAAAAATTGGCCGGTTGTTTGGTTTCTTTGCCGACTTTGATTCGGTGTATATCTTTTTGATATTCAAATCCAAATCAATCGCCATCTTCTTAAGCCGGTTGGTTTGGTCGTCAATGGATTGTATTTGTCGATCTTCACTCTCGGAAGACTTTCTGGCGTAGAGGAAATATCGAAGTTTTTTAGTTTCTGGTTTCATAATATATCAAAGAGACGGCTATGGTTGATCAAATTCCGCTATCCCGATGGATTGCCTCATTTGCATAGCCGCCCCTTTGGTGCAACGAGGCACTAAAATACATCGGGATTTATTGGAATTATTGATCAACATATTTATTATACACCATTTTACCGATAAGTTAAGTTAGTTTTTTTCCTTCAATCATTCCTTTGTACCTTCTCGTACGGTATTCAAGGTTGAGGCATTTTCTACATCCTACCGCATTTGAAAGCGGGTGTTGGAATAAAACCCCGATCCGCCTGTTGCACATAGGACATTTGAACCAAAAACGAGTGCCGTCATAACGTGTTTTTGATGTATCCAGCTCAATTTTCAATCCCAGCATTTCCAACTCCGATTTTAAGAGAGATTCTTTTATTCCGGTTCGATATTTTTGAAGAAAATCCGTAACTTTGATTTTCTGACATTCTTCAACTAATAGTCCTAAATTATTTGGGCTTAATGATTTCATTTGGTTGATTGTTAGGTTGCTGGCTGGCATTAAATTGCTGGTTTTGTCCAATAAATGCGTTTTCTGTGGTCACTTTAATGTTTAGCTTGGGCTGTTTCATCTCCTTCAAGAGGAGAATGCTTGTGTTAAGTTGTCTGCTTGCGGATTCTAGTCCCTTGCTTAACTCTGCTATGGCATAGATTTTTGAATCGTTGAAAGAATAACCACCCTCTTCGAGTTCAATAAGCCGGTTAAGCGTCATATCCAATCGCATGGAACGCCAATAATTGGCCACAATTCTATCGGCGAGCATGAGTTCTATTGGAGTTTTGCATTCGTACTCTTTTACAAAATTGCTCCGTGTAGTAGCGAGAAATTTATAGTGTCTTTTGTAATTAAGATTATTGATCCAAAGACCATTTTTAAGACCGTTGGCCATTGAAAGTTCTGTTTCAAGTTCATCTTTTCTTTTTTTCTCGTTGGGAGTCAATGTTTTTTTCTCATGTAAGTCTAGGAACTCTCCAGCCATTGAACTGTTGGAAGAGTCATAGCCCTCGCAGAAAATTCCAGAAAGTCTTTTAATTTTTTCCAGTCTCTCGTTCTTCTTAATAAGCTTATTTTCTTCGTCCGTTTTTGATACTTCCTTATTTTCTGCCGGTAGTTTTTTGGCTTCTTCGTTCATAGATATATTGAGTTAGTTGATAATACACAGCGTCTAATTTGCTTTATTGATAATCGCTAAAGCAAATCTGCCAGTGTGTTTTGCTTGGGTGGTAACGCTATACCCCTCATGGATTTACACTCATCCGTTAAAAACCACTTAAACGCCTCAAATAGGTGTATTGTTTTTTCCGGTTCTCCGGCCATTCCGTAACTGTCTTGCGTGATATAACAGACGCCTAAAATCCTGAGTGTTTCCATTTCCTTTAATGCTGTTGGCTTAGAGCACTGCAAGGCCATTTCAACATCGCTGGTTTTCATTACGCCGTTATAATCCAGTAATTTCCTAAACAGTTTTGCTCTTGTTGTCGGTGCGCTATCAATGGCCAATTCAATAATGAGTTTAAGATCTTCCGTGTTGATTTGGGTGCGTCCACAAACAAGCGCGTGTCCACGACAAAGGTTATAAAATAGCTGGTTAATGCGGTCTGGCTTTTCAATAACATGGCTTGTGTGGTCGTAAACTTCGCCATCCTGCGATTTATCTTTCCAAACATTGATAACACCGCGCAATTTTGCCAAAAGACGCGCACAACTAACGATAATCAGTTTATATTCTTTCTGGTCTTCTTGTTTATTCCAGTCCACGCCTTCGGGGTGTTCGTACCACAATGTATTTAGAAAATCCTTTGTGACAATGCGACAAATCTTTTCTTTGTCTTTGTAGGCAAGCGTGGTGATTTGTTCAACCAGCTCATCGTCGCTTTTCTCCCTTGTTCCCATATTCAAGAAGAACAACCGCGAGCCAAGATTGCCCATCATTTTCCAAACTCTCGGCGGGATCGGCGTTGATCCGGCCAAAATCATAAAAAGAAAATCACCGACATAATGCCTTTGGCCGTGTACGCCGGTGTCGGCGTTTAATCCCTCGCCATCCAATATCCGCGTAAGTATTCCTAAACATTCATTCAAATCCTCGTCTCTTTTAGAGAAAAGCGTCGAAAGGTCTCTGATTAAAAACATCTTATGTTTAAGGCGTGGCAATAAATCAATTTCGGCTAGTTTCTCCTTTGCCACGTTTGCGGCGTTTGAGACAAACGATGCCGGAGTAAATTTATCCGTTGCGTATGTTAGCCCATCAATTTCCGCGAAAAAGTTAATCGCGATGGTTTTGCCGGCAGACGGAACGTCCACAAATACCAAAGAAAAAGGATTTGTGATTTCTTTGATTAGGATTTGAGCCAATATGGCCAAACCAAACTCGGCGGGGAATATGAGGTCGGGAAAGTTGTTTTTGATTGTTTCGCGCCACTCCGTAAAGCTAACCCGCTTTTCCAATTTTTCGATTTTCTTTACACGTCCGGACTTTTCAAAATCTGAAATAAATCTTGCGTATTTGCCAAATAAATCATCGGTTTTACCACCCAACTTTATAAGATAGTCGGTTATGTCTCCGGCTTCGCCGACTTCATTCGGTAACGAAACAATAAAGATTTTGTTTCTATCGTTTTCAAACAACTTGGACACCTTTTCCGCGCCTTCTTTACCTTCCTTGTCGTTGTCAAAACAAATATAGATATTTCGACATTTTACGGAAATTTTATCCACCCATTCTTTCTTAAAAGTTTTAGCGCCGGCCGTGGATGTTATTGCTGTGATACCGTTTAGCATAAGCAGAAGGCGGTCAAACTCGCCCTCGCAAATTACTACTGTTTCGATGCTGTTTATCAGTGTATCCCAACCATAAACAGTCGCTTCGCTTCCTGTCGGAAAAAACTTGTATTTATCAGGATTTGATTGATCATTTGGATCTTTGCGTAGCTTAAAAAATTGAAAATTTCCCTCTGTGTCATTGATGGGTATAGTAATCCACCACTTACCATAAAACGTGCCCCAACCGAGTTTGTAGGTGTCTATAAGGCCATCTGTTATGCCTCTGGCGTTGAGATATTGGCGGATGTTGGCCGGAAGTGTCAAATGACAGGATTCAACCAGCTCCGCGTCAAATTTTGACGTTTTTTGCACGTTTTTAATCGGTGAGGATTGGTTTATGGCAATGTCGTTGACGGTGTCTCCGAGATGTTTTGCAAGGGTTACAATGTTGCCTTTTGCACCGCATTTTTTGCAATCATATTGGCCTGTTTCAGTGTTGAAATAAAGGTGCGCTTCCGTGCCTTTGCTGTCATCATCGCAACCACCGAAAAGACACTGAGTTGTTAGCTCCTTGCCGCTTTCGCGAAATATTATGCCCTTACGAGTTAGATATTCTTTAATTGTAATTGTCTGTAATGATTTCATAATAATTTAATAGAATAAGTTTATAAGTCTCCAGTTTCTTTCCGGCGATCTTGCGCTTGTTGGTATTCCGCCTCGGTCATTGGCTTATATACCAACTCAACGATTCGCATGAGGCGTGTACCTCGCTCGTTCGCTTCTTCTCGGCTTATTTCTTCGCCGAAACGATTTCGGAAAAGCCTTTGATATGCGGTTATTTGTGATTCAGAGAGCATAAGTTTACTCGTCTGAATACAATCTATTCTTGAGATTTTTTATGTTATCCCAATATGAACGCGACTTTTGCTCAAGACGATCAGACCAAAAGTCATCTGCAATCCCCTCTATTCCTGCCTCACGGCGAAAAATAAATCTCACTTTACGGGGATTTGCTCTGTCTAAAGTAACCAATGTAAAACCAGCCGTTACTAAAGCGTTGGCGCATCCTAAATCTTGAGTCGCATAGACTTCGTCTCCTCCTAGGGGGATGTATTGTAATTCTTTGGCTTGTTCATTTTGTAATTGTTTTTTCATAATTTATGTAATAGTTAAACGTTAAAAATTATTCTTGCCGTAATAGTAAAAACAACCTCTATGAAAAATTGAGGGGGAGGGCTTTGGAGGGAAAACAATAAAAAACAAGCCCTAAAAAGGCTTATACAAGGCTAATTATTCAATTGTCCACTAAACTACTAAAAACCCACAACAAAAACTCACTCTGCAATACTCTGCCCCATATATACTAGCCAAACTTTTGTCTTAAGTTCGTCCCACTTAAATTCAAGTTTATTTTGTAACTTATTTCCTTTTTGTATTTCCTTAATAACAAATTCAATCAATGTAATTTTTTTTGCTTTATCAATTCCACTAGAGTAAACACCACTCTTGTTTTTGTGTTTCACACCTTCCCTTATGGCTTCAAAAACTGTATCAACCATCTTTGCCGTTCCAAATGGCTCAGTTAAGCACTCCATTAATCTGAATGGCTGAGAACCCGAACCACTGATTTTAATTTTTTTACCATATTTATTGAACTTAAGATATCCCCATTTACCATCAATCACACAAAAAGGTCTCACGTCTGCATGCTGGATTTCTATGACATTTTTGTCGTTTTTATTGGCCACCGACGCGATGTTAGTATTAAGTTTTTCATCAATGAGTTTATTAATCTCACGTAATCCCTCAAGAGAGCTTATTTTCAAATATATAAAATCTCTGAGTTCTTGTTCTGAATGTAGACCTTCTGGCACGTAATTATTGGACGAACGCATTGATTTTTGGGTTACTTTTAGTAAACGGAATAATGTATCATTTTTGACTTGAATATTTGGTATCCTATTTAAGACTCTATAAACATCGTCACGATCAATTTGCTCTTTTTCAAATTTATTAAAAGGTATTATATTGTCGTCCGTTAGTCTGTTGAGAGAAGATAGTTCAAAATAATTAATAGTTATTTCGATTATACTTTGAGCCAATAGTAGGTTTTTTTGTCCAACTGACTTCCAGTCAAACGGTTCGGGTTTGGGATGTTCTGGGTGTGTTTTTTGATACGCTTCTGCAAATCGCTTGTAATTCTTTTCAATATTCTGAAATGTCTCAAACAACTTATCTTTATTAAAATTTACAAAAGCATAAGTGAAGCCGTCTTTTAGTAGAGCGTATTTAGAAAAACATCCGTATTGTTGGAAAACATAAAAGTAACTCGCAGCATCGGCGGTTGTTCTAACCTTACCAACTATAAAATCCCGCGCTGAAATAAGTATTATTTTTGAATTTTCCTTAGCAACATAATGACTTTTCAGGATTTTAATTACTTCCCATTTCTTTTCGTACTCTTGACGAAGGGTTTTGTCTGAATAATCAAATTCATCTATTCCTTTTTCGCGGGTTTCTTTTGTCATCATTGTCTCTGGTAATTTTCATTTAATGTTTGCAGATTATTCTTGTCTGCTATACTCTTATGTTAAGCAATGTTAGGTAATAAATCAAGGCCAAAAATTGAAAATAATAGCGAAAAAATGCCAGAACTTCTGTCTCTTAAAGAGGCATGCGATGTTTTGAAATGTCATCCGAATACTTTGCGCCAATGGGACAAAAAAGGTATTTTGGTCGCTATTCGTTTTGGTGAGAGAAAAGACCGGCGTTATAGAAAAGAGGATATTTTGAAGCTACTAAATCAAAGGAAATGACAACATAGGATCTAACAACTAATTGCCTAACCCTCATGAGATAAAACTCGGAGGTATGGCAGACAAAACCAGTCACGGTCAAAGAACCCATCGTTTAGGTTCACCGTGACTGGTCATACTCCGAAAGGTGTATGGGTATCCGAAAGGATATCGCCTGGCGGTGGGCTTTTTGAAAACGCCGTTACAACTTATTGGTATAAATCAAAACCAGTCACGGTTATGCCTAAAAAATTACAATTACATAAAAATATTGTTCCTGTTCTTCGAACTGTGAGCAAAAAGCTCAATTATGATATTTGGACAAAAGATCAACTTGTTGAGGAAATATCACGTCTTCGAAGGCGCAAGAAATATGGTCTTGTGTGGGAAGAAAAACCGGAGGATGTTGTGGAACAATGCAAAAAAGAACTTCCTATTCTAAAGGAAGTTAGTAAATATGCAATCAAAAATAGTAAAGATGCCCCTACAAATATCATTATTGAAGGAGATAACTATCATGCCTTATCTGTTTTAAATTACACCCACAAGGGAAAGATTGACGTTATATATATTGATCCACCATATAATACAGGTAACGCTAGCTGGCGATATAATAATAAAATAATTGACGCAGAGGATGCCTTCAGACACAGCAAATTTGCGTCATTTATTCAACATCGTCTAAAAATGGCGAAAAGTCTTTTATCACCAACAGGTATATTGGTATTCACAATAGATGATTATGAAATTCATACTTGTAGGTTAATATTGGATGAGATTTTTGGGGAGGAAAATCGTCTGGGGACAGTGGTTATTGTTCATAATCCGCGGGGCAGAAATGACGATCGATATTTTGCAACAATGCATGAGTATGCACTTTTTTACGCTAAAAATAAGAATCTAGCAGAAGTTAAAAAGTTTGAGTTTAATGAGGAAGCACTACTCAGCCAATTTCCACATAAAGACGAAATTTCCAACTACGGTGTTGTTTCATATATGCGTACAGGCAACAATTCAGATCGCAATACGCGACCTAATTTGTATTACCCAATCTATGCTCGCAACGGTGAATTATCGCTGAAAAAGGAGCGCGGATCTATTGAAATTTTTCCTATAAATGTCAGGGGAGAGGAAAAAACATGGAGATGGTCAAAGGGGACATTTTTAGAGAAATATCGGACAGATATATTACTCAAAGAAAGTGGCGGAAAATTACGACTTTTTAAAAAAAGAAGGCCTGAAATTGTTGGTGGAACAAAGCCAAAAACTATCTGGTTTGATCCAAAATATGATGCCTCGAGTCATGGTGTTGTTTTGTTGGATAGTTTATTTAATAAGAGAGGTGTTTTTCCTTATCCAAAATCTTTATATGCCGTTATTGATACTTTAAAGATTGTTTCGGAAAAAGATAGTATTATTCTTGATTTTTTTGCTGGTTCCGGCACAACGGGTCACGCCGTTCTTGAACTAAACAAAGAGGATGGAGGAAATCGTAAATTTATTCTTTGTACTAATAATGAAAACAATATCGCAACTGATGTTTGTTATCCGCGTGTTGCAAAAGTAATAGAGGGCTATACGAACTCGAAAGACAAACAGGTTTCAAGCTTGGGTAGCAGTCTAAAATATTTTAAAACAGTTTTTGTTAGCGCAGAACAGAATGACAAGAACAAAGAGGCACTTACCAAGCAAGCAACCGAGATGTTATGCATGCGCGAAGACGCCTTTGATCAAGTGAAGGAAACAAAATCACTAAAAATATTTAAAAATACTAAACAGTATGTTGGAATCGTTTTTGATGAAAACTCTATCGCTGTCCTTAAAAAGGACATCGTCAAATTAGGTGGTCAGTGGAGCATATATATATTTTCGCTCAGCGATGAAACATTCGAGGAGGAGTTTGGAGAAATAAAACAAAAAATCAAAGTTTCACCAATACCCGAAGCGATTTTAAGAGTCTATCGACGCTTATTCCAAATATAAATCAAATGTTCCAACTTACTCAATATCAAGATACGGCGGCGAAAGAACTTCTGGAGGATAGTAAAAAACTTCTACGTCAATCCGGTGATAAAAAACTCATTTTCAAAGCCCCTACCGGTTCTGGTAAGACAATAATGGTAGCGGAATTTTTAGCACGTTTTGCAGATGACTCAAGCCATCCGCCTTGTGCGTTTATATGGGCGGCTCCGCGCCAGCTTCACGAACAAAGCAAAGAGAAAATAGAAACATATTTTGAAAATTCTCGTGCAATGGATTGTTCTTTCTTTGAGGATCTGAGTGATCGTCAAATCGGTGAAAATGAAATACTCTTTTTCAACTGGGAAAGTATGCGTCAGGATAATCTTATCTATATTCGTGATAATGAGCAGGATAATAATCTTTCAAATATTTTATTAAGAACGAGAGAAGTGGGACTCGAAATTGTCCTTATTATTGATGAAAGCCATTTCCATGCGCAGGCAGACACGTCGCAAGACATAATTTCCTTAATTGCTCCAAAGCTTACGCTTGAGGTTTCAGCGACGCCAAAAATGCAAAATCCGGACCAAATAGTTAGTGTGGATATTGGTGATGTAAAAATGGAAGAAATGATCAAAAAGGCGATAGTTCTTAATGAGGATTTTAAAAATGTGGTACGTCGTGGACAAACCGAAACAATTAAAAGTGAGTTATCTGGCAGTACAGATGAGATTGTTCTTCGGGAGGCATTAAAAAAACGTAAAGAACTTGCGCGTGCGTATTCAGTGGCAGGTATAAATGTAAACCCGCTTCTTATTATTCAACTCCCTGATCGACGCGGACAGGCAGACGAAGACCGGCAAAGCAAGATTGTTGAAATACTAAATAAAAATGGTGTTTGTGTTGAAAATGGAAAATTGGCAATCTATCTCTCTGAAGACAAAGAAAATTTAGAAAATATAAGCCGTAATGATAACGACGTTGAGGTTTTGATTTTTAAGCAAGCAATTGCGCTTGGTTGGGATTGCCCGCGAGCCCAAATTCTTGTTTTGTTCCGCGAATGGTCTAGCCCGATATTTTCAATTCAAACCATCGGGCGCATTATGCGCGTACCAGAACCCGAGAGTGGGTATTACGATAGCGACATTCTTAATTATGCTTATGTATACACAAATCTTGAGGATATTGAGATTAAAGAAGATATTGGTCGTGATTATGTGGTGATACACACGAGCAAACGTGTTGAGGGTTATCAATTACTAAATTTTTCATCCGTCCACCGCAAACGTCATCGCGAACATACTCGTTTAAATCCGCTTTTTACACAACTTTTTCTTGAAAAAGCTCAAGCATATAATCTCAAACAAAAAATAAAGACAAAAAAACAAAGTGTTCAAATGGCCTTCATTTCTGATTGGCAAACTGAAAATATTGATGAAATTGCAGGAGAACACATACACGCTGAAACTCAATTTGATGGCGCAAGCGATATGGATTTACAGAGGCTATTTGATTTTTTTATTCGAAAATGTCTCACGCCTTTTTATCCTGAAGATCGTTCCGTTGGGCGAATAAAGGAATCAATCTACCGGTTTTTTGTAAATGAATTCGGTATGGAGAGGCAAGAGCGGTTTCAAGAGATTATCAATATCGTTTTAAGCAAAGACAATAGAGCGCATTTTATTGCCGTAATAGAAGAAGCAAAGCGCGACTATATTGCAGCAACAGAAAAACGCGAAAAAGAACTTGCTCAAGATGTTTGGGAAATACCGGAGCGACTTTTGTTTGGTGACGGATATTTTGAAACTGATGTAAAAAAATCAATCTTATTACCATTCTACTCAAATGAACGCTGGCAATCAGAAAAAGCTTTTATTGATTTTTTGGAAAATCCCGCAAATGGTGTTTTGTGGTGGTTTAAGAATGGGGACAGAGACGCCACCTTTTTTGCTGTGCCGTATGGACAAGATGATAATCAAGCCCCTTTCTATGTTGATTTTGTAGTAATGATGAAAGATAAAAGTATCGGTTTTATTGATCCTCACGGTACTCATCTTGCTGATTTTGCGGTTAAGTCAGATGGTCTGCGCGGGTATATATCCAAACTCAATAAAGAGGGTCGCAAAGTATTTGGTGGAATCGTGGCCAACACGGATCCACGTCATTTTGCCGGCCAATGGATGATTTTTGAGAAAGAAGGAAGAGAAGCCCGCGACGGAGATTGGAAAAATTGGACGAGATTAGATCTTTGAAATATCGCGACTATGATGAAACAAAATTTGATTAAAGGATTTGTAGGTATTTTAATCATATCTATTGCTGTCGCAGTGTTTTTTGTTTTTAGGTATCACATTGAAAACGAAAGACTCATAGATGCCTTAGCAAAAGCTAACGCAAATATTGAAGGCGCTAACGACGTTATTCGCGACGCAAAAAGTTGGGGAATAGGTAGAACCGATGAAGAAGGGCGGGCTCTAAATGGGCTAGAGGAATTGGAAACGATACCGACACCACAAACATAACGATGTTTTTCTCAAGGATACGAATAGCCACAGCAAGTATCTCGATTATTGTTATTTCATTGTTTGCTTCCGGAGCGCAAGCGGCGGAAAAAAGCAATGTTCCGGCCACAGTAAGTCGCATTTTTAGCTCGGTTTTTAATGAAAAAATCACGGACGTTGAAAGTAATTATTGGAAAGGAAGGGCAAGAAGCGACAAAACAAAAGAGTCAGAATTGAAAGACGCGATGCTCTATCAAAAATCAAGGGGCACAACGATGCCGATCACTGTCACAAACATTATCGAACTAACCAACAAGGCGCGGATTACCGCAAAATTAAAATCCTTGAAGGTTAATTCATTGCTTACCAAATCTGCATCATTAAAGGCCAAAGATATGCTCAAGCTCGATTATTTTGCGCATAAGGGGGTGGTTGGTAGCAAGGTGTATGACAAGCTGGTTTTGAGTGTTGGTTATGATTATTCATACGCCGGAGAAAATCTTGCTCAAGGTTATTCAAATCCCGATGCCTTTTTTAACGCTTGGATGGAAAGCGCGGAACACAAGAAAAACATTCTTAACGCCAACTTTAAAGACCTCGGTGTTTCCGTAGTAAGTGGCCTAATGCACGGCGAATACAAAACCGTTATCGTCCAGCATTTCGGATCAATCTAACGAAAATCAGTCCTGTATTTTACCTGTTTTATCGGGTGTTTTGTGTTGGATTTGGTCTAAAATTTCGCAAATGCGTCACCATTGACAAAAACCGAGAATAAGAGCATACTTAGCCGTTCTGAAGTATCGTTTGTTGTTTTTCAGCCCGCCCATTTTTTGGGCGCAAGATAAGGAGAAGACGCAAAGGACTCCTACTTGCTAGATTTCGAAAGGAATAAACATGAAGAGAATCGGGCTTGAGGACGCGTTGAAAACCATTTCCGACGGGCGCAAATGGACGCGCGTCGAAACCGAATGGCAAACTGGAGAAACAATCAGTGCCCAAAAGGTTGGTGTTCCAGTTTTCGGTCATCGTAACGAAAATATGATGATCACACACTGCGGCGAAGATTCTTA
>CAIZMI010000029.1 GCA_903934015.1 uncultured bacterium
TAATCATAGTGAGATTACGGTAACCCTATTTTGAGCTATCCGAGACGGTTTCGGTAACACTATTTATGAGCTATAACGTAAACTTGACAAGATTTACATATTAGAGTAAGCTAACAAGTCAATAAGCTTTCGCATGAATCCAGACAAGCTTTTCGACCGTATTTCTCCGGTTTCGTAGAGAAATAGTGACCCCTAGACCATTTTTTACAATTAGCGTCGTTACTCCTGTAGACAATGCTTCGGGGGTTTCTACCCAGACCGGGTAAATTGGCTTTTAGCGAGTTTACTCCTCGGTAGCTACTCTCTGTTGTCTACAGTAATAACTACGCTTGAATTCAAAAGCAACCGCCTGCAGGCGGCTGCTTTTATTTTATTTTTTTAGATTAACTTTTGTAACAAACCATAGTGCGCGGTAGAATTGCTTTAAATAACATGTTAACCAAAAACGAACTTAAACAACTCGAGAAGAGTGAAAAATTACGTACGCCCGTATTAAGTCTTTACCTTAATTTAGATAAAAAAACACCCGAAGGCCAGCACTATCTGGCAGAACTTAGACGCATTTTAAGTATTACTAATAAGCAAATTGTCGCCGGATACAAAGAAGCGGGAAAATTCCAAAAGCAACTTCACGAACGAATCGTGCCACGTTTGCTAAATTTTATTGATGAAGAAGTTTTACCATACGGAACAATTCGCGCGCTCGCCCTATTCGCATCACTTAACGACAAACAAGCACGCAACAACCAAGAAATCGTCATCTACACATTGCCACGCCCAATTCGATCACAATCACACGTAGAAAACAATCCTTTTATCAGTCCTCTCCTTTTTTTACTTGACCAATACGAACAATATGCCGTCATAATCACCAATAAAAACAACGCGCATTTTTACCTAGTGACAATGGGAGAAATAACCCAATCAGCTGAATTTATCAGCGACATTCCCCACCGTTCTGATCAGGGAGGTTGGGCGCAAAAAAGATACGAACGAAGAATCGATCACGCCATCGAACAACACGTCCAACGAGTTGTAAAACACCTCATAAAACAAATCGCAAAAACAGACGTTCGACGAATTATTTTAGGTGGCGACCCGGACATATTGTATTTATTCAAAAAAAATCTTCCCGACCGCGAACAAAAAATGGTAATCGGGCATATTCCGGCAAAACCAAATGAACCATCAACAGAAACGCTTGAGAGAACATTAAAAATTGCAACCGACGCAGAAAGAGAAAGCGAAAAGAAAGCTGTCCTTGAACTACGAGAAGCAATGGCACACCAAGGAAAAGCCGTTACGGGGCTTATGGAAACCATCAAGGCTGTAAATGAGAAACGCGTCCAAAAACTAATCCTCATTCAAGGATATTCCATAAGCGGATCCCTTTGCATGAACTGTAATACCCTCTCAACCCCACAAACACGTTGTACAAACTGCCAAGCAATTACTAAGCCGGTAGATGATTTACTTGAAAGCGCCGCCGAACGCGTATTTCTTGAGAATGGCATAATAGAATTTGTTGATGAAAATATTGATTTAACAGCATTGGGCAATATTGGGGCACTATTGCGTTTTTAGTAGAAGCCCATCTAAACTAATTTTCCATGACACGCCTAATCAAAAATAGCCTTTTTGCAACAATATTTTTGCTGGCCATTTTTTTATCCGTTCTACTGCGAGACGAACCCAAACTGCAAACACCCCTCGTTAACATGGGAATAGAAAGCATCACTCCCAAAAACGCAGCCCTTGTTACAAATGCGCCAGTAATAACAAACGAACTAATAAATGATGTTAAAAAAGGCAACTATGTCCTTCAGGGAAGTATTACTGTACCAAAAGGAATTTCCATAAAAATTGAGGAAGGAACAGTTTTTTATGCCAACCGCGATGCGAAAATTATCGTCCTTGGTGAAATTGTGGCGGAAAAAATTAGCTGGTTGTCTAATCAAGCATATTCACAACGTCGTTATTGGCATGGTTTAACCGCGGAACAAAATGGAAAAATAACGCTCCGCGATAGCAACATTCAAGACACAACAACCGCCCTTACAGCTCTTTCCGGCGGAGAATTAAATTTTTCAGGTTTATTAACAAACAATGTGGTTGGAATAGCTCTATTGGAAAAAGGCACAGCTTCGATTAACAACGTTCGCGTAAGTACGGGCACGGTTGGCATTCAAATGACAGGCGGTGTGGCGACTATCAATGAAATTACATTTGAAAAACTTCTTGACGGTCTGAGAATTTTTCATGGAAGCAAAATAGCGATAAACAAACCACGATTCCTCCAAATAAGCGGAAAATTTATTAAGTACTTAGCTGAACCAAACCTTACAATAACGAACATCTATTTGGGTAATTCAATTGCTTTTTCTTCTGTAACTTATGACGGTAACAATCAACCCACGCACACTTGGCGGGGAAAAGAATTCAAAACCGGAACAGTTTCTTATTCGCTTGAAGAATAAATTCCAATCAAATCAGTAGTCCTTTTGCGCGCAAAACCGTAAAAGTTCTTTTTATGATTTAAAAATGCTACACTATCGGCATACTTAAACATAAAATACACCAATGAATAAACTAACAAAATTACTTTTCATGTTTCTTGCCACAATCGCAGGCCTCGGAATTTTTGTTCCGCTGGCAACGGTGGCACAAACACCAACAGAGATTGATACTACTGTTTTAAATCCCCTCCCCTCAATTTTTATTTACAACCTCGCTGTCAACAAAATTGAGAACAGCGCGGTTTCAGGATTTTTTCAAATTTCAAACGAAAGCACAAATGCTTTTGGGGATCTAAAATACACAATTTCTCTCATAGACAAAGACTTAAACAAAACGGGCACATTTGGCCCAGAAGCATATTCTGTGTATGACAAAAAAGTTTTCCCAGTAACCACCCTTATCTCTGCCGGTGAAAAAAAAGTAATTAATTTTAGTTATACTGCCCCCGAAACAATTCCGCTAGGAGATTACCGCTTAAGAGTGCGAGTGGGCACCAATTCCGGCTACGAACTTGGCTGGGACAATACTAAAGTTACGCTTGGTACAGACAACGGTTATATCAATATTTTTCCTCGCGCGATCAAAGCAACCGGTGGCGTCCTTGTTGACGGAATATTGAACGAAAAAGGAGAGGCGGAACCGTTAGACGGCATCAACACTGATCCGGGAAAAGAAATATCGTTCTTCTATTCTCTAAATAAAATAGGCAAAAAGGAAGTTAATGGTGTTTTGTCTCTTTCCACTTACGAATGGGATGATTCCGGAAAAGTCATTACAACAGAAAAGGTTCAAGATATTTCGTTCAAAACCGGTGCCATAAATAGCACCAAAGATAATGTTTTCACGACGACAACTCAGATAAAACCTGGGTCATATTATGTCACCCTCTCTGCTGTTGACACAACGGGTCGTAAAATTTCTTCCATCGGAGAATACCGCTATGTTGTTAAAGGAAAATCGGCACGTATTGTTTCCGCCAGTTTAAAAGACAAAAATAGCAACCAAGTCGCTGTCTCCGTGGAAGTAGTGGGCCCGGCAGATCGCGTAACAGTTATCGAAAACGCCCGTTTAAAGTTTTACTTATTGAGCGACGAGAAAGTTATTTCTGAAGAAACAAGTAACCCCATAAAACTGGACACTAGCAGTGTTATTACTGTTACAAATACCCTTCCGCTAAACGGAGCAACCAAAAACTTAAGTTTGAAAGCCGATTTGATAGAACAGGATGGTAATATCCTTCATTCATATGGCTATAAAATTGGCGGCATTGCATCCGACGTCAAAGAAACTCCTGCCAACACAACTAAGACAGAAAAAAATATAAACAAATCAGGTATTTGGGTGGCAATCCTTGAAATTATTCTGGCCTTTTGCGCCATAGGCTTACTTGTTTTCGTTTTATTAAGGAACAAAAAATCAAAAAATCAAACCCCAACTAACATAATAGCTTTGTTGCTATTGGTAACTGGTACCGCATCGGCATTGTCCGGAATCACAAATTATGCACGTGCCCAAGGACAGGTGATTAACTACATTCCGGAAAGGGCCCAGGGCACCCAACACAGTGTGCGTTTGTTCGTAAACAAACCAATAAAAAATAGTACTTTCACACCCGGCTCCCAAGTGCCAGTAGAAGTCTATTTATACGTTGGCCACTGCAACAACCGATGGACAAACGGCTGGTTCTACATGGATTATTTTTCAGAAGGTGGACACATCGTACCTAAAGGGGACGCAAAAACTGTTCCGGGAGGGCAACGCGAATGGGTGCCTCCACCAGCGGATAAAGATCTTGCCAACACAGAATTTCTACCGTCAAATTTACCAGCTTCTCGTTGGACAAAATTGATCGATTATCAAACTAAACCTGTCAAAAATTGCCCTGGTGGTGGAAAATATTGCACCTTACAAAACACTTACACAGGTTTCATTTCGCTTCCGTCTTCAATGAGTGAGGCTACTTTACGCTTCTTGGGTTTTAAAAGGCATTTTGCGAGTGTAAGCGCACCGAAGTGGAATGAGTCTTTTCTGACGAACATAGCCGGTTACTACAGCTGGATTTCTATCGCCCCTCTAACACCCCCCCTTTCCTGCGGTATTATATCTCCGGCCACTTCTGCCGGTACACCAGTAACACTAACCGCAATCGGTGGTGATCCTAACCAAACGTATCGTTGGTCATCAAGCAATGCTGCTGATGTTTTCTCCCCTGTTACAGGAACAACAACAACCCTAACACCACAAGCTGGCAGCCACACAATAAAAGTAATGAATGGTGCTTATTTAGACGTAGATGGCAACGGGACGGTAACCATGAATGACTACAATTTGGTTGTTAATTATACCAATGGTGGTCGTACGCCTGTTCCAACAACCGGAATGTTGGGTCAAAATCAAACTAATCCGCTTAATGTTGATGGTGATGCTTTAGGAGTCGTAAATTCCTCAGACGCCATCATGTTCAACGAAACTAATACAGCAAACTACATCATCCCTGTGGCAACTTGTGGACCAAACTTCGAAATCGCCCAGCCCCAACCACAGATTAAAGTTACGGTCGGTGGTATCGAACAAAATCCGATCCAATTTGGCAACGTCACCAAGGAAACGACCGTAACCAAGACTGTTACGATTACAAATGTTGGCCATCCAAATTCCGTCCTACAGGTAAACTACAACAGCACATCGATTAGCCCAGTGAATGCCTTCTCGGCCGTGTTTCCTCCAAACACAGTCAGTATTCCACAGGGTGGGACGAGCACTTTTGATCTCACCTTCTCGCCATCTACAGCGACCAATTACGAGTCGACCCTCAGTGTTGCCAGCAATGACAGCAATACAGCGAACGGTGTGATTGGATTACGCGGAACAGGAACCGAACCACCAGTACAGGTTATTTCCGGCGCCAACCTCTGGTTCTCCGAAATCAGGGGTGTTGCCCAATCTACTAAACCAACAACGGCTAATATCATTAAGGGCGAAACAGTGAAACTTGGGTGGAGCTCAACAAATGCAACCACTTGCAGCAACACCTTCAATACTTCGGATACTCGAAATACGGGGACAAGCACTTTGCTTACACCGAATACCGGAGTAACAACTTATTCCCTAACATGCTCTTCACCTGGATCAATTCCGGGTTCGAATAATGCCACCATTACGGTTCAAAATTCCGGCTCGGGCACCAACATCAGAGATCTCTAGAAGAAAAGACAAAGCAAGTGATACCCAAGACAGCTCCACAACGGGGCTGTTTTTGGACAATTAAACGATTGCTCGTCATTTCTGGTACACGTTGTCATTCCTGGCCGTGACCAGAAATCAACGACGATTACATCGACGGGCTCCTGTTTACGGGCAGGAGCGACGAAACCGACATGCACCGAACCAGCCTCGTTGTCCAGCAACGATAGCCAATTCAGTTAATAGATAACTAATTGCGAGAAAAATTGTGGCAAGCTGTGTTGGATTAATTCCACTTCACGCGTTGCGCGTATTTTTGTAGATTTTTTTGCTGCGCATCTGTCAATTTTTGACTCGCTTCAATACCCTTCTTGATCAAATCCTTTGAGAATGTTACCTCGCTTCCAACCTTAACCGGTTGACGCACCACATTCTTCCTTAAATAATCCTCAACATAGACTCTCTGCTCATTGCTGAGACCTTTATAAACTTCGTTCGCGTCCATATAACGTTTTGTCGCGATTCTGGCCAAAACTGTAAGATTTTGTCCTTTTGATGCAACTTCCGTATATACTTCAGCAGTTTCTTTTGCCACAGGCAATGGGGTTGGAACAGGGGTCGCTTTTGTAGCCACCACCTTACCATCCTTACCTGCTTCTGCTGACGCAGTTGGCTCAGCGGACGCGGATTGCTCCGGCGCTTCGGTTGTCGATTCCGGACTTGGAGTAACACCCGTCTGCTTCCGATCGGAGAAAGCGAAGATGGCACCGGCAATAATGAGGATCACGATAATCGTGGAAACTGTTCTTGGGGAGTTGCGAAGACGTTCGACGACTCCTTCCGTACTTTTTTGTTCTTCTGTCATAACACTCACCTCCCTTCCTTGTTAGGTTATTAAGTTTTTCTTATTTTTGGCGTCGCCAAAAACCAGAACATCCCTCCAGATGTTTAAAGATCAAATGCGCACTAGTAGTGTACGAAAGAAGCGAAAAGAGGGCAAACGGACGATTTCGCTGAAGCGAAGAATAATGATTGATGATTTATGAATGATGAATCGTCTTTTTGGGGATGTTTTCTAAAACCGCTTCAACCCTTATTTAAAACCTTCAAAACCCCGCTTAATAATTCCCTTAAACGCTTTACTGAAATCATCAACACTTTGACTTGATTCAATAAACGGTTCCAAGTCTTGTTTTATTTCACTTTCATTAATTTTTTCAGCCTTTTCGATTATTTTTGTCGCCAATCCCTTCCGTGAAACGCCCGGAAAAGCTTTCTCCAACCTTTTCCAGTTGGGTGAAAAATCAATACTGCTTTTCTTGGCGCGCTCCAAAAACCAAACCAGATCAAAAATATCACGCGCCTTGAACGGCACCGTTTGTTGTCCGCCTTTATAAAAACCCCTGCTCAAAAACGCATAAATTTTATTGGCGAATAATGTCGACAAATCATAATTTCGAACGAAAAAAGTAAAATCCTTTGTTGAAACAGTATTGGTTTCCACACCATATTCGCCGAGCGCTTCCTCGGAAAAATCACAGCGAATAAACAAAACTTCCTCGTTTTTAAAACCCAAACTTTTCATAATCGGCAATTTTATATAGACAGTATTCTCTTTGCCGCTGATTTTTGTTTCCACGGGATACTGTAAATCGGATTTGAAATGCACCTTAACGGCATCCGCAAATTTATTCACATCGAATTTTCCGGTAAAATCGAAATCCAAATCCTCCGATAAACGAGGAAGTCCATAAATTTTTCGCAAACAAGTGCCACCGGTGAAAATCAAATCTCGATAAGTGACGTTATTGTAAATAAATTGCAGAACGTAATTTTGCAGTTCTTCCTTTAAAAGATTACGTAAATATAGCGGTTTGGTAATGTTTTTTCCGCTTTCAACGGTTTGTTTTAAATTATCGAGTAGCATTGTTGTAACGTGAAGAATCTAATTCCCCATTCAAATAACGCAACTCCGCAAGCGCTTTTTTTGCGGTTGCCTCACGCACTTGCTTGTCCCGCCATGGCACATTGATGTATCCGCCAAACATTTGCGGATTGATTTTGCGATAAGTAAACGTTCCAAGCTCCGTTTTGTACGTTCGTGTCGATTTTGTGGTGACTGAAGTTAGTGCGAAGGCCGACTCCGCCACCACGTTATTCTTAGACAAAACGTATTCCAGAGAAACGTAGGAAGGACTGCGCAACACGTTCGCCAGATATTCCAAATACATTGTTTTATCTTCAGGATTTTGGCTGACCAAATCAACATAATACCGTGAAGCGTAAAAACCGCTTTTCAACTTGATTAAAACTCCCTCTTTTACGAGTTTTTTCACCCAATAATCCATGGCATTCTTCTTCTTGCCAAGAAGTAATGCCAAGTTCTGTTTGGTAATATAGGGCATCGTCTTTAGTAACTGTTCCACTTTTAGTAACATATACTACTAATTCTAGAACAAGTTCAGAAAAAAGTCAATAGCTATAAGAGTAACCACTCACAGGTTAAGGAGAGTATCGAATCACCAATACCACTCCCGAAGTGGACCCATGGGCCACTTCGGGAGTGGTATTGGTTAGCATCGACGCAAACCGTCGTCCTAAGCTCACGATCGAGGAGTCACTTCCGATGTGATTACTGCGGGAAACACCTTAACCTGTGAGGGGTTACCTATAAGAGAATGAAAAATTGACAATTTCAACACCAAGCATATACTGCCTTGTTCCTTCAATACAATAATCGCAAGAGGAAACGCCTCATTCTCCACCGTCCTGGTAGACACGAAAAGTGTCGGACGTTGGAGTTGTGGGGTTCGATTCCCGACAACGTGTTTTTCTACTTCCAACTTCGGCAGGGCCGAAAAGGAAAAATGATGAACGAGATGAAAAAACAGTATGTGGTGAGGGATGGCCAAGTGTTTACCGCGCATGTAAACCGGGATGGTCATTTGGTTGACTTTCGTCCATGCTCGCTAAAAATCCGGACGAGTGTTGACGATAGAATAAGCGTCTTGATTTCTCCAGGGAAAGGAGTACACACTGAGCCCATCAAATTATTCTGCACATATGAGATTCGGTTGTGGCCGGAAGAACCCACAAAAACCACTCCTGTTCGTATTCAACATGCCACAAAAATCACCTTCTCCCTGGGTGGACAAAACGTTGAGATTAATCAAGAAGTAAATCTTGGGCAACACCCAGGAGACTTGGCAAGACATGTGGAAAAATGCCAAGAAGAAGACCGACGAGAATCCCAGAAAAAAGCGACGCAACAGGCCTTACTGGTTAGTTCTTTGACACCAGTGATAGTCGACCTGATGAAAACACCGCTCAACCGCAAACAGCTTCTCCGTTGGGCACGAACTGGTCGGATCGACGATGCATCGGAACAAAGGATGTTCGGACGCAAAATACTGCCAAACGAACTTAAAGAGGTTATCCTCCGCATTGACGAGGAAGACCGAGCGGCTCGCAAGCAAGCATGGCTAGCAGCCAATCCCCAAACGTAAGCTTTCTTGAACATAATTACCCAAAAATTGTACAGCCGCCACCATGCGCGGCTTTTTTTATTTTATTTTGCATCCGCAAAATAAAATAACCCCGCGCTGTGCCACTCCGTAGCCAAGAGGCGAAGGGCGGAAGCCCGCCCCGCAAGGCTTGGCGACGTGGGGTATCTCCTTCTTGCAGAAAATTAACCCCTCATCGCTTTAGCGACGAGAGATAATTTTTATATCGCCGACCAATCAGGGTCGACCCTGCACCCCAGGGACGGACCCTAGCATTCAACGCCAACCTCATGTTGCCAATTTTGCCCTCTCATGTAACCATTTGCCTGTAATCCGCACCAATGTCGAAACATTCCAAATGGGCCAAAATTAAACGCGCAAAAGGCGTCACCGACGTTAAACGTGGCGTGGTTTTTTCAAAACTTTCCCGCAACATTACAATTGCCGCGCGCGAAGGAACAGACGCAACTACAAATTTTAAGTTACGTATGGCAATCGACCGCGCTCTGACGGAAAACATGCCGAAAGACAACATCGAACGCGCCATAGAACGTGCCGCCAAAAACGAAGATGGCACAACACTCGAATCGATCACAATTGAAGCCCGTGGCCCAGCCGGCAGTGCCCTTCTTATTGACGTGATTACAGACAATCACAATCGCTCCTTTGGAGAACTACGGAAAACCCTAAGCGACCACGGCTGTCACCCCACCGAACCGGGCAGTATGCAATGGTTATTTGAACGACGCGGACAAATTTTTATTGAGAACGTAACTGACCTTGAACAAGGTGAACTTGATGCAATTGACGCAGGTGCAAATGAAATCGATGCCGATGAAGCAATGCTCGAAGTAATTACCAGCCCCGATCAATTACATGCCATTACCGAAGCGCTCCGAGCAAAAAATTATAAAATCGCCTCCAGCGAACTTGTAATGCACCCAAAGAACCCGATCGCTTTAGCAGAAAATGAGTACAATAAGTTACAAGAACTAATGGAAATTATTGAAGACCACGCGGATGTAGACGAAGTTACCACTAACGCAATTCCTGCCTAATTTCAAAATCCACCCCATCCCGGCACGGCACTCAAGTGCCGGCGCTGGCACCCTCTCGAACATCCACAGGATGTTCTCGGGGCATCCGCCGCGCCACTTGATAAAAGGAGGGAGTCCGCTACTACAAAATTTTTTATGACTACTAAACCAGCAGTAAAAGTGTTAGGCATCGATCCCGGGACGGGTCGAATGGGTTTTGGAATTGCCGAACAAAAAGGCGGTAAATTTTATTGTCACGCGATTGGTTGCGTCTCTACCCCACCAAAAACACCGCAAGCGACCCGACTAGCAACACTCCAAAATGAATTGCAAAAAATTATTACTCTTCATAAGCCGACTGGCGCGGTTGTTGAAAAACTATTTTTTTCCAAAAATATTCGCACGGGCATTGCCGTCGCTGAAGCACGTGGCATGATTATTACAACACTCACCCAAAACAACCTTCCGCTACTGGAACTTTCACCACAACAAGTTAAAATGGGAGTGACAGGCTATGGAAAAGCAACCAAAGGACAAGTACAAATTATGGTCCAAAAACTTTTTTGTTTAACTTCTCTACCCAAACCGGACGACGCAGCAGACGCTCTAGCTTTAGCATTTGTCGGTTTATCTCACTTTAAATAATAAAAAATGTATTCACACATTCGTTCTACTCACTCCTCAATACTCACTACTCCCTCTTCGCTTGGGTCAATAAAATATTATTTACTTCTTATTTTAGCAACAGCCTTTTTAGTTGCGCCATCACCCTCTGCCCATGCTCAAGACAATTTTTCCGCCAAAGCAGGACAACCACAAGACGTTCTGATTGGTGACAGTGTGCAATTTGACGCCTCTGAGTCTGTCATTCCTCCAAACACCGTTACCACTTACTCTTGGACATTCGGCGATGGCGCACAAAGTGCAGGCGAGCGCGTCACCCATCAATACAAACGGGCCGGCTCTTACGCTGTAAAACTCGTGATCAACGCCGGTGACCAAGTGCAAGAAGCCAACACCAGCGTCCATGTTTTTCGAACAGAAAACATATTAACAATCGATGATACTATCCCCGAAAATAAAATTAATTCTTTAAAAGAATCAGCATCCGAGCAAGATGTTTTATTAACCACAATTACCCCCCAAACTTCTTCAGCGACAATAGCCGATAGCATCGCTCAACAAATGATCGACAAGCGGGCCAGTTTAGAACGTGCCCCATTAATTTTTGTCTTGGCTAATGGCACACGCGGAACGGACATTATTTCCAACATCGGTCAACTACTTAGCAACGATCTGCCGGAGGAAAAACGTAAAATGCACATGGAAGAAAAAGGCGTCGTCTTGCTGACAGACCAAACTTTTTCAATTGTCGCTCGTCCCGCCCAAACCGCATTCAATGTTTTGCGACCACAATATGTACTGCTCGCTCGCACAGAAGCTCTGCCGATCCTTGTCGCTACTCGCACCGCCGATGATGCGTTAACGGCGATCCGCACCCAGGGAACACCATTCTGGAACCTCGGTCCATACAGCGAACGTGCCGTTTCAAAACTAATGCCTTGGAACGCATTATCTTATGCCGTCAATATTTTGGTTAACTGGGGCGTCCCTACATCAAGTATAATCCTTGTTTTGATGTTGCCGATTATCGCCACTTTATTGGCTTTTTCTCGCCAAGTAATTGGCATGAAAGCCTTCGGTATCTTTACTCCTGCCGCCGTTACTCTTTCATTTCTCGCACTTGGCTTGAAATACGGATTAATTATTTTCGTTGTAGTACTGCTTGCCGCCACCGCCTCGCGCTATCTTTTACGTGGTTTTCGACTACTCTATTTACCAAGAATGGCCCTAGTGTTAACAGCCACTTCTTTCGCAGTACTCGGCCTGTTTGCCATCGGCAGTATCGTCCTCAAGCAAACCGGCACACTCTTTTACTCCGTCTTCCCGATCTTAATTTTGGTCTCATTGGCCGAACAATTCGTGGAAGTACAAATACGCTTAGGTTTCCGCGAAGCTACGCAACTAACACTGGAAACACTACTGCTCTCTGTCGTATCAACCCTTATTGTGCAATGGGATACTTTGCAATCCTTAGTCGTCGGCTTCCCTGAAGTTATTCTCATCACCATTCCATTAAATATTTTATTGGGTCGTTGGACAGGTCTTCGTCTTACCGAATATTTTCGTTTTCGCAAAATTCTCTTTCCCAGCAAAGGATAATTTTAAAAAGCAATGAAATCCAATTTAAATCGCCGTCGTCGCAACGTGCTGGGTATGAATGCCCGCATTTTGCAATTCATGCGCCCGCTTAATTCCGTTTTATCAGCCAAGATTGCCAACGACAAATTGGCCACAAAAAATCTGTTAATCAGTCACGGCATTCCAACCCCCCGCCTTTATGGAGTCATCCACAAACACAGTGATATTGAAAACTTTGATTGGTCACGCCTGCCAAAAAGTTTTGTCCTCAAGCCAAATTACGGTTACGGAGGCGCAGGGATTATGGTGGTTTTTGGTCGCAGTAAACGTGGACATTGGGTTAAATCTGATCGAACGCCTGTCGACTTAACCGATATTCGCGAGCGAACCTATGATATTTTGGACGGAAATTTTTCTATCAACAATGTTCCCGACGTGGCCTTCTTCGAACAACGTATAAAAGTTCAACGCGAAATAAAACCTTTTTCTAAGGGGGGAATTCCGGACATCCGTATTCTTGTTGCAAATTTCGTGCCGGTAATGGCAATGCTCAGGCTCCCCACCCCCGATTCCCGCGGTCGCGCAAATTTGCACATGGGCGGTATCGGTTGCGGAATTGATTTGGGAACAGGGCGCACGACTACCGCAATTTTGCGCGACCAATATATTACAAATTACCCCGACACTCGCCTGCCACTTTCCGATATTATTTTGGAAAATTTTCGTGAAATATTACATCTCGCCGCCAAAACCGCCAGTGTTTTAAACCTTGGTTACACCGGTATCGACATCGCTGTCGACAGAGAAGAAGGACCGATGGTCTTAGAAGCCAATTCCCGCCCGGGGCTTTCCATCCAACTCGCCAACCGCACCACTTTACGGGACCGCTTACGTCGGATAGAAGAATTAACCGTCCGCACCCCTGAACACGCCGTCGATGTTGCCCTGTCTTTATATACCCAACCCGACGCCGAGAAAAAACGAAAACGTGTCGGTGTAAGAGAAAATGTTCTAATTTTTGACGCTGATGGTAATCCACACAACTATATCGCAAAAATCGACACGGGGGCTTATCGTTCCTCGATCGACCGTGACCTGGCCGAAGAATACGGCCTGCTCAAAAGCGGATTGGTACACAGAAAAATTATCAAGAGCGCATTGGGCAAAGAAGAACGCCAAGTAATCCCCCTGCAAATTATTTTAGGCGGGGAACAAATTTCGACGGAAGTAACGATTGCCGCGCGTGGACATCTGAAACATGAACTACTGATCGGAAGAAGAGACCTTGGGCCTTTCTTGATTGATCCGCAAATTAAACGAATCGCGCGACAGTAGAAGGATACAGGTTGTCAGGGACGTCGCGATCCCCTCCCTGACAAGGGAGGGCGAGGGTGGGTTCGTGGGTTTAGATTTGTATATTGTATTTGGTATATAGTATATGGATTTATTTATTGCATACTAATCTAGTATTCCATCGCAATTATAATTTGTTTCGGTAACCGGTAGGGGCAAATTCATGCCTGCCGGCCATAACTTTAGTGACGGCTGGAATTGCACCTACGCGGAAACGGCATATTTTCCCCAAGAAAAAACCGACCCCGTAGGATCGGCTGACTGTCCAGACTCGTCCGCGTTCGCACTTCTTATGCTTTTCTTTCTGGATCTTGCGCTTCGCGAGCCATTCTCATTTTGGTTCCACCAAGCTCGTGGAGAACAATGCTAAGAATGCTCGCATCATTTAACCCGTCCCAGATCGGTCCCCTGTGATGAACTATTTGCACCAACACATCCAACGACGGATAGATACCCAGCAGTGCGTTGTGCAAGAAAGGCAAGAAAAATACTTTTAGTGTCTCACGATAGCAATATCCTCCTCCCTGCACGTTCTGGCGACACTTTTCCTCCGAGTATTGCCCGTTGACTTCTTTCATGTGCCGACAATGCGCACAAGGAGCCGTGGAATCATTTACCCATGTATTGTCATCCAACCACCGTTGAATGATCGCGTCTGTAAAAATATTCGCGATATTCGTCCCACCCAAATGGGCGTCTATAATCGATCTGCAAAAACTTGAATGGTTCATATTTCTACCCTTGTTCTGGCAAGCCATTTTCTGTTGGAAAGGAACAGTTGAAACTACCACAACAAAGAAAATCAATCAAGTTGATGTGGGCTACTTTTCGCTTCAATAATTATTGTATTGATAATCCAACTATTATTCCCCAAGAAAAAACCGACCCCGTAGGATCGGCTGACTGGACGGAATGCAAAGCGTACTAACGCGACGGAATCAAAGGGCCAAAGAGTCAGAGGGCGAGGATAAATTCGCCAGTTGGCGAATCCAAGCCCAAAGGACTAATTGACTTCGATACTTGCAGGGACGGCGGCGGAGTCGAGGGAGTTCCAATCGTAGCCGAGCCAGTAGTAGTTACAGTCCCAAGTCTCGCCATTCCAGTAGAGGTAACGGACGCGGAGGCTGCCACCGGCGTTGCGGTAAGGAGACCAAAAGAAGATGCAACACTCCTTCCATTCTTCCGGAATCTGATCAGGATTTTCCAGCAGAAAATCCAAAACCTGAACCGGATAAACATGCACGTTTAGCCGCCTGATCTCCTCGAAAAGATCTTTTCCTTTAACTACGCCATCTTTTTGTCCTTCCGACAGCCAAAGACCAGCTTCGGATTTTTTTCAAAGGATTCCACCGCGAATCCGGCTCGGCAACTGGTCTTCTTCGCGATACGTCAATCCGTTTGGAATAATCGGCGACGCTTCGCAATCGATCCAGTGGCGATCTAGCCCAAGCGGACTGATGAGGGCATTCATTAATCCCGGTCGTTTTAGCCAATCGGGATCTTTTTTCGCCGCTTGCAACACCGCAGAGAAAACGCCGGAATCCATAAGAACTTGTGCTTGTTCACAGGTGAGGTCGGCGCCTCGTAGGAGATCAACGAATTCAAAAACTTGTCCCCCACTGATCCTTGCAACACCTTTCGTACCGCCACCTGTTCTTCCTGACATACCGCACCTACCTTTCTGGAGCAGGAATTTAGAGCCTCCGTCACCCAAGCGGGTAAAATCGGTTTAGCCCCTTTCAAGAGAACAACATGGCAGTCTAGCACAACAATATATTGGCATCAATAATGCGTGACATTTAGTTTTCCAATTCTAAGCACTTCATTTTGTAATTTTTTTGTATTCCCGTGGCTTAATAACCCAAGATATGACGCCATGGTCGCGGGCTCGCTGTTGTTTTGCAATCTTTTTAACATCCGCTTTTTTGTCACCGTTCGCAAAACCCGATGATCCGGAAAATGCACCCAGCCCAGATAATCAATACCAGAATTGATGGTCTCAATACTTACTTTGTTGGGGTGAAGCATCAACATCAATCGTGTGACCAAAAAATTTTCCACTTGATGAATTAGTTTTTCAAGATAATCCTTATTTTGCGAAAAAATTACAAAGTCATCCGCATAACGAATATAATATTTGACCCGCAATTTCTGTTTAACAAAACGATCAAATTCGTTCAGATAAATATTAACCAGTAACTGCGAGGTTAAATTTCCAAGTGGCAAACCATTGCCGTGTTCTGTTGAATAAAAACTGCAAATGATTCTATCAAGCAACCATAAAACACCCACATCAGCAATATAAAGCGCCAAAATATCCAGCAGTATTTTCTGCAAGCGTGTTAATCTTGGTCGGATCAAATCCCGCTTCTTCGGCCTTCAAAAAAACTTGTGACCCAAACCAAACAAACTGAACTCGGACTTTGTAGCCATTAGCCACCATCCTTTTTTCTGGGCGACTATCCTTGCGGATTTTGTCGCAGAACTTGAAAAAACAAACAAACACCAGAACAGAGTATCATACTCCAATTTTTGGTTTTTGTCAACCGTAAAATACAAAAGTTGCCTGATTTGGGCCTACAGAGGCCGATATTTGGATTTAGCCATCAGTAGTTATGTGTGGGAGATTGCTTCAGCCTCGAAAGGCCTCGCAATAAGACGCATATTTTTGAACATTTAGTCATTGATCATTCATTGAAAATTGAAAATTGGTTATTGAAAATTTTGGGCATCTCTTCCCTCGCCGATGGCCGAATTGCTACCTATTGTATATAAACCGTACCTGTACTAATCTGCTACTAGAAATGCCCGTTCGACGCACAATAGCTAATGGAGTAAATTATCCGCCACCTAACCGAGGCATTATTAAGCGTAAGCGTCCGCTTCGCAAATTAGCAATATATGCCGTTTTTGCCCTACTTATCGCCTGTTTTGGTTATGCCGGTTTCATCTTTTCGGGCATCCCCGACCCCAGCAAACTTGGCGAACAACGAGGCGCGGAATCAACCAAAATTTTTGATCGCACCGGTACCGTCATTCTCTACGAATTCGGGGAGATTCGCCGTACCTGGAAGCCTTTCAATGAAATTTCTCCCTACATTAAAAACGCCACGGTCGCCATCGAAGACAAAGATTTTTACAACCATGGAGGAATTAGTTTCCGCGGTATTTTCCGAGCACTTTGGGCGGATGTTCGTGGCAAATCACTGCAGGGCGGTTCAACAATCACCCAACAACTGGTAAAACAAACCATGCTATCTCCCGAAAGAACCCTCACCCGCAAGGCGCGTGAGGCTATTTTGGCGCTGGAAGTAGACAAAAATCTTTCAAAAGATAAAGTACTCGAAACTTATCTCAATATCACCCCCTACGGGTCAAATACCAGTGGTGTAGAATCTGCTTCCCAGGCCTTTTTTGGAACGTCCGCCAAAGATTTATCACTGCCACAGGCGGCTTTGCTTGCCTCCCTGCCAAAAGCACCAACATTCTATTCTCCATTCGGGTCAAACACCGAAAAACTTTATGCTCGCCAGAAATTAGTACTCGACCAAATGGCCCTACAGGGTTACGTCACTAAAGAAGAGGCCGAGTCTGCTAAGCAAGTAAAACTAACTTTTCGTTCCAAGATAGACCGCATCCAAGCCCCACATTTTGTTTTTTACGTGCGGGAACAATTGGAAAAAGATTTTGGCGCGACACTTGTAGATGCCGGCGGTTTAAAAGTAATCACCACCCTCGATGCCAAAATGCAACGCTCCGCCGAAGATGCGGTTGCTTTGCAAGCACCGAAAAACCTGAAAAGGGGTGCTAAAAATGCCGCTTTTGTAGCCCTCGACCCCAAAAACGGCGACATTCTTTCCATGGTCGGCAGTGTTGATTATTTTGATACGGAAAACGATGGAAACGTAAACGTATCTATCCGACAACGCTCTCCCGGGTCGTCCTTCAAACCAATTGTTTATGCTCAAATGTTACGCAAAGGATATACAACCGAAACCATACTCGCCGATGTTCCGATAGATTTTGGGACAGCGGAAAAAAGTTATCGCCCATTTAACTACGACAAAAAATTTAATGGCCCCGTTACTTTGCGACAAGCACTTGCCCGCTCATTAAACGTGCCCGCAGTAGAAGCTCTATACATTGCCGGCTTAAAAGATACTCTTTCATTGGCCAAAGACATGGGTTTTACCGACCTGACCGACGCTGATCGATACGGACTATCTTTGGTACTTGGTGGCGGTGAGGTGCGCCTCCTTGATTTAGTTTCCGCCTATAGCATTTTTGCGACAGAGGGACTGCGTCACCCAAACCGCTCAATCTTAAAAATCGATGACGCCACAGGACGCAATCTTTACGATGTCGCCAAAGAACAACCAATTGAAACAAAAGTTCTGGACGCGGAAGTGGCCCGACAAATTACCGATGTTCTCTCCGACAACGTCGCGCGCGCGCCAACTTTTGGTACCGGTAGTCCACTACAACTCGGCGCCCGCCCGGTAGCGGCAAAAACAGGAACGGCCCAAGAATACCGCGATGGCTGGACCATCGGTTACACACCAAGTCTTGTTGCCGGTGTTTGGGTGGGAAACAACGACAACACGCCAATGCAAGCCGAATCCGGCGTTGTGGGGGCCGCGCCAATCTGGAACAATTTTATGAAAACGGTTTTGGCAAACACGCCAATCGAACGATTTACAAGACCAAAAACACCCAATGCCAATGACCAAATTCTTCGAGGCCAGTTGCCATCAAAAAAATATCTTTTCGATCGCGCGTCGGGAACAATTTTGCCGGAGGATTGCTCTGTGCCACTGGGCAAACTAACGGAATTTGTTTCCTTTCACTCAATTTTGTATTTCCTCGACAAAAACAACCCGTTAAGCAACGGAGCTCCCCAAAACCCACAAAGCGACCCGATGTTTTCTCGCTGGGAATCCGGCATTAATTCATGGCGCGAAAAATACAACAAAGAACATCCGGACGATCCGAAGTTTTATGTCGACAAACTGCCCGACGCTTCATGTGATCCTTCTTTGTTGGAAAACCAACCCAAAATAACTTTTGTGTCACCGGAAGATAACGAGATATTCAAATCACCGCTAAAACTCTCCGTCGCCATTGAATCGCCCGAGAAAATTAAAAAAGTCGAGTTCTTTGTTAACGACCAAAAAATCGGCGAGAAAACAAGCGAACCGTGGGAGGTACTGTATCGCTTCCCCGCAAGCACAACCGCCGGCCAATTCATACTTAGTGCTCGTGCCGTATCAGAAGATAACAAACTTGGCCAAGGTAAAAAAACAATTCAGATAAACCCCGGAATCGACATCCCGAAAGTTTCCATTTCATTGCCATGGCCAAATAGCACACTCACTGCAACCGATTTTCCATTCCGAACAACAATAAACGCCTCAAGCAAGACCAGTGTCACCGGCGTGGAGTTGTTTATGACACCGCTCAACCAAAAAAACCAAATCAGTATTGGAAAAACATCAATAAATACAGGCAACAATATTTTTGCGATAGACTGGAAAGACCTGCCGGCCCCCGGCGCATACAGCCTATGGGCCGTCGCCTCCAGCCAAAATGGCGCGAAAGGTCAATCTTCACCCATAACCGTCACAATTCCATGAAATTAATTATTGCCTTCGTCCACAAAGAAGATAGCCACAACCTCCTGAAAGCGCTCCGCAAGCAAAATATTTCCGTTACCGCGATGGAGTCGGAAGGTGGGTTTCTACGCCGAAGCAATATGACATTCCTAATCGGCACCGAAGATTCCCAAGTGGAAAATGTAAAGAAAATAATTGGAGAAAATTGCCAATCCAGAACGGAAACAATCGACACCAGTTTTGCCGCGGGCGATATCGAAAGTATCGGCCTGCCGTCTTCTCCGGATATTACAGTAGGCGGAGCAACGATACTGGTATTAGACGTAGCGGAGAAGATAAAAATCTGACGAGGTTGTAGGGAGTAGCGCGTAGGGGATAGTTTTTTATTTACTTCCCCTAAATTTTTGTCTGTTTCTGGATTCAGATTTGTATACTGTATTTGGTATATAGTATATGGATTTGAGAAGTTGATCGGAGACCGTCCCTGCACGCCAGGGTCGGTCACCGATAAGCCCTACTCCCACCAGACAGTAATCTTCTTAATCGCTTCTTCGCCCAAGGTTTGATTAATTTTTTCCAACACCTCCTGTCGCGACCAAAACATTTCCGTACACCACGGAGCAGACGGAGCTGTGATGCGAATAATTCCGTTTTTAGCGTTTTTGACCACAAGCGGACACCTCTCCCCCCACTTTTCCTTGGCTGTACGTAAAAAAGCTTGCCGAATATCTTCGGGTTCTAGCGCCCGCTTTTTGATACTGCGGTCTTTAAAAACATTGAGTTTAGTTAGGGCCATATCGTCAAATTACATTTATTTAAACAAGTAGAAAACAATTTTCAATTTCCAATGACCAATTTTCAAAATTCAATTTCTAAAAGACAACGCCGTTTTGATAATTGGTAATTATTTGAAAATTGAAATTTGATCATTGAAAATTAGAGTATCGTTCCCTTCTCCACTTCATAATACACCGTTCCGCCTGCCAATTTTGGCAAAATCTTTTTATCAGCGGTAGTTGCAATAACCTGGCTACTCACCAACGCCTTCCCAATCGCTTCCCGGTGTTTTTGATCTAGTTCGCTAAAAATATCATCAAGCACAAATAAGGGCTCAACCCCCATTGACTCTGTTGCATATTCACCCTCAATAACGTGCAATGCCAGCAACAAAAGTCGCCTTTGTCCACGCGACAAAAGCGGTAAAACATCGCGACCATCGTGCATAAAACGAAACAAGTCACGATGTGGCCCAATCAAAGTTGAACCAATTTCACTTTCCCTGATTAAGAGCTCCTTAAAACGCGAAAAAATGCGCTCTGCGGAAGGCTCCAAATCATCTTGAGTAAGACCTCCAAAAGACAATTCGGCACGCAGGGCAAGGCTTATTCCGCCAAGACTTTTTATTGTTTCGGGTAATTTCTCATTTAACACCACCAGAAACTTCTTCCGCATTTTCCAAATATGCAACATCGGTTCCACAATTGACTCTGTCCAAGCGGACAACTCATCCGTTACCCCCACTCCACGACCATAACGCAACAACGAATTGCGTTGTTTAAGAATTCTTACATATTGACTAAAATGTTGACGATAGGTTTGCGATTGCAAAATTAGACCACGACTTAATATCTTTCGCCGACCGGCCGGACTATCCAACAAATATTCTTCTTGCGGTAAAAACAACACTATCGGCGGGACAATTTCCTGAAAAGATTCTACCGAGTGATTGTCCACTAATCTCTCCTGCCTGATTTTCCCCGCATCAAGAAAAACTCGCATTGAAACCTTCAGGTCACCCTCAATTTCCGTCACAATCTTTGTTTCCGCCGTTTCCCAGCGCAACAAATTCCGCAATTTTCCACGAAAACTGACGCCCTGTAAACACAAAACCAACAACTCCAAAAAATTGGTTTTACCCGCCCCGTTTTTTCCATGCAAAATCGTCCACCTTTGAGATAAAACAGCTTCCGCTTCCTTATAATTGCGAAAATCGCGTGCGGCAATACGGGTAATAATAATTCTTCTGTTTTCTGTCATACATGGTCCCCCAAAAATTCCGCCACCCAACAATAAAAGTAATTTTTAGTATGCTGTATTTTGTATGTTGTATGTTGGGGAAAACCACGACGGAAACAACAAAACAGCGTATACAACATACCGCATACTATATACAACATACTATCAAAAACTCCTTAGTTTTTGATAGGCATCACCAGCGCTACCGTCTTTTCTTTTGGATCCTCCGGTATCAAAAGCGCCGGCACCCCCGCATTCGTCAACCCAAAACGCACCCTCTCTCCGGGAACACCATTTAGTGCGTCAATCAAAAACCTTGGATTAAAACTTATCTTTGTCGCTTCACCTGTAATATCAGCAACTACCTCAGAATTTGTTTCGCCCATTTCTTGCGCCACGGCAGTAATCTTTACTGCTTTATCAGTGGTTTCCACCAACACACTATTTACCTCACCATAACTAAACACACTGGCACCTCGAAGCGCACGCAACAAATCAAAACGCAAAACCGACGCATTTGTTGTTGATTTAGCTGGGATAATTTGCTGATAATCAGGATAATTACCCTCAATCAAGCGCGAAACAAGGCTTGTGTGAGCTGTTTCTATCAACACTTGTCCATCCGCCAAAATTAAAGTAACAACACCTTCTCCATCTAAAATTCTTTTTATTTCTTGCGTTGCGCGTAACGGTAAAATTACCCGAAAGTCATTAACCAATGTTTCATTTATTTCCAACTGCACTTCCGCCAACCGATAAGAATCCGTTGCGGCTAAGGTTAAAACATTTCCCTTACTAAACCAAAGAATTCCCGACAATTCCGGACGAGTATCATCGGTCGCAGCCGCATAAACCACCCGATCCAATGCTTGAACCAATTTTACCGCGGAAACCGTAAATTTGTTTCCATCGGATACTGTTGGAATTAGGGGAAAATTTTCTGCCGCTTCCCCTTGAAAAGAAGCCCGCGACGACCCACACGAAATAAACATCGCTCCATCATTTGTTTCCAGGTTAATATGTTCTGGTGGCAAATTCTGTACGTATTCTGCCAACTGTTTTAAGGGAATAGTGATTGCCCCTTCTCCATCCACACGACCGGTAATCCAAGTAGATACTCCAACTTCCAAATCCGTTACTGAAAATTTCAATCGACCATTTTCAGTTTTTAATAAAACATTGCGCAAAATCGGTAACGCAGGATTTCTTCCCGCAATACCCGCAACGTTTTTTAATGCTTTTATTAAGTGCTCTTTAGTACAAGTGAATTTCATATCCTCAGTGCCTTTCTGTAGTTAGTAGTTATTAGTAGTTATACGTTAGTTACTGTTATTGGTATTGTGGATTTGTGTTTAACTTGATTTTCTTGGCTAATGAAGGCTTTTTATTGATTGTGTTGTTAGTCACAAGCTGTGGATTACTTTGGTTTATCTTTTGTTGATTGTGTAAAAGTTTTTGGTGGGGTGTTGGTAACTTGTTTGTTGTGCACTTGTTGGGAATTTTTATTCACACTAGTTGTTGTACTTCCCCACAAGCTATCCACAGGGTGTTAGGCGTAGATTTTTTGTCGAATTAGTATAATGTCTTGTTGTAAAATATCGTCGGTCTCAAGTTCTCCTTCTATTTTTTCACAGGCGTGCATGGCGGTGGTGTGATCTCTCCCTCCGAAAGAGGAACCGATTGTTGGGAAAGAACTGCCGTTGTCTTTTCTGAGAAGATACATCGCTACTTGGCGAGGACGAACAATCTCTTTTCGTCGGCTTTTGCTAAAAATTTCACTATGGACGATGTTGTAGTACCCACAGACGGCTTCTACTACTTTATCCATGTGGACAGCTTTCTTTTTTGGTGTTTCAAATGTTGTCGAAAGGATGGATTTGGCTGAATCAAGGGTGATTGTGGTGCCATTTAATTGGTTGATCGCCAGTACCCTGTTAAGGGCGCCTTCCAACTCGCGAATGTTGTGAGCAACATGGGTGGCGATGTATTGAAGGACTTCGCGAATGATGGCTACGCCTTTTTGTTCACATTTTTTCTCCAAAATGGCTACGCGTGTTTCCAGGTCGGGCATGCTTATATCGGCCACCATACCGCCCTCAAAACGAGAGCGTAAGCGTTCTTCTAGGGTGGCGATCGCTTTAGGGGGGCGGTCACTGCTGATAATTATCTGTTTGTTTAGACTGTAGAGTTCATTGAAAGTGTGAAAAAATTCATCTTGGGTTTTTTCTTTTCCCGCGATAAATTGGATATCATCTACGATTAGAACGTCAATTTCACGGTATTTTGACTTAAAATTGGATGTTGTTCGTCTTCCTATGGAGGTGATTAGCTCGGATGTAAATTTTTCACTGGTGGAATATAAAACATTTTTGCCAAAATTTTTCATTAGGGCGTTTCCGGTCGCTTGCAGTAAATGGGTCTTTCCTAGCCCTACTCCGCCATATAAAAATAATGGGTTATAGGTGTTTCCTGGTTTTTTTGCGACGGCCTGACATGCGGCAAAGGCCAGTTCATTGTGAGAGCCGATAACAAAAGAATCGAAACTGTAACGAGCGTTGAGGTTTGACGTAGCATCGTATTCTTCGGTGCTGGCGGGGCCTTGTTGCGCCGTTGGTTGTTGTGGTTGATTTTCTTGTGCTTGAGGCTTCTTGGATAAAAGGATTGTTGAGTTCCCATTCCCTACCGAATAGTTTCCTCCTACCGCGACTTCATAGCGGATGTTGGTTATTGAGACATCGGCTCGCTGAAGGGCGGTTAAAATAATTGTATTGTATTTATTTTCTAACCATTCACGGTTAAAGATATTGGGCGCGTAAATGGTTATTGAGCCGTCATCGTGTTTTTTTAGTTCGGTATTTTTGAACCATGTACTGAAATTTGTGCGACTAACGGCTAATTCAATTTCGCCCAATGCGGTCATCCAGAGTTCTTTTTCGTTAGGAGTTTGATTCACAAAAGGATTATAGCACAGTTAAAAAAGTGGAAAACTACTCTAAAAGTGGATAAGGTTGTGGATATCTTGTGTAGATCTGGGGACAAACTGGTTAATTAGTTATTTCTTACGGCCAAGGACAGCGGATTATTGCAAAAATAAGAAATGGTGGATAAATATTGCCAAGTGGAGTAATTTCTAGTGCCCAAATGACGCAATTTTGGAACGAATTAACGCTTGTGCGCCCAAGACGTTGACCTTTTATCCCCTTTCCTATACCTTATGAGGCAGATTAATCAATTCCATGAAACGCACATACCAACCAAAGAAGCGCAAGCGAGCGAAAACTCACGGTTTTCGTAAGCGTTCTCTGACTCCGGGCGGAAGAAATGTTCTTCGACGTCGTCGTCAAAAAGGACGCAAGCGATTGACGGTGAAAACCCGCCGGAAGTAGACAATGTTAAAGCGGGCAAACCGTTTACATTTAGAACGCGATATCGCGCGGGTTCGAACAAAGGGCTCGTCGAGGCGTGGTCAGTTGTTCAATTTGCGGTATTTAAGGGTGGAAGAGGGCCAAATTTCACGGGTAGCTTTTGTTGTAAGCAAAAAAATTTCTAAAAAAGCCGTGGAACGGAATAAGGTGGCACGCTGGTCGCGGGAAGTGATTCAAAAACTTCTTCCCTCTTTTAAGGTATCGGTCGATTTGGTTTTGTCCGCCCAACAACCGTTCGTAAAATACAGTTTTTTAGGTTGCGAACAAGAAATTGAAAAACTTTTCAAAGATGCCGGCCTCATTCAAAATGGTTAATAATCAATCTGACGGTATGAAACCGAAGCGTCATTTGAAAATTGAAAATTGGGAATTGAAAATTTTCAGAAACATCCCAATTTTTCTCATAACTATGTATCAAAGAACCCTTTCACCGGACCATGGGGTTGTAAAGGTGTTGTTCCCTTTTGGAGTTTGCCGTTATACTCCAACTTGTTCGGATTATTCAAAAGAATCGATCAGTAGATATGGTGTTGTTCGCGGATCGATTATGGGAATAAAAAGAATCATCAGGTGCAACCCGTTTGTTGCCGGGGGGTACGACCCCGTTCCTAATTTCACTAATAAATCAAAATAAAGCAAAAGCTATGAATATTTTTGCATCCATCAGTCTCTTATTTCACGAAGCTTTGTATCGACCGCTTTTTAACGGTCTTATTTTAATTTATAATTATTTACCTATTCACGATCTTGGTATCGCGATAATTTTGTTGACCGTTATTGTTCGGTTGGTGTTGTATCCGCTTGTTACAAAACAGTTTAGGTCGCAGAAAGCGATGTCGGCCTTGCAACCAAAATTGCAAGAGATCAAAAAGAAATATCCGAATCGCGAAGAACAGACAAAAAAGACGATGGAGCTTTATAAGGAAGAGGGTGTTCATCCTGCGTCCGGGTGTCTTCCGCTACTGATTCAATTGCCCGTTCTTATCGCCCTTTACCAAGTATTTTTTAATGGGTTAGACCCAAAGTCGTTGTCGGCTTTGTATTCTTGGGTGGCGCGTCCCGAATCGATTAACCATATTGCATTTGGTTTTTTGGATTTGGCAAAGGCCAATGTTGTTTTGGCGGTAGCAGCCGGTATAGCGCAATTTGTTCAAACAAAAATGATGTTGCCTAAAAAGCAGGCATCTGTTAAGAAGTCATCAGACGAACCAGACATTGCTTCAATGATGAATACGCAGTCGCTGTATGTAATGCCGATTATCACGGTCGTGATCGGTCTCCGCTTCCCTGCCGGTTTGTCGCTCTATTGGGTAATTACGACCCTCCTTGGTATCTATCAGCAAATTCTTATCAATAAGGAATATGACCAAAAAAATGCCACAAGAACAAACGGATAACTTAGTAGAAAAAGTAAACGCAGTCGCGGAAGAATTATTAGTAAAAATTGGGATTGAAGGCACGGTTTTCTGTCGCGATCATCGCAAAGACGACTCACCGCATGTGTGGGTGGAAATTGTGACAGAGCACAGTGGTCTGTTGATTGGAGAAAGAGGGGCGAATTTAAGAGCACTAGAGCATGTGTTGCGCTTGTTGCTCAGAGATGTCCTTCCTCAAGAATGTCGTTGTTTGGTTGATGTAAATACTTATCGCTTGCGTCGGATGGAATTTTTGAAAAAGATGTCTCGTGACGCCGCGCGTCGCGCGGTTTCTTCCCAACACGCAATTACTTTGGAACCAATGAATGCGATGGAGCGAAGAATCGTGCATATGGCTTTAGTGGAAGAAACCGGTGTTGAAACAACAAGTGTTGGTGTCGATCCGGCCCGACGTATTGTTATTCGTCCGCGTGATCCGATGCTTGCTGGCGCTGGTGTCTATCAAGAACAAAGCGCCCAGTAAAAGTAGAAAAACTTTCAAAACATGTCATCCCTGCCATAAGCAGGGATCAGTGTTTAACTGGCCTCATAAAATCTCAATGACCGATGCCTACCAAAACCTTCAATTTCAAATGACCAAAATATTTGCTTAGCGCACCATCCCCGCCTATGCGGGGATCCACGTTGTTTGTTTTATGGATTCTCGTTTTCACGGGAATGGTGTAATTGTGTAGTTTGGCAAATAAAAAAACCGACGATTGTCGGTTGATACAATTCATTTGGTAAAGAAAATCGTTGCCATATTTCTTGTTCCTTTAAAGCCCTCGGCACCACGCCACGAAAAAGCAGAGGAGATAACGATGTCGCACCAACGTGTTTGTGTGCCGCACATTGGCTCACAGAAATCCAATAACACCCCATCTGGATTTTGTATTGGCATGTAATAGCAACATCTTTTACGAGGGTCGAGGGAATCATTTCGTAAACCAACACTAATATTCACATGTGGCACTAGTGTTACAGTGGCGCCCGCGAGGAAGATCCCTTTGATTGTTGAACCGCTGGGTAGTGTTGGACGGTATTCCCAGTCGATTGGGCGCAACGTTTCGTCACCCATCACGAGAAACGCTCCGCCGGACCACGGCGCGATTTTCCTCCTGATGAAGTAGTAACTCACAAAGGGCCACAGAATTGTGTACAGCGCAAAAGCGACAAGACGAAAGTCGATTGCTTCAAACATGGTAGGTCCCCTTCTGTCTATTGGGTTTGGTTGTGAAGAAAGAACAGTTTACTATAAAACTTTTTTGATTTTTTGTAAAGTATCATACTGGTAACCGCCCACAGGTTAAGGCAAACAACGCATTAAGGTCCGACCTTTGCAAAGGTCGGACCTTAATCACAAAGAACACAACACGACGGCAAAATTTGCTGATACAAACAAAATTCCTCGACCCGTGAGCGATTACTCATACTGGTAACTGCTCACCCGAGTGAAAGTTCGAAGTTATTACAGAGTACTTAAAAAAACACCACCCCCGAGACATCGGGGGTCCAAAACGTAGATTCCCGTTGCCTTGGGGAATGGGTGATTTAAATAAGTTTTGTTTGTGATTACGAGCAACTTTCATTGGAGTGAGTAGTTATATAACGAACGCTGGTAAAGATGAGATACATAGGTAACACTCCGGAAAGCGTTTTTCGTCGTATTTCAGTTGCTAAAAAAGTGTAACCCATGTATCTCATCGAGATAACCTTATTAATCATA
>CAIZMI010000030.1 GCA_903934015.1 uncultured bacterium
GAAAAACTATTCCATTAACTATTCTCGTTGGTGCTTTGATACTTCCGCCAAAGATTATTAATTTCTTTTACAACCTACGAGGTGGAGAAAACGTGCTTCACTTTACAGGTAGTAGAACAACTAAACGTAACTTAATTAACGTTGGGTGATGGTAACTTTTTTATGAGACATAATGCCGTAACCGCCCACAGGTTAAGGTAACAACGCATTAAGGTCCGACCTTTGCAAAGGTCGGACCTTAATGCACGAAGATCACAACACGACGTCAAAATTTGCTGATACAAACAAATTTCCTCGATCTGTGAGGGGTTACATAATGCCCTCTTGACAAAATCTAATATTTAATTATAATGTACGGACTGTATTTCGACTGTTTTTTCTGTTCCATGCTCTTTCACAACGGAGAGTTGTAATGAATTTTTTGAGAAGAAAACCGCGACAAAGCCAAGTTGACCAGAGCCACCGGCGCCTTCGCTTCGAAAGGCTGGAAAATCGGCATTTGTTGTCCGGAGCGACCGACCCGGCCGTCGGCGACATCAGCGGGATGTTTGCCGAATTGCGCGACCCGAAAGCAGATTACCAAGAAGTCAGAGGAAGTGGCGTCCGTGACGTAAATTTCCACACGTTTCTAGAGAGCGACTTCACGATTCCGGCCGGCCAGGCAGTATCCCCCCAGAACGACTCGTTCGATCGTACTGTCCACGCGCAGGTGGTCTGCAACGTGGAAGGTGTGGCCTTCGGGCTGAACTTCCAGGTTTTTGCGGAATCGACAGCCGGCGGTTTCGCCGGATCCGAATTCAACGCCGATGCGGAGTACGGCGGAGAGCTGGCCCGGGCCTCGACGAATCTGGCCCTCAACGGTCAGTGGGCCATTTACATGCTCAATTTCGACATGTCGGTCACCTTGACCGAAACGGCGATTTCCGAAACAACCGACGAACAAGTCGGCGGAACGTCCACACTGAAACAGTCCAGCACGATGCTGGAAGCCGGCATCACGGGAAAGATCATCGCCCGCGGAATGGGCGCGTCGGGAGGAGTGACGCTCTCGGTAAATCTGGCCAACCTCTGGTTTGGAGAAGCGTTCGATCGAGGAGTCCTCAACGAGAATTACTGGGAAGACACGGCGAACAGCAATGTCGTCGCACATTCACCAAACTTCTTCGTCGACGCGGAAGGTTACGCAAGCGTCGTCGTGACGTCGGTCAAGTTTATCGACAACGAACTAGTCGCTAGCGACGACTACGTAGCAATGGGGTCGTTCGACGTCCTATCCAACGGCAGTCGTGATTCGTTCTTCTCAGCAACCGCGCATGCGGAACGAATCGGCCTCGACGCCAGCTGGCAAGACGGCCAGCAAGAGTCCCACTTCGATCAGTTCAACAGCCAAGGAACCGTGTACAACACGGGGCGGTGGTCGACAAGAAGTGGTCTGGTCGGCGCCGGTACGCTCAATGGAGACGTCGACGATTTCGCGACGACACGGTTGCGCCCCCGTAGCAACGACAACGCCACCACCGTCGACCGCGTATTCACAATCGCGGAGTCGGGAGAAGAGACCGATTACCTCAAAACCCGTGGTCTCCATTACTGGTCGATCTTATACGACCTGTGGTGGTAACCGCGCCAAGTCAACCGACAAATATCCACTCAACCGCCGTCTCGCACAAGAGATGCGCGGTTTTTTTATTCTTCCTTATTGATCGTCTGATATTTTTCCCAGATCTCGATAAAATCTGGAGAATTTTTCAGTAACTGATCCAAAGTCCCCGATGCAATAATTTTTCCATCTTTAAAGAAATGGATTTCGTCGAATAATCGCAATAAATGTAATCTGTGCACCGACGCAACAATCGACTTCTTTTTCAATTTTGTGAAAATGTTTTGGAAGATTTTCAATTCGTTGTGTGTATCTACTGAACTAGTGGGCTCATCCAAAAGCACAATCGACTTGTCATCGCACGCCATCAGCCCCCTGGCCAAAGCAAGACGCTGTTTTTCTCCACCACTCAAATTCACACCCTTTTCATTAATCTTAGAATCTAGTTTGTTGGGCAACCCCTTAATCACATCCGAAACACACGCCATGTCGGTAAACTTTTTGATATAAGCGGGCTCATGACCAATCCCCATCGTAATATTCTCGCGAATCGTCGTAGCAAATATTTCCGGATCTTGAGGAATAAGGGCGATATCGTGACTGATTGCCCGAAAATCATCCTTTAATTTTTCACCATCAAGATAAACAGCAACCGTCTGTGGTCGATATAGTTCACGAATAATTTTTAGAAAAGTTGTTTTTCCACTGCCACTTTCACCAATCAAGGCAATGCGCGCCCCGTTTTTTATTGCCATCGAAACGTCATCCAAATGTAGATTCGCCCCCTCCTCTTGCTGATAAGAAAAACTTAGCCCCACAATTTTCAATTCACGCCAGCTGGAATTTAGTTGGATATTCCGCGTTTTTTCAATTTCGATAAACTCATTGGAAATTTCTTCGGCATTCATCACCGAAGATTTTTGAAATAGAATTTCCCCGTACATATAAGCAAAACGGAAAAATACTTCACTGATCCTGTCCACGTAGCCATAAAGCGCGTAAACCGTACCAACCAAAACCACGCCACCTGCGTTGAATTTTGTGTAGAAATATGAACCCAAAACCAAAACGGTCATAATACTGCTACACATTGACACCAAAAACCATTTGGTTTCATTGATTCGACTATTGCTCACAAATATTTTCAACGGCTCCATGATTTTTTTATATATCGACGAAGTAACAAGATTTTCGATCCGCAAAATTATCACTGTCGTGATATTGCTAATCGAATCAAAAATTTTCTCGGAAATTTTATTTTCGGCACCATTAAGCAACTTATATTGACGAATAATGACTTTATCGAATTGTGCGATAAGCGTAAACGTCATTGTCACAACAACCAAAACAATCCCGGCGGAATAATAATTGAAATAAATCAAAACAACATAAGATGTTACCAGACGAATAATTACCTCGATTATTTCAGAAGAATTTTTGGAGAACCGATATAGCGCAATTGTTCCCTTTTCAATTTTATCAATCGTGTCACCGGAATGATGATCAGTATGCCATTCGATCGGCAACGCCATAACGCCATCCAAAAGATATTTTTTGTAATTAGCGCGCGCCAAAAAAGCATTCTTATTTTCGATTAACCTGGCTGGTCCATGAAATAGCCAAAAACATAGACTAATTAAAAGAAATATAAACAAGTAAAACAACACTATAGGAAGACTTGTTTTGGTAAGACCTTGTTCTTGAATAACGTTAAGAAGCTTTGCCACCACCAACGGAAAAAGAGCACCAATTACATTGGCAACAACAAACATCGAAACATATACTACAACCCACCTCCTATTACCCTTGGAATATTTCCAAAGTCGCAGGACCAAAAATACAATTGGATTGTTACTTAACTTCATTTTATTATTTTAACACAAACTGACATAAGAAAATAAAAAAACCAGTCGTTAACTGGTTGAAATTACTCTTCGCGAGCTTTAAGGAGCGAAATAAGAGCTGCACGCGCCGTGAACAGATGCAACTTCCCCGGTTCGCGTGTCAAGAAAAGAAATTGGAACGCGCGCGAAATGTGCCCAATAACGGGAATCTCATTCCAATTCTTGAACTCATCCACCCGGAGGATCAACTCCACCCCAAGCACCATCACGCAGATCTGCCACACCACCGGAAGGAGAAACAAAAAACCAATAAGAAGGATCATGGGGATCACATACCTTGAACCGCAATAATTAGTTACCCGAGATCTTCTCTTCATTCGCGACATATTTGTGTGACCCGATTCATTGTACGATACCGCCGCCTTGTGCTCTGCTCCGTGCCAAGGCGCGACAAACAAATAGAAATACCCAAGATATGCCAAAGCCCAACCGGCGTAAATGCGATAATCAAGGCCATGAGAAGGTGTGTCCTGTTGGAAAAAAACACAAAGCGCGTAGTAAATCAAAATACCTAATATGGTTCCCATGAAAAACACTCGACTTAAACCAACAAGCAAGGCAACACACAGACCGAACACGCGAGGTACGTACCACTTCCTAAGGCTAGGAAGACACCTCAAAGCAATTGACGTTCTATCTCTGAAAACCTTAACCTGATTAGGGCCATCGACCCACGCCACGGCTTTGTGATGAGTGGTAAACAAGGTAATCGAACCGGGGTTTGAAAAACCACCAATTATTCTAATTTTTTCCATCGGACGGATTCTCCAAAAATAGACGAACGAGTTGTCAAAAGGACGGCAAATAATAATAGATTACTATCACTAAAATGTAAAGGGGTAGTCTTATCCAACGCAAGATTGGTATGAACGTCCCACCTGTTTCCACCACAGAATTGGTCTGAAACCTGTGGATAACAAAGCGCGTGTCGTAGTCTGGGATTATGAACATCACCATGCTAAACACGCGCCCAATAACAATA
>CAIZMI010000031.1 GCA_903934015.1 uncultured bacterium
TGGTCGGCGTCAATTGTTTGAAGATATTTATTAACATATAATTATTTTATGAAAAAACATCTTTTTAATCTGTCGTTAGTCTTTAGTATAGTTTTGCTTGAAATTTTGTTTTATTTTTTGAAAAATATTTATGTGTTGAATGTGTGGCATGCTTTGATTTCAGTAGCTATTCTATTCGTTATTTTTACCAGGGGTAGGGATTATTCTATTTTTCTTTTTTATGTTGCTTATTGTTTTGTTGCGTTCTTAGTGTCATTTTATAATGATTCTTATTTATTTCCCGTATCAGCTGTTTTGTTTGCCTTTTTATTTATTTTTGGTGCTATCAAATATTCTGGATTTAAGGTGTCAAAATGGTTTTGGTTTTTTGTTGGATTTCTTATCGTTTTAGTTGGAATTTCCGCTTTTGCTGCTCTTTTGATAAAGTAAAAACTAACCCGGAAGAGTTAGTTTTTAATCTCGATTTCAGCTTCTAGTTTCTCGTCTCCGGATTTAAACTTCAATCAGTAATGGAATAATCATTGGACGACGTTGGGTCTTGGTGAACAAGAATTGTCCCAGATCGTCACGGAGTTTGGATTTCACGTAAGCCTCATTAGGAGGAGTTGGGTTTTGATCCTTACTACGCGTTTTTTCCATAATTTCCTTAATTTTCTTTTGGGTTTCGTCAATAAGTGCTTTTTGTTCTTTCATGTAGACGAAGCCACGGGAAACGATGTCAGCCTTGCCAAGCATCTCACCGTTTGAGTGCGCCATCTTGATAATAGCAACGATAATTCCATCAGAGGCGAGTATTTGTCTATCGCGGAGTACCACATCAGCCAAATCCCCAACACCCAATCCATCGACCATGATGTAGTTAATCGGATAACGTTCATTCATTACTTTTGCTTCGTGTTGTCGCACTTCGATTACTTGTCCGTTGTCGGGGTAGAGAATGCGATCTTTGGCAATGCCGACGTCTTGCGCCAAACGACCGTGCACCTTGCGGTGATAGTAATCGCCATAGGCGGGAACGAAAAATTCCGGTTTCACCATATCAAGCATTTCCTTTAGATCTTCTTGCTTGCCGTGACCACTTGAGTGCACATCCATCATTTGGTTGTGATACACTTCGGCGCCTTGGCGAGAAAGATAATCTTTCAAATGTCCCACGGCGCGTTCGTTACCGGGGATAGCGGATGAGGAAAAGATAACTGCGTCACCCTGTTGAATGGCTAGCGTGCGATGTTCTTTGTTAACGATGCGCATCAACACGGCTTGTTCTTCGGCTTGTGCGCCAGTACAGATAATTAGTACTTTAGAAGGAGGCATACCATTAGTTTCTTCGGAAGAAATAATTGTTCCTTTTGGGACTTCGATATATTTTAATTCTTGGGCAATTTCTACTGCGGTGCGCATACTGAAACCTTCGACGGCAACTTTGCGACCGTAGTTTACCGCCAACGTAATCATTTGTTGAATACGGCGAACATTGGAACCCGTTGTGGAAGCAATAATGCGACCTTCGGTTTCTTTAAAGATTTTTTCTAACGCATCCATCACGGTTTGTTCCGGAATCGTGCCACCCGGGACGTTGCTGTTGGTGGAATCACCAAACATTACCGTAACTCCGCGTTTGGCAATTGATTCAATGTGGCCGCGCGGGGTTGGAGCATCGTGGACCGGATTAGAATCGAATTTCCAATCACCGGTGATAAATAATGTGCCGGATGGTGTGCGGACCACTAATCCGATTGCATCAGGAACACTGTGTTGGGCATGAAATGCTTCGATTTCAAAACTGCCGAGGCGCAAGATATCTTCTGCTTTTACTTCTTGTGTAATCGGTTTTGCTTGTGAAGGAAAATCCAAATGTTTTTTTTGAATTAACTTTGATGTAAAGAGGGAACTGTAGACCGGGGGATTACCAATTCTTGGCAAAATATGGGGTAACGCACCCATGTGGTCTAAGTGGGCGTGGGTAATAAATACTCCGCGGATATCCCGTTCGCGACCGCGTAACATGGAAATATCGGGAATGATGTAATCAATACCTGGCATGTCTTCTTCCGGGAACATTAAACCGGCATCGACAATGATAATATCGCGCTTGTATTCAATTGCCATGCAATTGCGGGCACCGGTTTCATCGAATCCGCCGATTGGAATGACGCGTAAAACATTATCATCACGCAACGGTAATGATGGACTTTCAACACGACGTGTTACCAACATTGTTGGACCGCCTTTTTTCTTAAAATTCTTTTCTGGGCGTCTTGAGTTAGTACGATTTGGTTGCGTGCGTGGACCATTACCAACAGGGCCTGTTTGTGGACGCGGTGTCGCGTTTTGGCGCACCGGTCCGCGTTGGGCGTGTTGTGGTTTATGTGGTCGGTTAAAATTCTTGGGACCACGATTGTCACGATTTTTTTGGGGCACCGGCCCGTTATTTTTTCCCGGAATACTTGGTACTGCTGGGGGTGCGAAACTTGCTGTAAACATTCTATCTATAAAATAAAAAAATTAATCTGTACAAAACGGTTTTTAAGTTTAGTTGAAGTGAAAAACTAAATTTTCACTAAACCGAGTGTTCCTAAAAAAGAGGAACTGAAACAACTCTATTGAGTCGTGATAGGCAGTGTTTCCACGTGCCGTAAGGAATACAAATTCCTTTAGTACGTTGATAGTGTAGCATGGCGCAATATTTTTGTCAAAAAAAGACCACCTTCGAGGTGGTGCCGAGGCACTTCCTTGAAGGTGGTTTCGGTTCACGACGCGAATAACCTACACCACCTTCAAGGAAGCGCTAAAGCGCCACCTTGAAGGTGGAACCAGCTGTTCCAAAAAATGCCAAAACAAAACTAGCGATAATTAGAACCAGTGCCATGATAATTAAGACATCGCGGACCGCGAGGGATATGTCGTAAACGTAAACAGAGAGCAAGACAATCGCCACAGCGAGCACGAAGCAGATGAGGGCAATGAGATTAAACATACTAATATAATAAATACTACATATTTTCTAGAAGGGGAACCGTTGGAAAATTTTGGTGTCAGAATAATATATACAAAATTGCCTTTTTGATTTGCTTAGTCAAAAGTAGCTCCGAGACTCGGCGCCACCGAGCGCCTAGAGTCTCTTGGCTCTGCCGCTCGGTTTATTACGAATAAACCTCACGCCAGAGTTCTTCGGTCTTTGTGTAAATATGTTTTCACGAAACCGTGAAAACATATTTATGTACATTTGAATTTGTTTCGCTAGGCGAAACTCACCTCGAGAGTTCTTCGATTCTTGTGCAAAACAACCAAACAGGGCGTTTGGTTGTTTTGTGTACATTGTATAGTTTCGCAAAGCGAAACAAATCTCGAGTGCCGGGGGGGAGACTCGAACTCCCAAGGCCTTACGGCCATAGCGCCCTGAACGCTACGTGGTTACCAATTTCACCACCTCGGCTTGCCATATTTTTACTACATCGCTGGTCTTCCGTAAACACAGAATAAATAGGGGCGATTCATGAATCGCCAGCTGGCGAATGCCCCTACGGCGGCTAATATGTATTTTTTTTACAACTCCCCAAGCTTTTGGTTGTGTGATCTGGAGGTGTCAGTTGTTGTGAAACAAATCGATATCTAGTATATTTACGAAGTGAGGAAATTAAATATTAATAAATAAAATAATGTCCAGAGAATCAATTGGAATGCCAAATGCAAATGATCTTGATCCTTCGGAAGCGTTAGTTTGGCAGCCAGCCCCAAAAGAAGAGGAAAAAGATGATGAAGAAATGGCTCAAACCGCAACTTCGGAAGAATTTGAACAATATCTGAGTGAAGTTGTTGATTTTCGTGGCGAAAAAATGCCACGTCGCCAAATGTTGGAAATCCAAAAAAAGGAAAAACAGGGAGAGTAAATTAAATAACTAATACTAAATTAGGGAGTATCCTGCGAAAGGATACTCCCTAATGTTTCGTTCCGTTCCTCCGATTCTTGGTCACCCCCACTTCGCACGAGGCTACGCGGGGCAAAGTGTCAGGAATGATGAACTACTGCTTTAACAGTTTCTTAAACTCTTCCACCATGTCTACGGGGGATGGGTTGATGCCTAGTTGTAATGCGAGATTGTAGGAGAACCAATCGCCAATGAGAAGCGTCGAGAAAACTTTTTCTGCTTTTGTTGCACCGGTAATTTCTACAAACGAAATCTTGATGCCTTTTTCGGTAAGCAAGCGCGCTGTGATTTCCATGCGCTTAAGGTTCATTGGTTCGGTCGCTTGGTCGCGCAAAATGACAATGTGGAAAGCGCCATGTGGCAAAGTCCAGCCGCACATTTCATTATGGTTTAATTCCGGAAAGAAATTCCAGAAAGCCGAGGTTTTGCCGTTTTCGTTGCATTTTATTTTCCAGATGCGCGCCACGGATTTATATTCGTTGCTGGTGTAGATAATTGGCGTGACCGTTTTGAATTCCGGTGCCATTTGTTCACCAAGGGCACGGGCCGCGGCCATCGTTTCCGTTAGGTTTTTTGAAACCGCTTCAATTCGCTCTTTGGCATCCGGAACAGCCAGTCCCAAGCGGGAAAGCAGTGCCGCAAAAATTCCGATGGTGTAACCAGTTGCGCATCGTGGCTGAATGTTTGCTGGGGTAGCAGGGATTTTGATAAATGGTACACCGTCTTGGGCGCAACGTTTTTCCAATTCACCACCGGCTGCTACGCCAAGTAATGGTAAACCGAGTTCTTTTGCTTTTTCGTACGCCGAAAGAGTTTCTTCGGTGTTTCCCGAAAACGAGCTTGCGACAACCAATGTGTTTTTGTTTACCCAACTTGGTAGTCCATAAGCGCGATGAATATGGATTGAGGTTGTAACAATTCCACTGTCACGCAGGAGCGCCGAAAACATCCAAGAACCGCCCATGGCGCACACTAAAACCTTTTCAATTTTTTCGGACGGTGTCCAATCGGCAACTTGTTCAGCAGCCTTAAGACCATCTAAATATTGCTGGGGCGAGTCAAGAATGACCTGCTCCATGTTCTCTTTGTCTAATGGGTTTGTCATAGTGTTCTAATTTTATTCCTGGTTGACAAAACTGACCAATGGAGGTAAAATTCAACGTTCTTTCTTTGTTGTTCAGATTTCAAGCAAAAGGAGCAGAAAAGTGGCGAAAATAACGCCGAGACAGGTTCAAGCATTACGTAAATTTGGGCTTGAGGAAAAATATTTTCCGAAGTCAAAAACCGGTGCGTCACTCCTTTTAACCTACATCATTGAAGGCACCCGCACGGATGGGGCGAACAAGGACGAAAGAATCGCCATTTACCGCAGGTTGGTGGATGATTGGGTCGGCACGAGGGTTGAAAGAATTGGAGGCGTGCAAGGTAAAGTCGTCGGACTTGTTGCTCGATCTCAAGTGGGGGTTCGTTTTTCTCGTCAAATCCATGATGATTTAGAAAAGGAGGCGATTGCCATCTGCCCGTTCAAGCTTTTGGTGGCCTGGGATGACAGCAAGAAGAAGGGCGGAGTGACGACCACGGTTGTAAGTCTGGTCAAAAAAGTTGACGGCATCCCTCAATGATTGTGTTTCGGCAGAGTTACGCATCGCGACCACTCGGTCGCGATTTTTTTGTTTCATTTTTCTCCGAAAAATGAAACAACCCTGAGCTTGTCGAAGGGTGTTTCGCGCTTGTTTCGATATATCGAAACAAGAAATTAGATATTTGGGCTCGGTATTTTTTCGGTATTCTGGTTTGGTGATTGGGATTTACACGCGAAATCCCTCCCGCGCTGGCACCCTCTCGAACATCCACAGGATGTTCTCGGGGAACCCGCCGCGCCACTTTGAATAAAGGGAGGAGCTGTTTTATCGAGCTCTTGCGACTACTTCTTCCAGATCCGTTTCGTCTTTACGTACCAAGTAGAAATCGTATTGAAGCGTTGGGCCGGTAATTGAATTGCGTCTAACATTTGACCGTGCACATTGTTGTGTAACGCGTAATCGTAGGTTGGGCTGTATAAGAAGAGGGCAGGGACAGCACCAATTAAACGTTCTTGGAATTTTTTATAAGTTTCCTCACGTTTGGCAATGTCAGTTGTTTTGCGCGCTTGTTCCAATAATTTGTCTGATTCAGTGTCTTTATATAAAGCCAAATTCAAACCTGGGTCGCGTGTTTGTGTGGAATGCCAAAATGGATACGGATCCGGGTCGGCACCCAAAACTTCACCATAAAGAATGGCATCGTAGGCACGTGGGCGGATGGCCTCGCTTTGAACAGTTCCGACAGTTTGGGCTTCCAGTTTCACGTCCGCACCAATTGCGCGCCATTGTTCGGCCAGTAAATCGGCGGTTTTTGTATATTCCGTCCAATCGGTTGTGGTGAGTGTAAAAGTAAAAGGTTTTCCGTCTTTTTCGCGGATACCTGTTTTTTCATTTACTTTCCATCCGGCTTCGTCTAGGTTCTGGTTGGCTTTATTGGGGTTATATTCAACACGTCCTAAACCTTCTTGGTAGCCCAAGAAACCGGGTGGAATTGGCGTATCGATACGAGTTCCTTCATTATACAAAGCTTCGCGGATAATTTTATCGCGGTCGATGGCTAAATCCAAAGCCGTACGTATGGTTTGATCAGCCAAAACCGGTTGACGGGCTTGATTGAAAAAGACGGCAAAATATTGTGGTAATTTGGCGCGATATACTTTAGCACTGCGGATGCGGTTGATTTCGGCTACAAGTGTTGGTGGAACAAAACTCATTCCATCTATCTTATTGCCCTGAAAAGCGCGAAGCAGTTCTTCGTTGCTTTGGTAGAAAGAGAAAATTATTTCGTTGATGTAGGGACGCTGGCCAAAATAACCGTCAAAGCGAGTAAGTTCATAATCGCGCACTTCGCCCATTGTGTTTTTCTTTAGCTTTTTAAACATAAATGGCCCCGTGCCGATTGGTTTTAAATTTTGTTCCGCGAGAGAGATGTTTTTAGGTTCCACGCTTTCCCAAACGTGTTCCGGCATAATACTTTGTGTGAGATTGTAAAGAAATGGCGCGTAGGGTTCTTGTAAGGAAAATGTAATTGTTTGATCATCAATTTTTTCTACCGTGACTCCTTGAAAAATTGGAGCAGCCGGACTTTTTGATTCCGGATTTTGAATTGTTTGAATGGTAAATAATACGTCATCGGCGTTAAATTGTTCGCCATCGTGCCACTTAATGTTAGAGCGAAGGCGGGCGGTATAAATTTTCCCATCGGCACTTATATCTATTTTTTCTGCCAAATCGCCAATTACTTTTTTATTTTCATCAACACGCATAAGGCCGGAATAAACCAATCTGGAGATGTTCATGTCGACATCGTTTGTGCGTGCGAGAACCGGGGAGATGTATCGTGGTTGCCCAACGGCACCTTCACGGTAAGTTCCGCCTTCTTTGGGGATCAAGGTTGTTTTTTCTTTGATAAACAGTGCTGTACCCCAAATTACGCCCACTATTACTACTGTTACGCAAACCATCAAAGTAGATCTTTCACGATTCGACAAATTGTTGCTTATGGTTGAGAAAAATTTGTTCATAAAAGTCTTGATGGTTAAAAAGGGTTACGTAAAAAACTTACAACACTATAATCATACGCGGTTTTATTCCCACACGGACTTGCGTCTCGACTGCCGTTTTTGTCTGCTTCAAGTTTGGCTAGTAATTCAAAACTTGCCGGGCTGGTTTTCCAGTAGAAATAATCATCGGCGGTGTTTTTGTAAACGGGATCGGTGGGAAAAAGTTTTTCTGCTTTGGCATATTTTTTATCTTGTCGCAAACTTGCTTCAATTTGGTTTAAAACTTCTTTGTTGGTTGGGTCTGAGAGATTGCCACACCAAGAGCTTAAATTTTCCGGTGGGTAAGTGCCGTGTGTTTTTTCGTAACGACCCAATGCCATTTCAATGTCCTCGATATCGTGTTTCCGTACAATATCTCGGGCCTGTAAAGTTTGTAGGCGTAAAGCCCAAGCGCCAACAAGTACAAAAATTATGGCCATTAATGGAAGGGTGTACTTATTCGTGAAAACTTGGGAGGGTAATTTCATCACTTAGGCCTTGTCTATAGTGGAAAACAGCTTACGACTCATGGCGAAAATGCCTTATCTCTGGCGTTAGAAGATAATCTGAAGTAGTGGGACTGTCAAGAATGCCACAGCGAGAAGAATTGTTGCTTGGTGAAGACGTTTTTCGAAACCACGCTTTGTGTGATAAGTGGCCGAACTGCCTCCAAAAGACTGTCCTAGTCCGGCGCCACGGTTTTGAAGCAAAACTGCCACAATAAGAAGGACGGAAATTACTACTTGGATAACGAGAAAGATGGTTTTGGAGTTCATAGATGATAGCTTAGGACGAAAACGGTAAAAGGAAAAGGATGGAGAAGATTAGGGTGGTTCCAGCCAGTCCAACAAGTTGACTCGTCATTGGTGGTGTTAGATCAAAACCGGAGGTTAAACCGATAGTAATGGCGACAAGAATCATTCGTAAACCGAATGTTCTGATCGGCCTAGGGATGAAAAAAAGAATTAAAGCGGCTCCGCCTTGGATAATAAATAGAATCATCTCGCCGATTGCAACAAATAAACCCATAAGAGCGTATGTTTGCCAAGCTCCATCAGAATTGATTCCGGGAATTAGGGTGGACGCCACCCATGTGCCGGCAACGGCAAGGAGAAAGCGGAAGAGAAAACGTTTCATTAAGGATATTATACACCACAAATGCACCATTCCCGCGAAGGCGGGAATCCATGGACCCCCGCCGTTGCAGGGGTGGGTGGCAGTGTTCACCTTTTCAGAAATTCCACTAGGATTTCCGCCTTTTTCCTCGTTCCCAAAACTTTTTCAATATCTTCAACAGTTGCTGTTCTGATTCCGGATAGTGATCCAAAAGCGCGGAGTAATTTTTTGCGAGTATCTGGTCCAACGCCAGGAATTTCTTCGAGGATTGATTTTGTCATTCGCTTTTTGCGCAGGAGGCGATGGTAGGAAATTGTAAAACGGTGGGCCTCATCGCGCATGCGTTGCATTAAATAAAAAGCGGGGGAAGTGCGATCGAGGATGATTGAAAAATTACTGTTGGTCGTAAAAATTTCTTCTTCTCGTTTAGCTAATGAAATTAAAGGAATATTAATACCCAAATCAATAAATAATTTATGGATTGTATTTAATTGCGGTTTTCCGCCATCGAGAACGATTAAGTTGGGAACTGGCCAGCGGTTTCCCTCCTTTATCAAAGGAGGGCGGGGGTGGATTATGTCGTCGGTTTTCGAAATCCTCCTTGTTCCCCCTTTATCAAGGGGGAGACGGTTTTTAAACCTTCTTTCTAAAGTCTCCTTCATCATTCCTACATCATTTGGTTCGCCATCGTTGATAATTTTAAATTTGCGGTATTCCGAAGGTGTGGATTTTCCGTCGATAAAAACAACCATCGAGGCCGTCGCCAGTTTTCCTTGAATATTTGAAATATCATATGTCTCAATTCTTTTTGGCAGGGTTGGAAGATTTAACTTTTCTTGTAAGTCGGTAATGCTCTTGATTAGATTTTGGGGGCTCTGTAATTCTGTTTCAGAACGATTCAATGATTCTTGGGCATTTGTGATTGCCATTTCGATCAATTGTTTTTTCCATCCGCGTTCTGGGAAAATAATGTGAACGTCGTTGTAGGGGAGCACGTCCCCGTGCTCCCGCGAGTCCGTCGCGTTAGGGCGGACGGGGACGTCCGCCCTAACGTTGTCCGATGACAAATTTTTAGTTGGCAAATAAATAATCTCTGCTCCTCCTTGTGCTGTCGGTAAATATTGCGCCAAAAATTCTTCCCAAATATCTTTTTCTTCTTTTTTATCAGGCAAGAGTAACGGGAAAAGTTGTCGTCCAATAATTCGGCCTTGGCGTAATTGCAGAAGAGCAATACTACCGTGACCGCCACGGTGTGCTAAACCAAACACATCGGCATTTTCGTTTCTAGGCGTAATCACGTCTTGGGGGATCATTGTTTGTTTGATTGCTTTAATACGGTCGCGCAAAGCGCCCGCCTTTTCATATTGTTGTTGTTGGCTTAGTTGATTCATTCGTTCGGTAATTGCGTCAAGAACGGCATCAGTGTCGCCGTCCAAAAACTTTTTTAAGCGCACAAAATTATTTTGATATTCTTCTAGACTAACGGCGCCGACACAAATACCGGGACATAAACCAATGTGGTAGGCAAAACAAGGACGACGAAATCCCTCCCGCGCTGGCACCCCCTCAAACATCCGCTGGATGTTCTCGGTGGTCCCGCCGCGCCCCTTTGTCAAGGGAGGAGTCGCGACGCGTTTCCCTCCTTGATAAAGGAGGGCGGGGGTGGATTTTCCGGGGTCAGGATACCCGCACCAAGGAAAAAACTTTCGCGCTTCCTTTAATGTCTGGCGTACCGCCCGTGAGTTTGGATAAGGGCCACGATACCACGCACCATCCGTTGCAACTTTTCGTTCCAAAGAAATTTTTGGATAGGCTTCATTGGAAATCCTTATGTATAGATAAGATGAATCATCAACCAAGCGCACATTATATGGTGGCCGGTGTTTGTGAATGAGAGTGCCTTCAAGCACTAGCGCTTCCGTTTCGTTTTTTACAATTATCGTTTCAACTGAAAAAGCCAACTTCATCATCTCTTGTTTGAGTGGCTCGAGTCGTGTTGGTGCAAAATATTGGGCAACACGTTTCTTCAGTGACTTCGCTTTGCCAATATAAAGGATCGCGCCCTTTGCGTCCTTGAATTGGTAGATGCCGGGTAGGTCCGGCAGTGTTCGGACTGTTTCGCGGAGTCGCAAGGTGTCAGGTACTTTTTTCGAAGAAAAAGTACCTGACACCTTTAGCGGTTTTTGGTCTTCTTTGCTCATCGCCCCTAGCTTGACATATATATTATTTTGCGCAATAATGGCGAGTCGTGAGTTTTGGAAATTTTCAGGTTGGCTGTTCTCTAAAAAGGAATTACCCATGATCCTTCTTTCTGATTTGCTGTCGGGATTTTCTGCTATTTTGTTCTTGGTTGGGTTTTTCGGAATTTGCGCAACGGCCATGCAGGGGAACGTGAAGCTCATGAAGGTTGCGTTTTGCCTGATTGTTCTTGGCATACTTCTCGGATCCGCCGTGAAGGGTTCATATGAAGTTGGTCACAATACCGCGCTTGATTGGGACGAATCGAAGCTGGTCTCCAAGTGGGCTGGGTTCCAATATGGGTACGTATTGCAAGGTGATCAAGTGATGTTTCAGTATGAAGAGAGCGGTAAAACGGTCACCAAATATGCCACACTGTTAATGTGTGATGGTTGGGAAAAACCGAGATTATTTGGTCTTTCTCGGAAACTGGAGTGTAGGAGTTTTGTGGCATTACGAAACAGGGATGGCAAGATTGAAATACTGCCAAACGAGTCAGTGCAACGGCCGTGAAAGAAAATCTGTCAGTCGTTCTCATTCATCGAGCTCTCAACGCGAGGGCTCTTTTTTAATTCAATTTGTATATAAACACGTTTCAAAATAAAGCATTGAAACAATAAAAATTATATAAAAATTTAAAATTAGAAATTAAAAATTGGGAGCAAAACCCACCCCTGCCCTTCCTTGAGGAAGGGAGGGATATGTGTTGCACTTGCCATGAAGTAGTTCCCGTGCTACACTCTCGCGCAGTCACTTTTAAATTGCAATACGCAAATGGCTAATGTAATAACCATCCGCGGTGCGCGCGTTCATAACTTAAAAAACGTCGATGTAACTATTCCACGCGACAAGCTGGTGGTGATTACTGGGCTCTCCGGTTCCGGTAAATCTTCGCTCGCTTTTGATACGCTTTATGCGGAAGGGCAACGCCGTTATGTTGAATCGCTTTCTGCTTATGCTCGGCAGTTTTTAGGTTTAATGGATAAACCGGACGCCGACCAAATTGATGGTCTTTCTCCAGCCATTTCCATCGATCAAAAATCCGGTACACGCAATCCGCGTTCCACTGTTGGTACTGTCACGGAAATATATGACTATCTGCGTTTACTTTTTGCGCGCACCGGTGTTCCTCATTGTCCGCATTGTGGAAAAACGATTCGTCGTCAAACGATTAAAGAAATTACCGATCAAATTTTAAATTTACCGGATGGTTCAAATATTATGGTCTTGGCGCCCAAAATTCGCGACCGTAAAGGTGAGCACAAACAAATTTTCAAAGAAATAGAACAGCAAGGTTATGTGCGTGCCCGTGTCGACGGTTCGGTTTATGATTTGCAGGAAGCACAACAACTGGAATTGGATAAACAAAAAAAGCATTCGATTGAAGTGGTCATCGACCGCTTGTTAATTGATAAGCGTAATTTGGATCGTCCGCGCATTGCCGACTCGGTAGAAACCGCGACGCGTATTGGTGGCGGAATTGTAATTATTGAAGATCGCACGGAAAAGAAAGATTATGTTTTTTCCGAACAATTTGCTTGTCCGGACTGTGGGGTCAGTTTGACGGAAGTAGAACCAAGAATGTTTTCATTTAACAGCCCGCATGGCGCGTGTTCTTCTTGTACCGGTCTTGGTACGCAATTGGAAGTAAATGAAGAATTGGTAATTCCAAACCGAAAATTAACTTTGGCCGAAGGGGCAATTAAACCATGGAGTCGAAGAATGCGCGGTAGTTCTTGGGCGATGTGGATTTTGGAAGCAGTGGCTAAAAGAAACCATTTTTCGTTGGATGTGCCGGTAAGTAAATTATCGGAAGAAGTGATGGAAATTATTATGTTCGGTATGGGTGAGGAAAAAATCACCGTAAAAACAGAAGAAGGTTCGACAATGGAAACAAAATTCGAAGGTGTTGTGCCAAACTTGATGCGTCGTTATAAGGAAACGGATTCGGATTATGCCAGAAGCGAAATTGAACGTTATATGGTTAGCAAGCCATGTCCTGTTTGTAAGGGTAAACGCCTTAAACCGGAATCATTATGTGTTTTCTTGGCAGGAAAAAATATGCATGATGTTGTTTCATTGACTATCGCCGAAAATTACAAACTGTTTTCTAATCTCGCGCAAAACCCTAAAGCGCACGAAACTTTTGGACCACGCGAACAAATTATCGGTAAGCAGGTTTTACTGGAAATTCGTGCTCGTTTGAAGTTTTTACTCGATGTTGGTTTGGATTACTTAACACTGGATCGTTCGGCGGCAACGCTGGCCGGTGGCGAAGCGCAACGTATTCGTTTGGCAACTCAAATTGGATCGGGCTTGGTTGGTGTTCTCTATATTTTAGATGAACCTTCGATTGGCTTGCATCAACGTGATAATTCACGTTTGATTGGTACATTAAAAACTTTACGTGATTTGGGTAACTCGGTAATTGTTGTGGAACACGACGAAGAAATGATTCGTAATGCGGATTATGTGATTGATGTCGGTCCCGGTGCCGGTGAACACGGCGGGCAAATTGTTTTTGCGGGAACCGCGAAGGCCTTGGAAAAATCCAATTCATTAACCGGCAAATATTTGTCAGGCAAAATGGATATTCCTGTGCCGAAGAAAAAACGCGCCGGTAACGGAAAGACATTGGTTATCAAAGGTGCGACCGAACATAATTTACAAAATGTCGATGTAAAAATTCCGTTGGGTAAATTCGTTTGTGTGTCCGGTGTTTCCGGTTCCGGAAAATCGACATTGATTAACGACATTCTCTCGAAAGTTTTGGCGAAAGAATTTTATGGGGCGAAAGATTTGCCTGGTAAACACGACAGTGTTCAGGGTCTCCAAAATCTCGATAAAGTAATTATGATCGATCAATCGGCGATTGGTCGCACGCCACGCAGTAACCCTGCCACATATACGGGAGTGTTTACCGCGATTCGTGAATTATTTGCGGCAACCCCGGAAGCCAAAGTGCGTGGTTATGATGCCGGACGTTTTTCTTTTAATGTGCGCGGTGGTCGTTGTGAAACTTGTCAGGGTGATGGCGTGATTCGCATTGAAATGCAGTTTTTGCCGGACGTTTATGTGGAGTGCGAAGAGTGTCATGGTAAGCGCTACAATCGCGAAGCTTTGGATATCCTTTACAAAGGAACAAGCATCGCGGAAATTTTGAACATGACAGTAGAACGGGCGCACGAATTTTTCCGCGCTATTCCGGCGATTGAATCGAAATTGGCCGTGCTTGAACAAGTAGGTCTTGGTTATGTCCACTTGGGTCAACCGGCAACACAACTTTCCGGCGGTGAGGCACAGCGTATTAAACTGGCGACAGAACTCTCTCGACGCGCGACCGGCAAGACGATTTATATTTTGGACGAACCGACAACCGGTTTGCATTTCGATGACGTGCGCAAGTTGCTAATTGTTTTGCACGCGTTGGTTGATAAAGGCAATTCTGTTTTGGTGATCGAACATAATCTCGATGTATTAAAAGCGGCCGATTGGATTATCGATTTGGGTCCGGAAGGTGGAAATAAGGGTGGGGAAATTGTTGCCGAAGGTACGCCGGAAGAAGTGGCACGCGTCGCCAAGAGCTACACTGGTCAATATTTAAAAGAAATGTTGGCAAAGAAAAAGACTAAATAAATTAGTCATCAATAATTAAGGTATTATTGGTGTATAATAACCTCATGCAGTTAAGTCTCTGGAAAAGAGTAATATTCTACGGCCTCGCCCTTTGGTTGATCGTCTTTGCCGTCATTTCTCTTTTGGTTTTACTTAATCTTACTAATCGTTCTATTCCGACAGATTTTGTGTTGTTCCTAGCGGCATTCTTGCTTTGTTGGACTTTTTCCAGTCGGCTACATCTCGTGTCCATGTCACAAGGATTACTCGTTGGTTTGGCCTGGTTGGCAATCAACATGCTTCTGGACTACACCGTAATTGTGCGTGGTTTTAATGGTGGTGATTCCGCATTTTATCAAACATGGATCATTTGGGGACATTACGTACTGATGTTGATCGTTCCCATTATTGCCAGTTCACGTCGGCAGGTAACACCGCTGTAGCGTTGGTTTTAGTTTTTTGCCTTTTAAGACATCAAATTAAGAGGTAGTATTTGGATATGATAATGGAACGGTCTTACGTATTTTCGCAAATTGAAGATGAGATGGAACAGGTTGAAGGCACTTCTTTTCGTGCCTTAGAAGAGTGTTATAAACACGATGAATTGTTAGATGAATTGGCGAGGGAGGTAATTATTTGCGCTCGTCGCTATTTTCAAATTGTTATCAAATTTGATCGCTTACGGGATTTCGAAAGATTTCATCTCGAAGAAGCGGAGTACAGGTTTCAAATGGGCGAGTTGGATCTCAGTCGTCGTTTGACACATATCTCTCTTTGTGATAAATTAGCCATCCTTGCAAGGACGTCTTTGGCGCAAGGGATTGACAACGAATGGTTCGAAAAAATAGCCGGAAGAAACGCTGATCGAGAAGCGATAAAAAAATGGGCATTAAGATCAACTTTTGAAGAAATTTCCGGTATAGGAGAAAAGGCATATGCAGAGTAGTGTTGTGGATTTGTCGTCTTTGGACGATCGGGAAGCGCTGAAAAAAAGTTTGCTTGATACGGCATTGGTTGTTGTTCAGGAAGTGGCCACTCATTTGAGCGATGGTGCAAAAAAAGGCGAAGGTGAGAAATTGATTTCCAATCGTTCAAATCTGATCAGGTTCAGGGAGGTTCTCGCAGAAGCCAGAAGAGATGTTCCTGGTTTTGGTCAGGACTTACCAGAAGATCTAGTCCGGGCCGCTGTTGTGATAGCGAGGCAAGCCGTTGGAACAGTTTAGTACCGTATTGGCATCGCTGATACGGTTTTTTAATATTGTAAAAAAATAGTAACCGTTCACAGGTTGAGGAATTTTGTTTGTATCAGCAAATTTTGCCGTCGTGTTGTGTTCTTCGTGATTAAGGTCCGACCTTTGCAAAGGTCGGACCTTAATGCGTTGTTTACCTCAACCTGTGGGCGGTTACAAAATTTAAACTTGACAAAAATATCAATTGGGAGTATAGTTCTTGGTTATTGTTTTTTCAAACTCAAAGGAGATAACGAATGACGACGAATTGAGCGCCTTGGCAGAATTGGCGCTAGAACAGAAATACCCTCAAAAATCGCATTAAGCGATGAGGGGACAACTGCCTACAGCTTAAAATCTTATTTGCGTATTTATGATTGCAATGGGTATTCCTGTGGCGGCACGACAGTCTGTGCACCCAAAAGAAGCAACCCTACGGCGCGAAAAGATGGAAGTGGCTGAATCCGATGATGTGGATGCGAGAAAACGTTTGGCTAACGCCTAACCATTTTGGGACAGACGTCCTCGACATTCTGCGAACCGGAAAAGACTTCCGCGGTGTCCGGGTGAGGGATCAACCTTGCACTCATGAATTCGATTACGAATCTTCATGAGATAAATGCAAAGGCCAATAACCTCGGGCTCAACTCTGAATCCCACTGGACAATGGATTGTCCGCCGACAGGTAGCCGTGATCCGGCTTTGGTGGTAACTAAGGGGTAGCCGAAGATTTTCGTTTTTTGGAGACTGTCGATGGGACTATTTTAAACATCCCATCCACGGTCTCCCGTTTCCCTTAATTCATTAGCGTACGGTTAGCTGTTGAATTAAGGAGAAGTGAGTTTCGATATTTACATGAAGTTTTGCGCCATAAATATTTATCGGTTATTGCGTGGAACTTTGGGTAAATAGGCGGTCTGTCACTTAAAAATTAATAGGAAAAATGTGTCTTCCACGTAGTCTGAAATTAATTTTGCAGATTGCGTGGAAGACGCAGTGCCGACGTTGATAAGTTTGTCTAAACGTTGGTATTTATTTTTCGAACGGGCGTTCTTGAGACAGAAACGCGCGACAAACCCAGGTTTAATTTTTTTCGGGAGGTACGGGTCATGGCGGTTACGAGTTTGGGATTGGACGTGTTGCGGGCGATGGTTCAGCGGGTGATCGACGAGGCGGAAGGGGGCGATCTGAATTACGCGGAGATCATCCAGCTCTGCATTGTTGCTGGGCCGAAGTTGACCGAGCAAGTCGCGGACCTGGTCGATCTGGAGTATGTCAGGAGACAGGTGGCGGCGCAAAGTCTGACGTGGCTGTTGCAACCGGCGACGCGGGAAGAGGCGATCGCGGTGCTTGATGAAGCTGACTGCCCATTGGCCAAACTGGCGGTACTCGAATCGGAGGAGATTATCGCCGGTCGCGACGCGCGTCATCTGGTCAGAGCGATCTTGGACATCGATCGGCTTGTCTATCAGATGCCATTGGGTATCGGTTTCGGTTTGTTCATCGATGATCTCCTGGAACGGATGGTCTCGAGTCTTCTCGATCTGGTAGTCGAATGGGCGAAGATTGAGCAGAGTGAATGGGTTCATTCTCTGTTCTTGGACATCTATCCCTGCGAGGCAAGCCGAATCGCAATCGAGCGCTTGATTGCCACCGATCGGTTGCCGGAAGTGGTGGTCAGTCTGGTTGGGCAGGAAAAGCTGGACCAGATCAAATCCACAGCCAGCAGACCGGTGATCGCCTTGCGGTGCGCCATCCTCGATGAAGAGTACGAGGAACGGCGCGGAAACGGCAATCATGCCGACCAACGCCAAGGACAACTCGTCGCGGTCTGATCGATCAGTCCAACAGTTCAGTCAGGGTCATTTTCGGGTGTTCGCTTTGCGGACACCCGATTTTTTATGAAAAAATTATTTGTCACTCCTGGCCGTGCAGGAATCAATTATGTTAAGTGACGGGTTCCTGCTCGCGGGCAGGAACGACAAGCGGTATTGTGCATCGCTGTCATTCCTGGTCCTGACCAGGAATCAATTATGCTAAGCGACTGGCTCCTGCTCGCGGGCAGGAGCGACATGGCAGATATTTTCCTGTTTTTTAATACTTAGTCCTAAGGTATCTTATATAGATGGAACCTGATTATTCCGGCACTGAACAAGCTATTCTTGCCACCCTGGCCTACCACGATATTTTGAATATGTCGTTAACGGCCACGGAAATTTGGCGGTATTTGTTTCGGGGGAATTGTGGCTGTGGTGCAGGCGTAGGGGAGCACCTCTGCGTGCTCCCGCGCGGGCGGACACAGAGGTCCGCCCCTACGTCGACGTTTGTTGAACTCAGTGTCGTCTTAAGTGATTTAGTTCAAAAAAATAATATTCAATCTCATTCCGGTTATTATTTCTTCCCAGGTCGACAAGAGTTAGTTGAAAAGCGTCTAAAAATGCATGCTTTGGCGCAAATAAAATGGAAACGGTTAAGACACATTGCTTGGTTTTTGCAGGTGATTCCGTTTTTGGAGATGGTGGCGGTCAGTGGGTCTCTGGCGCGCGAGTTTACACATGAAGATAGTGATTTGGATGTCTTATTGGTCACCAAAGCGGGAAGAATTTGGACCGTCAGATTTATTGTTACAGTCACGTTGGATTTGTTTCATTTGCGTAGGCGACCAATCGGGCCCACGCGTAATCTGGTTTGTTTGAATCATTACCTAGCACAGGACGGCTTAGCTCTTCCATATCAAAGTTTATATACCGCCCTTGAGTATGCACGGATTATTCCATTGTTTGGGGAAAAAGTTTGTGCGGAATTTCGGGAAGCAAACAGAGAATGGATCGAAAAATATTTGGCGCGATTATTGCGTGATGAGGTGGATAATTTGAAACAAGTGAGAAAATCCAAATTTTTGATCGGGGTAAAAAAGGTTGGCGAGTTTTTGTTGGGTGGAAAGACCGGTAATTATATTGAGAATTGGCTCGGAGAAAGGCAGAAAGAAAAAATCAACAAAAACGAAGAAAACACTACGGCCGGTGGGCGTATTGTCGCCAGTGCGCTACATCTTGAATTTCATCCGCACAGCAAAGAAGCACCGTTGCTTTATGAGTTCAATGAGAGAATGGGAAAAATGGGGCTGGAAGCTTTTGGAGGGCAGAAAGATTCGGGCTTGACATGATTTTGATTCGGGGGAGATGTTTCCATTGGTTGTGCAGTTTTCTGGCGATTAATCGGTATTATCAAAAAATGCGTATGACTCGTGATGATATGATAGAATGAAAAAGAGATTATCCACACATATTAATTAACAAAAAAATGAATAATGGCTTAGAACCAAAAGAGGAGTTACAAACAGAGGAATTTAGGGCCGGTAAAGGTAAAAATAAGAAATTTCTCATATTAGGTTCGTTAATGTTGATTGTTGTTGTTCTTGCTGTTTTGGCTACTGTTTTTTGGGACCAAATATTGACATCTGCTATTTCTCCTTTTCGGGTAAAAGTTACACCTGCAAAGGTTATTCAGGGGCAAACTATTGTTGTTACTTGGCCAACATTCAATAAGGATAAGTTTCCATTGGAGCGTATTTCTTTCTGTACTGTCGCCAACAAACCGGTTTGTAAGATTATGCTCAAATCAACAGTAAATGATGGTCAACAAAAAGTAATTACCAATTACGATGCCGGTACTTATCGGGTTTTGCTTCAGGCGCTAGACGCGAATGGTAATTTTGTTTCAGGGGTAAAGATTACTAGTAATAGTTTTAGGATTGAAAATAAACCCGGGGAGTCAAATAATGGTGGTGGCGGAAGCAACAATGGTGGCAACGATAATAATAATGATAATAATGACGATAGTGATGATAGTGATAATGATGGTGGTGATCCTTTTACGCCTACAATTAATACTCCTACACCATCTGCGTCACCTGTTCCTGTCGCAGTTTCCGATTATAAAGGAACATATACGGTTGCTGTTGCTAATCAGTCTGGCAGAGTAACGGATGGTGGCCCTGTGAAAATCAGTGATGTGAATGTTTCTTCTGGTGGTGTTTCTTGGGTCACAACCGGTGTAAAAAAAGATACAACATTAACATCTGTTGACGGTAAAACAGTTGATAACACAAATTGTCCGGTTACTACTTCTATTGCTAATGTTGATAATAAATTTGTTTATGTTTGCGATCCAAATTCGCTTAGTGGTACGACTTTTGCAAAACCCGGTAAGCACACTTTTACTGTGACGGCGACAAGCAGGGCCGGGAATAGAACAGCTTATAAAGGAGCATATGAAATAAACACGTCAGTGCAGGGTTCTCAGACTACCAATAATGGTACGGGTATCGGTTTTGTAACTGTTTCCTTGGCTACTTCATCCACCCAAGTGAATCCGGTTATTAATTGGAATTTGCAAGACGCGGTAGGAGTCACATCCACAAGTTTGACTTTGGACGGGACTTCAATGGGGACGGTTTCTAACTTCAATGCTAATAATAATGATAATATCCGTGGACCATACAAAGTCACGCCTGCTCGTTCGAAGTTTGACGGAAATTTCATTGGAATAGTTAACACCGCGGGATTAAGTATCGGTTCTCACGCGTTTACTATATCGGCAGTACATGCGGGAACAGAAGTTTCTTCTGAGGCTTCTGTGTATTCAGGATCATATACGGTTGGTGTCGCTTCTTTGGCTGGTAAACAAACTACTAATGCGGGGATAAAAATTAGTGATTTGAAGGTCTCTGCGGACGGTGTTTCTTGTGTGACTACTGGCGTGAAGAAAAGTCTTGTACTGACAATTGATGATAAGGCGGTCACTGGTACCACCAGTTGTCCTGTTTCCACTCCCGACTCGAGTGTTGCCAATAAATACACTAACTTTTGTAGTTACAGTTCTCTTGGTGGTTCCAATTTTTCAAAAATTGGCAGTCATAATTTTGTTATTACCGCGATAGGTGCTACCGGTAAGAAAAGTTATTACAAAGGCACCTATAAAGTAGTGGTATCGGCAGAGAAGGGTGCTCAGATTAATAACAATGGCACGGCAATTGGTTCTGTGGATGTTTCTTTGGCAACTACGGCCTCCCAAAAAACTCCGGTTATTAAGTGGAATTTGCAGGATGCCGTGGGAGTAAAAAAGGTCAGTTACTCTTTGGATGGCAATGTGATGGGTTCAATCTCTGCTAGCGAAAATAAACCAGATAAAAATATTTCTGGTCCTAATGCTGTAAGACAGGCTCGTTTGAAATTTGACGCGAATTTTACGGGTTTGGTTGTTGATTCTGGGATGACAATAGGATCACACACATTCACGATTTCGGCAGAACATTCCGATACTGTTGTAAGACTACCAACCCCCGCACCAACCAGATGAGTTGAGGGTGTAGGGGGGGGTATTGGATCACACGCAATAACAGGATAGAAATAGACAAAATTATTTACGGTGTACGATTCTTCATTAGGCTCATTGTAGTTGTCGCTCCTGCCTGTGAGCAGGAGCCCGTCGTAGTAATCGTTACTGATTCCTGGTCATCCCCCCACTTTGCACAAGGCTACGCGGGACAAAGGGCCAGGAATGACACGACGTTATTACGTGGGACAAGTCGTATAGTTACAGCACACTAATACCATCTTGTTTCCTGCGGTATCCCACTATTGCGTGTGATCCGGGATATTGTCATGATTCGATTTGTTATCTTTTTAATTTAGCAAACGACCTAGTATTGGCATCCCACCGTGCCCATTGACACCGTTTTTCCCCTTGCTACAATAACTCCATTGGCACTCTAATGCATTGAGTGCTAAAATGTTCAGAACTTAACTTATTCTTAATTACAAGTTCAAAAATATGAAAATCAAACCGTTGAACGATAAAGTAGTGGTAAAACCGCTAAAGCAAGAAGAGAAAACTAAGAGCGGAATTTTTCTACCCGATTCAGCCCGCGAAGAAAAGCCGGAACAAGGTGAAGTAGTCGCCGTGGGAACAGGAAAAATGTTAGACAATGGCACGCGTGCGTCCATGTCGGTCAAAGTTGGTGACCGTGTTTTGTTTACAAAATACTCTCCAGATGAAGTGGAAATTGAAGGCATCAAATATTTGGTCATTGAGGAAGAAAAAATCCTTGGTGTAGTGGAAGCGTAAAAATTCGTAACGAAACGTAGGGGAGCATCTCTATGTGCTCCCGTGGTGTCACCAGTGCGTCGTCAAAACGGGCGGACACAGAGGTCCGCCCCTACGAAACGCACGAATGAAAATTATTAATAATCATTAATTTAAGAAAATCATGGCTAAACAAATTATTTTCGATGAACGCGCCCGAAAGAAGTTACTTTCAGGTGTTGATCAATTGGCAAATACGGTAAAAGTCACATTTGGCCCAAAGGGCCGTAATGTCGTTTTGGATAAAGGATATGGAACACCGGTTATCACCAACGACGGTGTAACAATTGCAAAAGACATTGAATTGGAAGATCGTTTTGAAAACGTCGGAGCATCTTTGGTAAAAGAAGCAGCCGAAAAAACCAATGAAACGGCCGGTGACGGAACAACCGCCGCGGCGATTTTGACTCAAGCAATTGTGCGTGAAGGCATGAAAAACGTCGCCGCCGGCGCCAACCCGATTCTGTTGAAAAAGGGTATTGAGGAAGCAACAGCTGCTGCCGTAAGAACCTTGGAGAACGACGCGAAGAAGATCAATTCCAAAGAAGAAATCACGCAAGTGGCGACAATTTCCGCGCAAGATGAAAGCATTGGTAAGTTGATCGCTGACATCATGGATGAAAAAGACGGTGTCGGTTCAACGGGTGTTATTACTGTGGAAGATTCACAATCCGTCGGCGTGGAAAAAGAAGTGGTGAAGGGTTTGCAGTTCGACAAGGGTTATGTTTCGCCGTACATGATCACCAATGCGGAAAAGATGAATGCGGAAATGGAAAACCCGATGATCTTGGTGACGGACAAAAAAGTTTCATCCATTCAGCAAGATTTAATCAAGTTGCTCGAACAAATGATGCAGGCGGGCCAAAAGAATTTGGTAATTATTGCGGACGATGTGGACGGCGAAGCGTTGGCCACTCTTATTCTCAATAAGATTCGTGGCATCTTTAACGGCTTGGCCGTGAAGGCGCCTGGCTTTGGTGATCGTCGTAAGGAATTGTTGGGTGATATTGCCACGGTTACAGGCGCAACTTTAATTTCGGAAGACCTCGGGTTGAAGTTGGAAAACGTGACGCTCGATATGCTTGGTTCAGCTCATCGTGTGGTGGCCGGAAAAGAGAAGACCATCATCGTTGATGGCAAAGGTGATCCAAAGAAAATCAAGGAACGTGCCGACCAAATCAAGGCGCAAATCGCCACTACCGAATCCGACTATGATCGTGAAAAACTGGAAGAACGCTTGAGTAAGCTTTCCGGTGGAGTTGGCGTAATCAAGGTTGGCGCGCCTACGGAAACGGAACAAAAAGAAAAGAAATACCGTGTCGAAGACGCGGTGAATGCCACGAAGGCGGCCATCGAAGAGGGTATTGTTGCCGGCGGCGGTTTGGCATTACTAAAAGCTTCATCTGAACTTCAAGAGGTAATTGATAAGCGTTCAAAGGAAAACATCAACCCGGATATTATTACCGGAATGCGTATCGTGCAACGCGCGATTGAAGAACCGATTCGTCAGATCGTTAGCAATGCCGGTCGTGAAGGATCAGTAGTAATCGCCGAAGTGCGTAAGCAAAACTTTATGGTTGGTTACGATGCGATGCAAAATGAATACACCGACATGTTCAAAGCGGGTATCGTTGATCCAAAGAAAGTGATTCGTCTTGAATTGCAAAACGCCGCGTCAATCGCCGCGACACTTCTTACAACCGAAGCGGTTGTGACCGATATCCCAGAAAAGAAAGAAGACAAAATGCCAGCCGGTGGCGGTATGGGCGATTTCGGGGGAATGTAAGCATTTCGCCGAGCGAAATGCGCAACCCCGTACCGAACATCAGTTCTGGTTCGGGGTAAGCTCACCGAGTGTGAACCGCAACCCAGCACTGAACGTTTTCGTTCTAGTACTGGGTGAGCATAGATTAAATACGTGTAGGGGCAATTCATGAATTGCCCCTACGGCGTATTATAATTAACTCAATTTTGACTAAATTTAGAAGTTAATATATTTGATGAAAAACAAAATAAAAAATGTCCGGCCAGTATAGTCGGACTTTTCGTCAGTGATATGTTCAGTGCGTGCGGGAAGCCATCTTTTTTTTGATGGAAAATGCGAATGCAAGCTTGAGACAGTGACTTTCGACAACGGGGGCCAGATCGGGCAGTAACTTATCCTGTAGTACTTTCCGAGCCAGTTCTTCAAACCACGTTTCACTATCGACATCTTTCACCGCTTGAATTCGACTGGTCAGTACTTCAAGTAACTCCTGCTTAAGCCAATTAAATTGGTAGACGTTTATTGAAAGTGTTTCATACCATTCGATCAAATCGGCAGTAGGCATTGTTTCCAGGAATGTTGTCAATCGTCGACGGATCGTAAACTGTATTAGAGGAAATGACGAACATAACCGGCTTATTCCTTCCAAATCGTTCCGATTCGGTTGGGAAGTTGTTTCGTCAATTGCTTCAACGGCGACGGGGAGTTTCCAAGATAGATTGTTCCTCAGTAGATCTGCAATAACATCGAAAATATCCTTGAAGGGCAACTCAAGAAGTTCAAGCCTGTATCTTCCATATGCCTCAACTTTTTGTAGATCAACGAGGGACACAATTCGTTCGAGGGACATTAGGTTTCTCCTAGTCGGATAGGTGGCGGTAATTGAAATGTTCAAACGCCGCTTCAGTATAATTAAATATAAAAAAAAGTCAATTCTGAGTCTTATCCAACGCAAGATTGGTATGAACGTCCCACCTGTTTCCACCACAGAATTGGTCTGAAACCTGTGGATAACAAAGCGCGTGTCGTAGTCTGGGATTATGAACATCACCATGCTAAACA
>CAIZMI010000032.1 GCA_903934015.1 uncultured bacterium
AGGCAAGTTTATGTTGCTTGCCGTACCGGGGAAGTATGGACTTACTGTTACCAAGGAAGCGTACAAAACATATGTCGTCTCCAAGCTGAATGTTCAAGGGACAACGAAGGCCTTGGCGGTACAGGTGGAGATGGAACGGGGGGTAAATGATTAATTTTCGAATTGTTGTTGTAACTATATTTATCATGCTGGGTTTAATATTGCTCGGATTCTTTGTCTATTGGGTTCAGGGCGATAATATAAACACTGGTGGTTTGAATTTATTTCAAAAAATAGTTAGTCGAAAATTACCTTTGGCAAAAAGTATTCAAAAATCCAATTTGATATCAACACCGTCTGATTTTGTGACTCTTTGGTATACAGATTTTGATGGGAAAAGGGTTGTTGGGATTGATCGGGTGGGAAATCAGGTGTGGTTACAACGCATGGATGCTTCGCCATTGCCACCCAGTGGCCATGCTACACATACGGAATATGTAACGGTTGCCCCAAATGGAAATTTGATTGTTTCTGATGGTGAGGCAATGTTTGTGCAGGAAATTGATCGTAAAACACATGCGCTTGTTTGGCAGTATGGAAAAAAAGATATTCAAAGCGCAGAGGATGGATATCTGCATCAGCCAGATAAATCATATAAATTAAATGATAACGAAGTGCTTATTAATGACGGTAATAATCGGCGGGTAATTATTATTGATCAAAGGATAAATAAGATTGTTTGGCAGTACGGCGAGACATTAAGAATGGGGACAAAACCAGGAATGTTGATGGCTAATACAAACACAGTTCCGCTTAATGGCGGTAGTCAAATATTGATTACTGACACTCTTGCAAAAAAAGTTTTGATTGTAGATCGAGCGACAAAGAAAATTATTTGGGAGTGGATGAAACCGGACGCAGGATGGATTCAGCATGTTTGGCCAACAGATACGGACACATTTGTCATGGAAGATAGAAATAAGAATGAAATTTTTGAAGTGGATAAACAGGGTAAAATATTGTGGACGCTAAGCACGCTTGAAAATGGTCGTAAAATTAGTCATCCCACTGATGTTATTAAGCTTGGCAATGGCAATGTTTTAATCGCTATTTCGGGAGGAGTATTAGAAGTAACTCCTCTTACCGGCAAAATTGTGAATGAATATAAAAAATTGGGGTATGTGACTACAATTGCGATTGATCAGAATGTGCCGTGAGTGGTGAATATGAGAGCTACTTTAAGGGTCACCCCTATAATCGTCGTAACTTTAGGGGTAACCCTTAAAGTGATAGAATGTATTTATGAAAATAAATAAAATAATTATCGGCATAGTCGTTTTGATTGTTGCGATTGCTGGTGTTGGCACGTGGCTGGGTTTGCGCTCCAAAAACTCTGAATTGTTTCTACCGTCGGAAATTACGAATCCGACAAAATTACCCGTTTCTTCGTTTGTTTCCGAAAAAAAAGAACCGGTTACTTCTTTTCAGGTGGTTGTACCAAGTGCGTCTCCAAATATTGTCTTTGTTGGACCACGGCAGGGAATTCCAAGCAATGCTCCTAAGGATTATGGTCTTTGGTCTTTTGCAATGCCTGTACCGAATGTTTTATCACGTTCCGGTCAACCATTGTTGTCGGGTTTTAAGTGGATGAAGGAGAATGGTTGGAAAAGTGATATCGATTTGCGTGTGGATGGTGAACGAGGTGAAGTGGGTGATGATCGAAAAATTCCAGGATTTAATGCCTTGGCGTTAAATTATTTGGCACTACCGATTGCTGATGGATCGCCACCAACAGACGCGCAGGCGAAGGAATTTCTGGATTTTGTAATAAATCCAGCGAATCAGCCCGCTCACGTGCATTGTCGTGGTGGAATTGGTCGGGCGGGCACAATGGTTGTTTTATATCGCTATTCCGTCCAAGGATGGCCGATGGACAAGGCAATTGAAGAATCGCGGGCGTTTCAAGGTGGTGTTTCGGAGGGGCAGGTGAAATGGTTAAATAAATGGGCATCCGCGAACGTTCCGGGCGGTTTTGGGTTATAATTGATTTATGCAAAAAGTTCTTATTATTGGAGCAGGTGAGATTGGGCAAGCGATTGCGAAAATATTAGCGAAAGCCAATAAGTGCACAGTTGATTTTTGGGATAGCGAACCAAAGAAAGTACCGAAACAAAATGATCTTCGAGTGTTGGTTCTTTCGTCGGACATAATTTTTCTTGCAATCCCGTCAAAGGCGGTGCGCGCGGTTTTGAGTGATATTTCTGGCGATGTGGGTAGAAGTGTTCCAGTTATTGTTTTGGCTAAAGGGTTAGAAGCAAATACGGGAAAAACGATGGAACAAGTTTTGAAAGAGTATTTGGGACGAAAAAGAGGAATGTTGTTGTATGGTCCAATGATTGCCGAGGAAATTAGTGCGGGAAAAGGTACGGCGGCAGTTTTGGCCGGATATTCTGCCAGAATGGCAAAAAAAGTAATTTCCTTGTTTCAGTGTCATGATTTACGGCTTACTTTTTCCAGGGATATGCGAGGGGTTGCACTGACGGGTGTTTTGAAAAATATATATTCGGTGGGTTTGGGTATCGTGCATGGTTTGGAACTTGGCAGTAATTTCCGCGGTTGGTATGTCGCGCAGGCGTGTCTTGAAATGGGCGAAATCGTTCCCAGATTGGGAGGAAAAAAAGAAACAGTATATGGTCAATCGGGTGTCGGTGATTTGGTTGCTACCGGTTTTAGTAGTGATTCGCGTAATCATCAGGCGGGACTGAATTTGGTAAAAGATCAATCTTCAGAAATGGTAAGTGAGGGGACGAAAGCAATTTCACAAATTTGTAATCTTATTGGAAAATATTCTCAATATCCTTTATTGAACGTTTTGAGATTGGTTGTTGTTGAACGAAAATCTGTTAAAGAGTATTTTCCGGTCGCGATTTGCGCCTGTGGAACAACGGACGCCAAACAAATGGTTTGTGATGATCCAAAGTAAAAAGAAATTTGCGTTAGTCTTGGATGTTGGTACAACAGGTATCAAGGCTTTTGTTTTTGATAAAGAAGGAAATATTATCGTGAAGGCAAATCGCGCGATCGATGAAATTGGGCTACATCAGGGGCATGTTGAGCAAGATCCTTCTGAAATTATTAATCTCGCAAAACAAGTGTTGAAAGAGGTGGTAAGAGTTAGTAAAAAAAATGAAGATGAATTTGTGGGAATCAGTATTACAAATCAGAGAGAAACGATCATTGCGTGGGATAAAAAAACTTCTTGGCCATTTTATCCGGCGATTGTTTGGAAGGACACACGTACGCGAGAGCAATGTCAGATTTTGGAAAAGCAATTTGGGGGGACTGTCTTGCAAAAAACCGGCTTGCCGATTTTGCCATATTTTTCCGCGTCCAAAATCGGTTGGCTCATGGATAACATACCGGAAGTAAAATTTGCGGCTGAAAATAATTGTTTGGCTTGTGGCACTGTGGATGCATGGCTTTTGTGGAATTTAACTGAGGAAAAAGTTTTTTTTACAGATGAGACTAATGCGACAAGAACTTTGCTTTGTAATATTAAAACAAAACAGTTGGATGATGAATTGTTAAGCATTTTTAATGTAAAAAAAGAAATCCTCCCGGAGATTAAAAAAACACAAAGTCATTTCGGTAATTTGAAAAAAGAGATTTTGGGATTTTCTTTGCCGATATTAGCGGTTTGTGGTGATCAACAGGCCAGTCTGTATGCGGCGGGGATTGAAATTGGTACAACAAAAGTCACGTATGGAACAGGAACTTTTATCATGCAAATTATTGGGAATGATTTTGATTTGCATGATGGTTTTTTTACCACGTTGACAGCTAGTGGTGAAAATTACGCAATCGAAGCAAAGGTGGGGCGTGGTGCCAAGGAAGTTTTGAAGGTTTTGGCGGATAAGCAGGCATTGGAAAAATGTTTGAAAGAAATTGCCATTGATGTTGATAAAATAATAAAAAAGTTACCATATAAACCGACCAAGATTATTATTGACGGCGGGGTGATGCGAGATGGTATTGTGGGTAAACTGCAACAAGAAATATCGGGAATAAAAATTAGAGAACAAAAAATATTCGACGGCACGGCGCTTGGTGCGGCAAGGCTAATTTTAAGGTCCTAATTTTTAAGGTCCGACCTTTGTAGGTCGGACCTTAAAGAGCGACTACGCATAGTTGCGCACTAGCACGTAATTTGATATGCCTGTGGTAGCTGTTTGGCTAGTCTTTTTCTTGTGCCTCGTGCACATTTCACAATTTGCGAGAAGGAGAGCTTAAATGTTGTATCTTTATCGATTTTTTCGTCTTGGCTTGAATGGTCAAGAAGAATGCTTCTGTGTCGAAGCTGACCGGGCAATTACACCCGATCGATAAAATCAGCTGGTTACGTTTTTCCAGGAATTGCCGACGCAAAGGGTCGCGCATGAGTCTCATTTGTCGGGTTTGGTAACCATAGTGGGACCGCGGTTGGCGTTTGCAACGTCATTCAGTTCGAATGCGATGGCGGTTTTACGCGCCTGCGGTTTTCCGGAAGTGAGCAGAGTTGAAGTGTTGCGTCTTCAGGAGGTGACGAACGCTTTGCAATTGCCTGTTTTCGACAGGATGACGGAAACGCAGTACTCGAAATTGCCGGAGACATTTGCGTCAAACGCGATTTCCGAACCGGTGCGCATTATTCCGGTTTTGGCGGGAGGAGTTGCAGAATTACGGCGAATCAATAAAGAGTTCGGACTTTCGTGGGACGACGGGGATGTTGCCTATTTCTACGACTTGATCAGGGACTTTCTGCGGCGTAATCCTACGGATGTCGAATGTTTTGGTTTGGGTATTGCTGCAGCGGATCATACGCGTCATCGAACATGGAATGCAAAGTTGGTGATTGATGGTCAAGCGCGACCATACACGTTATTTGATTTGGCGAAGGCACCTTATCTGGCGCTGGGCGGAGAATCCAATTGCGTGATCGCTTTTCATGACAATGCAAGTGCAATTCGCGGGTACCGCGTGAAATTAATGGTGAGGAAAGACCCTGCCGGCCCGTCATTTTGCTTCATTGTCGAAGAAAATGTAGATTTGACGCTGACGGTGGAAACACATAATCATCCGAGCCAGTTCAGTCCGTGGGACGGAGCGGGCACGGGGATTGGGGGATGTTTGAGGGATTCGCTTGCACCCGGTATCGGAGGTTCTCACAATCACGCAATTGCGGGGTATTTTACGGGCAACCTTTGGGTTCCAGGGTTCGTTCAACCTTGGGAGAGATTAACCAGACACATTACTTCCGATGCTTTTGCAACACCGTTACAAATCGCGTTACAAGCTCCGGCCGGTTGTCATGATTATGGTAATAAGTACGGGGTGCCGGTTACAAATGGTTGTCGCTATACGGTGGAAATGGATCTGCCCGTTGGCGATATTTCCGAGCATTACAGTTACGTTAAGCCGATTATGTTGGCCGGTGTTGCGGGACAAATGCGTCATTCGCATATCGTTAAGAAAAAGCGTAAGCCTGGGCAGTTGCTTGTAAGAATCGGTGGTCCGGCGTACAGGATCGGTCTTGGTGGTGGTCCGGCGTCAAGTATGATGGCTGGTACAAATACTGCCGGATTGGATTTTGATTCTGTTCAGCGGGCTAACGCGCAAATGGGCCAACTGACTTGGCGGGTTATCGAAGCTTCCGTGGAAATGGGAGAACGAAATCCCATCAGTTTCATTCATGATCAAGGAGCGGGTGGCATTTTCAACGTTTTTTTGGAATTTTGTGAAGCCACCGGTGGTAAAATAGAAATCCGCAACGTAACCCTTGGTGATGTCACAATGTCTGTAGTTGCGATCACGTGTTCTGAATTTCAGGAAAGCTACGGCGTTCTGATAGAACCGGAAAACTGGGATGTTTTCCAACAGTTGTGCACGCGCGAAGGGTGTCCGTGTGAACTACTTGGTGAATTGACGGACGACAAACACTTTGTCGTTTACGATGGAAAAGACGGATCGAAACCTGTTGATTTGTCGCTGGATGAAGTTTTGAGCGGATTGCCACAAAAGACGATTGGAGATGCTTCTCCGGCGAAAATCGGCAAGGCGCCGCAATTGCCGGCGGGACTAACGGTGCGCGAAGCGCTGGAACGAGTTTTGCGGTTATCCGCAGTGGCGTCAAAAGAAGATCTGACGCGCCGAGTGGATCGTAGTGTTGGTGGCAGAGTGATGTGTCAGCAAGGGTGCGGATCTTTGCATCTACCGGTGTCGGATATGGCTGTAACGGCGGTATCTTTTCTGGATAATGTCGGTGAAGCGACCGCGCTCGGGGTGCAGCCATTGAAAACGATGTTGGATGCGGTTGCTGGTACAAGGATGTCAGGCGCGGAAGCGATTACTAACATCGTTTGGGCGGGAATCAGTCAATTTTCCGATGTTTCATTTTCCGTAAACTGGATGTGGCCGGCAAAACTGAATCTGGTCGGTGAGATTGCGAAATTGGTACGAGCGTCCGTGGCAGGAAAGGATTTTTTGATCGCTCTGGGGATCAAGCAAGACGGCGGAAAGGATTCCGGCGCAATGGCCACAAAAGTGGCGGACAAAGTGATTAAGTCGCCGGAAACAGTGGTTTTTACCGCTTACGCGCCCGTGCCCGATGTTAGACGAACGATTACTCCTGACCTGAAATTGGCCGGTGGGAGTTGTATTCTGCTGATGCGTATGAACGCCAAAGGTAAGAATAGGTTGGGAGGTAGCGCGCTTTTGCAGTGTTATGGACAAATCGGCGACATTTCACCCGATGTAGACGATCCCCTTTTGTTCAAAAGGAGTATTGAGGCGGTCACTGAAATGATCAGTAAAGGGTTTTTGCTTTCGGGGCACGATTGTTCCGACGGCGGTTTGATTGTCACCCTGTTGGAAATGTGTTTTCCCAGCAACATCGGCATGGAGGTGAGTATTGATGGTGCGGGCTTGGCGCTGGATTGTTTGTTTGCTGAAGAGCCACAATTGGTAATGGAGTGCCGGGCACATGATCTGTCCGTGATTCGTGAGATTGCAAATAAGCACCAAGTGGAGATCGAGGAAATCGGTCAAACGACGTATGGTCTGGCGCAAGAAGAGCGAATTCGCGTGTCCTGCAGTGATCGGGAGGTCTTGAATGAATCCGTGCATGATTTGCGGGTGATCTGGCAGGAATTCGCTTACCGTATGGAGAGTTTGGCGATTAATCCCGTTTGCGCGGACGCGGAATGGGAAGCGATTCAGTCATTGAGTGACATGGTTGCGCCACGGTTGAATCTTAGTTTTGTTCCCCATGCGAGGCCTTGTTGTCCACAAGAAGCAGATAAGCCAAGAGTGGCGGTAATCCGAGAAGAAGGATCAAACGGCGACAAAGAATTGGTGGCAGCGTTTGTCGAAGCCGGATTTGCGGTTTGCGACGTGATGGTGTCCGATTTGGTTGCCGAGCGGATTTACGACTTGAAAGGATTCCGTGGCATCGCGTTTCCCGGTGGTTTTTCTTACTCCGATGTTTTTGGTGCGGGGGTGGCTTGGGCGAAGAAGATTCAGTTGCACCCGCATTTAAGTGAAATCTTCACGGACTTTTATGAAAGGAGGGATACATTCTCGTTCGGTCCGTGCAATGGTTGTCAATTGATGGCGCGCTTGGGTTGGGTACCGTTTGGTCCGGAAGCAAGTGCGGAAAAACAACCGCTTTTCGTGCGCAATATTTCTGGTGCTTTTGAATCGCGACCGGTTGTCGTGGAAATCACGGAAAGTCCGGCGATCATGTTGAAAGGAATGGCTGGTTGTCGGTTACCGGTTTGGGTGGCACATGGTGAAGGAAGGCTGTGGTGCGCGGATGAGTCAGTGATCTCGGGCATCAAGAGACAAAATCTGATGCCTTTGGTTTATGTTCATCCCGTGAATGGTATGGCCACTGATAGGTATCCGTTTAATCCAAATGGTTCGCCGTTTGGGTGCGCGGGACTTTGCGACAAAACCGGACGGCATCTGGCGATGATGCCTCATCCAGAGCGAATGTGGCAAATGCGACAGTGGCCCTGGGTGCCGCGAAACTGGCGCAACATGGAAGTTAGCCCATGGCTACGAATGTTCCAAAACGCCCATGATTGGTGTTGTGGGAAGTAGTTGTTTCTGTTGATTGTTGCCGATGGTGCTTTGCGCCATCGGTTTTTTTGTTTTTCCTTCAAGAAAAACAACCCGGCGAAGCCCGCCTAACGGGGCGGGGCGAAGGGGGGGTGATGGTTGCTTCAGGCGCAACAAAAGGGCGATTAGAACTTTTTGCGTTTAGTGAGAGAGTAAGCAGATCCCCTCCAAGTTTCTATTGACTCCCTCGTTTAAAAAATTTCAGATAGTTGGGTTAATAAATCTAGTTTTCCGTCTTTGAATTCCATCCACTGGAGCATTGCTAAAATAGTACGAGTATAATAAGAATGAAGTGAGGTGGAAAAAATGATGGTGAATGATGAATAACGAATAAATAATGAAGATCCAATTAATGTTTTATGAATAAGAAAATTGGGGTATGATTAAGTAGTAAACTTCAATGATTCAAACAAATCGTTTTCAAGAATTAATCCAAATTGCGAGCGAGTCACGTTTGTTGGCCCTAGAGGCGATGTATCATTGCGGTTCAGGACATCCTGGTTCGGCTTTTTCGACAATAGATATTTTGGTTGCGCTGTTTTTTGGCGGGGGAATAAAATATCGCGCGAATAATCCAAACTGGAAAGGACGTGATTATTTTCTTTTGAGTAATGGACACGCGGTTCCGGCTCTTTATGCGGTATTGGCAAAAGCTGGATATTTTCCTGAAGCGGAAATGAAAGGATTAAGAAAGTTGGGTTTTGGTGCGCAAGGGCATCCGCATCGTGGATCACTTCCCGGAATTGAAATTAGTTCCGGTAGTTTGGGGCAGGGATTATCTGTTGGTATCGGTTTGGCAAGAGCGATTAAAAATAAAAAAACTTCTCAAAAAGTTTTTGTCTTAATGAGTGACGGGGAACAGGAAGAAGGTTCAACCTGGGAGGCGGTGATGTTGGCGCCAAAATTGCAATTAAATAATCTCATCGCGATTGTTGATAAAAATGGGATGCAAATAGATGGCACGACAAAAGACGTGATGCCATCGCTTGACCCGTTAGCGGAAAAGTATCGTGCCTTTGGTTGGGAAGTGATTGAAATAGACGGCCATAATTTTGACGAAATTTTAAAAGCTCTTGCAGTGAACAGTGCTTCCGGCCCGAGAGTTATTATATCTAAAACTATTCGAGGCAAAGGAGTTTCTTTTATGGAAGGAAGTATCCATTGGCACGCCGGTAAAATAACTGATGAACAGTATGTTCAAGCAAAAAAGGAAATAATGTCTAACGTAAATTAACATGGCTACAAAAATTCAGAATAAAGGTGAAATAATTGAAATGAAGTCAACAAGGCAGGCTTTTGGCGAGACACTTTTTGAGGTTATGAAAAAAGACAAACGTGTTTTTTCGTTAACGGCAGATTTAGCCGAGAGTCTTAAAATATTAAAAGTGAAGGAAAGTTTTCCTGAGCGTTTTATTGACACCGGAGTGGCCGAAGCTAATATGGCCGGAGTAGCGGCGGGTTTGGCCATTGCTGGGTATATTCCCGTCGCCGGAACATTCGCGGTCTTTATGACGCGCGCTTTTGACCATATTCGTTTACAAATTTGTCAAAATAACTTGCATGTTATTCTTGTGGGTTCACACGGTGGAGTGAGTAATGCCGCAGATGGTGGGTCGGCGCATGCCTTGGAAGACTTTGCTTTTCTGCGGGCTTTGCCAAACATGACAATAATTAATCCGACGGATTATAACGAAACACGACAAGCGTTTCTGGCGGCGATTGATTATCCTGGACCGGTGTATTTGCGTTTGTACCGTGAACCAACCGCTCAAATTACTGAATCGGCGGAAAAGTTTATTATCGGAAAAGCAAGGATAATCAGAAAAGGAAAGGATATTACTGTTGTGGCGTCAGGCCCACAAACAGCAGAAGCGTTGGTGGTTGCTGATAGAATGAGTGATAAAATAGATGTTGAAGTAATATCAGTACCTACAATAAAACCGTTGGATAAAAAAACTATTTTGAAGTCTGCAAAAAAAACAGGAAGGGTGATTACAGTGGAAGATCATAGCATTAATGGTGGTCTTGGTTCGGCGGTGGCGGAAATTTTAGCTGAAAACAAAGTTGGGAAATTGCTTCGTTTGGGGTTGAGGCAATTTGGTGAGTCGGGAGAATATAGCGCTTTAATAAAAAAGGTCGGTATTGATTCAGGTGCGATAATAAAAGCGATACGGCAATTAATAAAAGGGTAAAAATTTATAGCACAAAAAGTCAAGCGTCCTTGACTAAATGTGCCTTATAAAACTAAAAGAACAATCCCCCCCGCATAGACATTTTCAGTATAACTAATCCCTCCCATTGCCACAGTATCATGTATTCAGCCACGGGGGTTGTTGTTGAAGTTGAGGTAAGAACAGGGAAAGCAAAACAATTCGTCTGTTGCAGATGACATTGTCTCCTTTTTCCTATTTTATCTTTTCTCCAGCAACAGCCCGCCCCCAATAGACTTACTTATACCTCCAAACTATTATGCTTACAAAAAGAACGATGTAATCATTTTATAGTGGATAGGGAATATTGCAAGAAATAATTTTCAGCAGTGTCAATAAAAACTGGCAAATAATAAAAAAACACCCTATTGTGCGGTATTGTTGGGCATATTATAAGTTAATAAACAAGCAGATAATTGTGTAATTAATTTATGGCAATTGCCATTGGAACATAATAATTAGACGTTTTGTTTGATAAATGGCGTCTGAAAATTTTGAAAATAATATTATTTATTTAAAATAAGGGGATTAATTGCAACAAGTTTTGTTTCGATAATAATTCTATTTTTTGCTGTCCAAAGTGGCCAGCAGGCCATTAGGGAAAGTGTCGGGGTTGTTCCGCTTGATTCAATAAAATGCGTATCTTGGGGGTTAATAATACGGGATTCAGTTACAACATAAGTGTAGCGACTATTATTGTAATCAACGATAATTGTGTCGCTAGCTTTTAGTTTATTGATGTTCATAAAAGCAAATCGGTAAGGGCCCTTCCATGGTTCACCCGTGCTGTGTCCGGCTATAAAAACGTTGCCATTTTCCCCTGGTCGCACACCGTTTGGGTAGATAGCAACGCCAGTAGCGAGAGTATTTAGAATATCTTGGTCTTTCATTGATAACGCTTCAGAAACTGGTACGTTAATTTTAAGAGACGGAATTCTTATCCAATTGCCTGACTCGTTGCTATGTACGGCAACGAGTGGGTTGGTGGGTTTAGATGCAAATGCTATCAAGGGGATACCAGCGGCCGCTTTAAGTTGACTGTTTGTAATTAAACGGTCTCCTGCTACCGGGAGTTTCGCATGACGTTCATTCGTTTTAGTTGAAGGGTTTTGTCCAAACAGAAATGCTGCTGCACTAGAAATAAATGCCAGGAAAAGAATGATTGGAATCATTGTCAAAATGAGATTTGAAGATATACCGGTGCCTTTATCTTCGTGTATCAAGGTTTTCGATTTAGAAAACATAAGGAGGTATTGTACACCAAATTTATAAAATTGTCAATAGTACCGCGTTTAACCGCTCACCGGTTAAGGCAAACAACGCATTAAGGTCCGACCTTTGCAAAGGTCGGACCTTAATGCACGAAGATCACAACACGATGGCAAAATTTGCTGATACAAGCAAAATTTCTCGACCTGTGAGGGGTTACTACCGTCCGTAACTGCTCACTCAAATGAAAATCGATCGCATTGTGCTCACTTGAAATTACCACCACCCCCGTCTCCGCCAGCCGGCGGTGCAGGAATGGACGTATTGATTACAAACTATCGAGTTGTTTGTATAAGAAAACACCACCCGTAAGGGTGGTGTTTTGCCTGTATCTTTATATTAGACGTTTGGCTAGTAATGTGCCTGCGGTTGCAACGCTTCCGGAAAGCGATAGTAACATCGAAAACGTATCAATCGGTAAGCCTGTTTTTGCAGAGACTGGAACCGCAGTTATTGGAGCAATTGTCGTAGCACCGGCTATTTGCGGAACAATTCCTTGTACCAAAGTGGAATCGGTAGCGCTGGCCCTTATTCCATCGCCATTAACAATGGCTGAATTTTGGAGAAGATAACCGTTTGGAGTATCTGCGCCAACTCTTGCTTGCAAGGTAAAGGTTACTTCGGATTTTGCGGAAATTGTTTGATTGTTCCAAGTAATTGTTCTGCTTTTTGCGTCAGCGCTAGCTCCTGGTTTTGTGGCCAAAGGAATTAGGTAGCTTGGCAAACGATCAACAATTTTGATATTCGTAATGTCGTTTTCGCGATTGTTACGAACACGCAATTTGTAGGTCAATGTTTCGCCTTGTCTTACTGTTTCGCGATCATCTGACATTGAAAATTCAATGTTATTTTTGCTGTCATTATCATTATTGGCTACAACAACAGTGATCTTTTGTTCAGTCACAGTATTAACATTGTTAGTTGATGGTGTAGGAGTCGGTGTGGCGGATTCATTTCTGTTTCCATCAAACGAGGCTGGATTACCCGCATTGCCATCAGTGTGACAAATTGGGTCTGCTCCATCGATTAAACCATTGCCGTTGTTGTCACGGGAATCATTGCAAGTACCTGAACCACCACGACCTTCGTCGTTAATAGCAGCATCATAGCTTGAGGTATTGGCAGGATTAAAATCGGTGTGACAGCTGGAATCCTGAGCGTCTACTTTTCCATCACCATCGTCATCTGTGCCATTGGCACATTGTTTGGCGGTAGGAGTA
>CAIZMI010000033.1 GCA_903934015.1 uncultured bacterium
GATTCTGCTGGAAACTATCGACTCCAAACTCAAAGAGAGAAGAGTGGATTGGTTAAGCGGTGGAGTGGATAAATCACTGACGGAAGATCAGGTTAAAGAGTCTTTGGCGGATACTCTGCATGCTTATAGTGTTAATGGGGCCAAGATGCAACCGGGAATGTATCTGAAACGTACAGTGGTTAAAGACGCAAGCGGAAAAGACGTAACAGTTTCCGATATGGATGAGAACGGCAACAAATTGTGTAAATTTACCGAAGTTCCACCGGCAATGAAACCTGCCGTACCTCCTCCCGGGGGTGGAAATCCCGGTGGTGGTTCTCCTCCCGGCGGTGGAAGCCCCGGTGGCAGTGGTAATCAAAACCAGAATCAACCCACACCACAACCAACCCCGCAACCATATAATCAACAAGTTGTTTGTCCCACTGTGTATGAGCCTGTTTGCGGTGTAAATGGAAAGAATTATCCCAATCGCTGTATCGCGGAACAACAACAGGGAATAACTGTTGCGCATGAAAAAGTCTGTACCGTTGAAGAAGAACAAGCGGGAAAAGAAGGTATCCTAGCAAATATTAGCGATCTCTTAAAACAAGCATTAACTGCCAACATTCCTGAAGCATTACTTCAAGCAGTCATTAGAGCAATCGTGCAATTGATGACAAGTTTTATGGCTGAGGGCGGAATGGGAGTAAGATAATCAAATGTATATTCAAAAATCAAACAAAAATAATAATAATTCTCTGAATGTAATTTTGGGCATCATTTTTTTAAGTATTGCTTTTTTTGTTTTTCCGAATTTTTCTTATGCGCAACAGTCCACAACGGCTACATATCTTCTGGGTGGGCCTGATACGAGCCAATATAATCGCAATATTGGTCAATACAAACAACTAACCAATGCCGGCTCTCGAACATCGACATTTTATTCAACCAGGTTTAGTAACGGCACCGATAAAAATGTTGTTTTGAACGACATGAAAGCATTCATCAACAACAACCCATCGGACTCGTATATGTTTATATATGGCGTACATGGTCAAATTGGAACAGATAAACAATATACTAATGGACCACTTTCCAAAGCGGATTTTGCCTACGCCGTCGCCAGGGCCTTAAAAGAAACTAACACCTATGGCGGACTTATCATGAATTGCTGTGGTGCCGGAGCAATTTTTGACTGGACCGACAAAAATTTCAATAGTGATGATTGGTCAAATTTGAAATATGGCATTTCGTCTTCTGTTGCTAACGCAAGCGGAACCACACCAGACGTAGGAAATAAACTCATGGAAGAAATTTTTGTTCCCGCCAGCGATACAAACGGAGATGGTGTTATTTCTGCCGGTGAACTTGTTACGGCCCTAGAAAAAACCGGTGACAAAAACAAAGATTGGCGAGTCGAAGATCCAAATCAGCCGGTGTTTGAGTTGGCGCCGGGAGCAATGAAAAAATATATCATTGAAAACTACGGTTTTTGCGGAGTCGTCACACCAGGGGAAGATGATTTTGGTAAACCAAACCAAGCTTATGTGTTTGGAGATGATCTTGTTTGCGAGTATAAAGATGGATCAGGATGCAAGGAAAGATTAGATATCAATGGAAAACCGGGGAAATTTGAAGAATATCCATTGAATTATCAATTACGCACTTTTGCGGGCGGGGGATTAGGACATCTTCGGTATCGTATTGAAGGCAAACTTTCAAAGTATGAAGAAAAGCCACACACCGGAAAAGCGAAAGAGCCAATGAAATCCAATTATGAGATTCTGCTGGAAACTATCGACTCCAAACTCAAAGAGAGAAGAGTGGATTGGTTAAGCGGTGGAGTGGATAAATCACTGACGGAA